>JAGKXB010000073.1 GCA_021151485.1 Oxalobacteraceae bacterium | reverse complement strand
GTAAGCGTCTAATCATCCACACCCAGCTTCACCACCCAAGGCATCAGGTTCTCAAGGTCATCACCTGAATTGCGCCTTGGGATTTCCGTTAACAGCAGTTCAACATACTTCACCGGATTCAATCCATTCGCTTTCGCCGTTTCGATAACCGAATATAAAATTGCACTGGCTTTTGCACCGCTGGCGGTGTTGCTAAAGAGCCAATTTTTTCGGCCAATCACAAAGGGTTTTATGGCGCGCTCCGCGCGATTGTTGTCGATACTGAGCTGACCGTGCTGCGTGTACGTGGTGAGTTTTCCCCATTGCCGCAAGGTGTAAGCGACCGCCATACCCAACGTGGTTTTAGGGGCAACCTGCTGCGCAGATTTATCAAGCCAGGTTTTAAATTCAGTGAGTAACGACACGGTGTATTGTTGTCGCAGTGTGTATTTCTCCTCAAACGTTTTGCCTGCGAGCTGCGCTTCGACGCGATACAGTTTTTGAATGTGCGCCACTGCCCAATCGGCGCGGCCAACTTTACCTTTAACTTGTACCTTTTGCGCCTCAATAAATTTTCGTCGCACGTGCGCCATGCAATTTTTAAGAGTGCTATTGGGATCAGGGGAATCGCCTCCACTACAGTAGACCCACATGTAGCTTTTCTGATTCTCATCGGCAATAACAATGACCGGTGTCTCATCAGCGTGAAGCACCTGCTGCGCCAGTTGCTTTGTTTTTAATCGCAATAGCAGTGACTCTAGCACAGCGGCGCTGCGCATCATCCAATTGGACAGGGTCTTGCGATTAAGATCGATGTTCAATTGCTGGAACACCATTTCCTGGCGATAGAGCGGCAACGCAAATTGGTATTTGTTGCTAATAATGTGTGCGAGCAAGCTGGGTGTGGCCATACTTTTCGGGATAGGGCTTGCGGGCACAGGGGCGATAATAATTGGCGTAGTCGAATTGTTTTTTTCGCACTGACGACAGGCATATTTGGGGCGCAGGGTTTCAATCACTTTGAGACTGGCAGGAATATATTCCAGCTGTTCGCTTTTTTCTTCGCCGATGCGGTGTAAATCACCATTGCAGCAAGGGCACACTTTATCGGCCGCCGCTACATCAATAATGCGGGTTTCGCGCGGCAGGTCTTTTGGTAATGGCTTGCGACCGCTTTTCTTTTTGGTGGAGACTTGTGCGGTCACTTCTGTATCGTCCGTCGCTAAAGCAGTTTCCTTTTCTGTTAATGCTACATCCTCAATCGTTTCTGCTTCGTTAAATAACCAGTCGAGTTGGTCGGGCGATTTTTCGGAGGACACACCAAATTGCTTGTGTTGGGCCAGCTTGAATTTTTCCCGAAAGAAATCATTCTCTTGTTGTAACCGGAGAATCTTTTCTTTCAGGTTTTTATTTTCTTCAAGGATTTTTTGTGTATCAGTCATGGCCGGATTTTACCACGGCCACCTAAAAAGTGTTTCAACTCGCGCGCTGAAAAAATACCGGTTGATGGCCAATCACATCATAGCCATTAAGTAACCACTGCAATTGCTGCTCGTCGAGCGAGAGTGTTGTGCTGTTGAGGTGGGTCGGCCACTTAAAGCGGGCTTTTTCCAACCGTTTGTACCACAGTGCAAAGCCCGTGCTATCCCAATAGAGAATTTTTAACTTATCGCGTGTGCGATTGCAAAACACGTAAAGCGCAGAGTCAAATGCCGAGCGCCCCAGTTCCTGCTCTATTACCACCACAAGCCCATTGATGGATTTTCGAAAGTCGATGGCATCCTTGTACAGAAAAATTGCGGGTGGATCGACAAAGCAGCACATCACACCAGAGCCTTGATAAAATCCGCCAACCACTGCGCCGATACGCCGGTTGGAATACGCAGCTGAACGGCACCGGCGATGAGTTGAATGCTTTGGCTTTCGGTGGGCTTGGTCGTTACCGCAACAAAGCCACTTGTGTTTGAAGGTTTAGAGAGCTGTGACTTCCTTGTGCTGAAATATTTATTATCAATGCCGCGCTCGGCACAAAATGCCATGGCGGTTTGTCCTGAAGCGGCGTGCTCATCAATCAATGCTCGCCATTGGTCTTGCGTTAATCTGGCCATCATCATTCCTCTGTGTGAAAAATGAGTAGGCTAATGATTAACGGCTACCGTGGATATGTGGAGTTGATTGGACGCTTAC
>JAGKXB010000046.1 GCA_021151485.1 Oxalobacteraceae bacterium | reverse complement strand
ACCCCCCATATGGGGGGTTAATATTTTTGTGTAGAAAGATAAGTTTAATCCTAATTAATTACTTGGATAGGGGAAATGCTTATGCGTGTACATGGAAACATACTGGCGATTGTATTATTACTTTTTATTGCGGATCTTACTGCTGCGCAAAGTTCGCAGTCTTCTGTTGCATCGAGTATTCAAGCTTCAAAGGGCGCTCAAAGTGCCCAGTCATCAACAGCATCGAGTGCCAATGCTGCGGAACCTGCAAAAACCGTAAATGATAAAAATATCTATAAAGGCGATGCCTTAACTTTTCCAGTTGCACTCAATGTGAAACGGATTTTATACGAAGACACTGGCGTGAAGGAGAGTGACAATAAGATATGTATTCCACCTAAAACCAAATTAAGAGCGCTTACCGATGGAACAGCTGGCTATGTAGATGCAGTCATCGCCAAACAGTTTATGTTTTTGTCGGCAGTTGATTGTGGCTTTGATAATGAAAATTTGAAGGATAAGAGAAAAATAAGCGGTTTGGCGGTGAGGGTGCCTGCTGCTGTAATTCAAAATGCAGCGCCTAATCGATATGGATTCACCTATGGAGCCTTGTTTGTTCCCTACAAATATCATTTTGATGGTTCGAAAGAGTTCAATGGCGGTGCATCTGTAGGGCCATACGTTGGATATAGGCTTGATCGGAATTCTTTTGGGTTTGAATTAAAAGGGGTCGTGTTTGCGGGTGCCTCAACTATTCAAGTGGCCGAAGAGGTAGATGGCAAACAAAATACTCAAAATTTGGCAGGTTTTAGTTATGGTCTAGGCGTTATCGGTGAGGTAAAGGATTCTTTTCAGTTGGGTTTTGTATTGGGTAAGGATCGTGTAAGTGATTCTGCTTCGTATGTTGATAATGGAAAAACCTGGGCTGCGTTTAGTATCGGTTTTTCCTTCGATCGTTGATTTCAAGTGATAAAAATCTGCCTGGATGCTGCAAAAGCTTACCGGGTAGGAGATGGAATATGATCGCATTACCCTTTGCTACGCAACCGGGTTATCCCTTCACTTATCGATTGCTATTGAATCAATATAATGAAGAGCTGGATTTTAAACTGGTAGATAAGCCATATAAAAATGGATTGCCAAAATTTATTCTAAGTGTCGGCACAGGTAAAAATGAAGACTTTGCTGGAACGGCAAAGAAAACAGAGCGTCAGCTTGCCAGTTTCAATTATCGCCTGTTTGATAATCAACCAGTTTTTCTTGGGTTAATAGTTGATGGCGGCAAGGGGCCGGACACAATTGCACTGAATCTATCTTATGGACTAAAAGCGTCGAGTATATTTGGGCTGTTTTCCGATTAAATGAATCTACCAGTTTGATTTTGGTGCTGAATCTAATGAGGGAATAATTACCATGCGTATATCTGTCATTAATATGTCTCATGGGTTGCTGTCTGATTTTGAAATTATTACTGCAATTCGTGCAATCAATCGCCAAATCAATGAAGATTTCAAGCCCTACTGGCATATTGGCGCAACGCTTAGATTGGAGGGGTGTTCGGTTAATCGTCCAGATATTGATAAGCCGATCGATATGTTGGGAGATGCCATTATTTATATTTGGGATAAGTCCGATGTGCAAAATGCCTTGGGTTACCATGACGCTAATTTTAAAGGTATTCCTTATGGATTCGTATTTGCTGATATAGCTGCGGAGCTATATGAAAACTGGACGGTAACTTTTTCACATGAAGTATTGGAATTGCTGGGCGATAGTCGGGCGAATACATTGGTGCGAGGTCCGCATCCCAGAGATAAGCGCCGTAAAGTTTATCATTGGCATGAGATGTGTGATGCCGTGCAGGATGAAACTTATGAAATAGACGGTGTTGAGGTTTCAAACTTTGTTTTGCCGCTATATTTTACTGAATCTGCCGAACCAGGTAGCCGCAATGATTTCTTGGGTAGTCAGTATCAAGTGCCTGGTTTGCTGGGGCTTCAAACACTTCCTTCCTTTGGAATTAATCCCGGCGGGTATGTCGGATTTTTTGATCCTGCTAAAAATGAACATGAGACAGCGTTTGGGATTGATCCTGTAAGGATGAGTATTCCAGCGGAACAGCAACTTGGCTGGGCAGAATACCGACGCAATCGGAAAAATAAAGCGCGCATGGCGCGACGGGGTAATCGATATAAAGAGATGGGCGTAACGCCTCTTACAGAACCTGCTGAGGTGAATTGTAAAACCAGGAAATCAATTGCGCTTAAAACGTGCAAAGTTGAAATCTATTCTGAAACCCACAATCTGAAAATTAATAGCGAAGTAGCTCCCCTTGAGAAGCAGGCTGACCAAGGCAGGGGATATTTTGCCCATGATATTTATGCTGATGCCAAGTCAGTCGCCAAATCGTTAAAGAGTGATGGGTTCGAAGAAGCTGGCGCCTTGGAATTGCTTGCCGCAGATGCAAACACGGATACTGGCATCAAAGTTCAGCTTCATGTAGATTCCGGTGATAACGAATTTGTTGTAGTAATTGTTGAGGTTAACGGTGTATTTTTTTGGCATAAGGCTAAGCCTGGGAAGACGGGAGGCACAGTATTTAATTTAAATTTAATGCCGCCACAAGTTGCTAAGCGCTCTCGTGGTGGCTTTATAACGGATGGTATTGCTGCAGTTGTTCGAATTATTAAGCACAAAGTAGTAGATAAAGTTAAAGATTTTATTGTCAATAATTTGTCGGGTTACCTTGCCAAACATGTTGAAGACTTGGCTTTTGGCAAGAAGGTGCCCGCGAAGTTATATCAAATGAAATTGTTGGATAGTCCTATCGGTAAAACAATTGGTGAGCTAGTGGAACACCCTCAAGCCCTTCCATCTGGTGCCAAATATTTACTGCTTGTTCATGGCATTTTCAGTTCTGCCAAGGGTGCTTTCAAAGAGTTGCTGCTTGATCGTTGGGGCGATAATTTGCTAGGGAAAATTTCTCCGCATTACTCTAGGATTATCTGTTTCGACCACTGGACTGTTGCTAAGGATGTGGTTCAGAACGCGGAAGATTTGCTTAAATTGCTGCCTAATGATTGTAGCCTTGATATCGTATGTCACAGTCGAGGGGCAGGCGTGGTGCGCTCGTTACTCGAGCACTCTACATTTGATGGCGTTCTGGATGCCAGAAAAATCAACGTGGGTAAAGTCATCTTTGTTGCCGGTGCCTGCCAGGGTTCTCCGTTGGCAGATCCTGATAAAATTGAGGCTTTGGTAAATACCTTCTCCGCGTTAAGCAGTGTTACTAACACCTATTTCCCACTGCAGTTAGTTACATCTTTATTAAAAGCGGTTGAGTACGGTGTAAAGTCGTTTCCTGGTATTCAGTGCATGTCCACCAAATCCCCTATATTCAAAGAATTAAATATGCCCATCAATCAAAAAGGCTGTGAATATATTTACACACGTTCCAACTATGAGCCCGATGGAGTGTTGCTGGATATGCTTGATAATATTGGACTGGATAAATTTGTATTCAAAGGAGCAAGAAATGATGGCGTAGTTCCTTATGATGGGGCCGGAATATTTGATGATGGTGTAATTTCAACAATTGCTATTACATCAGGACCTGAATTTGGAATTCAAGAAAAACAACATGTTTTCCATACGTCGTTTTTTGAGCAAAAAGAAGTGCGGCAGTTGTTAATTGATAGGTTGGGTAATGGCAGCATAAACGGTTAGTTGAAAAGTATAGCGTTTAGCTTGCGCGAGTTACCAAAAAAGACTTGGGAGCTGTGGAGGGATTATGAGCAAGCAACGGCTGATCGTTTGGCCCCGTCATTGCACGGGGCCTGGTGAGTTTAGTTAAGCGTAGCGATCAGAGAATAGGGCACCAATGCTCCAGCAAACAGAACAAGGGTGTTCAATGCGGCGGCCCAGTTTTCTTGTGAAGTTAAATCCGGTTCATAGAGGTTTTTTCGTCGCCCGGTAAACAGCATAAAGAACAAACGCATGACATTAATGCTGTTAATCGATACTGCCAACGCCACAATGGTTGTCAGCCAAGGGGCGGTAGCAAAGCTGCTCAAAAAAATTTCTTCTATGGCAGAAAAACCCAGTGTTAAAGGAAATCCCGCGCTGGCCAAGCCCATCAATAGGCTGTAGCTTGCCATTTTCGGTGTGTGCGCGTAGTTGCCATTCGCGCTGGTTAAGGAGAGATTTCCTCGACGTGCGGCCAGACTGTGCAATATGCCTGCGAATCCAAGAGTGGCGATGGCGGTGCTATACCACATAATTAACAGATCAGATGATAATTGGCCTTGATTAATTGCCCAAGCGAAGGTCATAAAGCCCGATTGGCTAAGCATTAAATAGCTTACAGAAAGTTTTCCATCCTTTTGGTTTAATCCTAATAGCGCAGCACCTAAGCTGGTGATGCAAGCACTGGCGGCTATGATGGTTAAACCGGTGTCATTCCAGTCAATTGACCGCGTTGCTAAAAATCCGAGAATACCAAGGTGTAAGCTACTGTATAAAAAGCCAAAACCAAAAGGCGCATTATTCAGAAACTGGATCTGGGCACTGCTAAAGGGGAATAGTCCTTGACGAATAGCGATAGCTAATGCAATTAGCCCCATGCCCGATTGCTGGAACTCAGTACATTCTAATAAAAATAATCCAAGCGAAAAAATCCCTAAACCACCAAGTTGGTAAATCGAAAAAATCGTCGATTGGCTTTTTTCTGCGCGCCGATAGAAAGCAGATGCGTAAACAGTTGCCAGTGCACAGCCTAATACGGGAGCGATCCAATGGTTAATTGAAAATGAAATATTTACCAGGGCAGTAAAAGATAGGATTGCTTTAAACGTGGTTGTTGTGTGGTCCTTGATGGAAGCAAATGACACAGCGATTAGTAGACCCAAGCTTAGAAATAATTCCAGCCAAGGAATATTTCCGTTAACCAGTAAAAAGTCGCCGATTGGCTCAACGCCAGTTGGGTATTTAATGCATTGGACTATGCTCGTCGTTGCTGCGATAAAAACCAACAGCCAGCCGATTCGGGTGGTAATTTTTTTGGCTTTTATTGTCGGGGCCTTTTTATGAATAGAAAATGCCCCGATTGCCATTGCAACGCCCATTACCAGATGAAGTAAAAGAATCATGTTATTTGCTTCCAGGGTTTGGTGTTCTGTTAATCATGTTGACCCATTTCTGGTCAGCGCGCTCGATACGGTTGAGAAAACGTTTCATTGGACTGAAAATCCAACTAAATATAATTGCATCTGCAAATCCGCGATCAAGACTGTGGCGATATAACCAGAGTTGTAATGATCCAGGGATTAGCTTTTCCAGATGTTGTGCTTTAGATGGAATTTGTGTTCCTAATGCTTCCTCCAGATGTTGATGCTCGTGTAGCGCGCTGGGCGATTTGAGGATCTGCAAGCTTCTTAGTGCGCCATGTCCGATCATGTGAACAATCGCAAGTGTATGAAACCCGAGCGCTATTTCTATCCAAATTACGCTGACTTGGGTTAATGAGGCGTAGGCAAGCGAACTTTTAATATCAGTTTGTACCCTGCCGGATAAGGTACTGTGTATTGCAGTCGCAATAGCAATTGTCAGAATAGCTCCCTTTAGTAAAAGAGATTGTTCGATGAGCGGAGCGCAACGTAATAGTAAAAATGCACCCAGGTGAACCGAAATCGCACCATAAAAAATAGCAGAGGAAGGTGTTGGGCCTTCCATCGCTCTTGGTAACCAGCCAGAAAATGGAAGTTGTGCGGATTTTCCTGATGCAGCAAATACTAATGCCAAACCAATGAGTAATGCGGTTCCACTGTTATTGGGGCTGGGCAAGGTTTGCCAAAGTTCGCTAAATCCAAAATTAAAGGAAGTAGGTAGATTGGCTGTGTGCAATAGCATAAAAGCGATAACGAACCCGAGATCGCAAATTCGATATGTAAAGAATGCGCGTAATCCATGCTCGACTGGTTTAGAACGTTCAAAGAAAAATGAAATCAGCATAGCCGATGCAACACCTACTGCTTCCCAGCCGATCATCATTAAACTGAGATTGCCTGCTATTAACGTCGTTTGTACGCCAGCGCCAAATAAATTCAAAAAGAAATAAAAACGAAAATAGCCGGGGTCTTTATGAAGATAGCGGCGCGAAAAAATCGAAATGAGCAATATCAATAAGCAATAGAAGATGACCAAAATACTTGAGTAGGTGTCCGCCAGAATGGCAATAGGGCCTAGTTGTAAATGGTTGGACAATTCCTCTGTGTGTGAGACGGCGGCTTGTATTCCAGGGGACAAGCTAGCGACAAAAATTGCCATAAATAGCAAAATATTCAGCGCGAATATGCAGTAAGTTAACTTGGAGTAGAAAATTTCAATTTGATATTGCTTAAACATCATTAGCAACCCGAGTAGCAAGCTACTAAAGAACGGGAGCAAAAATGCAATAATTAAAAGGTGGTTCATAGGTTGGACTCGGTTTGCATGGCTGCGAAGATTTGTGTAGGTGCTAAAAATTCCCTGGATTCACGATAATAGTGGGCAGAGCTTTGATGTGCTTCCAGTTTTTCCGTGGTCGGTGTATGGGGCACAAAACCGCGTGGAGTGAACATAAAGCACTGGTCAGAATGGGGGTCCAGAGCCGCTATTTGAATCCACCGATTCAAGACGAGGGGAACCAGGCTTGGCGTACTATTGAGAATTTGTTCCAGCTGTTCTGGCGTGCTCTCTACCACAACCAACAATCTCACAGGCTCATGAATTTCTACCATTTGCCAAGGCAATCCAGTTCGCAGGTCGGTTGCATGGCCGTCCATTACCCCGACCAATCCTGAGATGTTGTGAGGTAGTTTGGTGCCGCATCCATATTTAACCGGGTCGACAAAACTAAAATAGTATTCGAGATTAATACCGGCTCCCACAGGGCCAACTGCCAGCAGTAAATTTTTCAATATTTGTCCGGTGGCATCCGCAGTTGGATCGTAGGATACAAGAAATGCACGGCGATCCAGAAACAGTCCGCGACTGCGTGCCCTGCGGCCAACTATACAAATGGAATTGGTGGCGTGACCGTATTCAGGCCTGGGCTCTGCCAGATCATTTGAATGAATTTGCGCATATTCAAGTGCTTCGTTGGCGGAAATGTTGCTCGGGGTAGTTTCAAAGCGCCGGCAACGTTCATGGGCATCAAGCATACTCGCTTGATCAAACGCTGATTTAACTTGCTGGTATTGTTCACGCAATGTTTCTGGCAGCAAATCTTCATCATAGTAAGTAAACGAGTCGTCACAGGTATTGTGGTAGGCACCAATAAACCAGCTCGTTTCTGGAATAGCGAATCCGCGCAGCGCCAGGGTTTGGCGTACCAGAGGATGGTTGGCCATAGCGGCAAAGGTTCTAGCATTCGGGCCACCACGTCCACCACCTGTAGCGCCGCAATCGTGAGCCGCCTCGTGGGGATTGTTGAGGCTGCAGGAGCCGTGCCCCACGAAAAACACCAGGTTACTAATGTTGTGAAGAATATTAAGCGTCTTTAGGGTCGTTTCAACTATGTCGCTCATTTCTTTCACTGAGTAACCCGCTTTTAACGGCTCTTCATGCTCATGTTCGCTTTCGATGATCAGGCGACTTTTGGGGGAGTCGCCCACTGATGCATGAAGTAAATGCTCAATTTTGATGTAGAGACTGGGAGAGACACTACGCAAAATCAACGGAACTATACTGAACCAACCGAGCAGGGCGGTGTAGATTGAACCGCGGGTTAACGTCTTGCTTGAAACATCGCGATGATATTTCAGTTGGCCGATTTTTTTTTGCTTGAATTTATAACTTGTATGTGCGCGTGCATTTTCAGCGACTTCCTGAATAAAATGTTTGGGCTTGATGACTACCGGGCAGAGGGGTTTGGAACGAATGTCGTGCATTCCCTGGTATTGAATTGCCGCACCAAAAAATCCGGCAAAGCCAAGAGTCTCGCTATTGGGCAATATTTCTTCGATATGCCGGCGGACTGACTCTTCTCGATCATCGATACAAAAAACAGCTTGTACTATAGGGTTGCGTTGCGGGGCGATAGTCGGCAGTACTGCCTTGCTGTGTATTTGTAATGCGCTAAGCGTTTGATCCCGGTGGTACCCTTCAAACGCTAAATGTAACAAGCGTCTGCGTAGCGTATCATCGAGATAGTGAATATGTTTAACCCAGGCAAGTGCTGAGTCGTAGTCGAACAGCAACTGGGCCGATACCGGCATGAATTGCGCCGCAATAAATGCTTCGTAAATAATTTTGGTTTTGCGATTCCGGGTTTCGTATTTGTTATCCAATTGGGCTAAATAACGCAATTTTACTTCATTGAAATCCAGCCGCATTTCACAATGTTGCTGGAGCAGTTGCTCCCCGATAACTATTTCTAATAGCAGACGTATTGCGAGAAAATCATTCAGGCGTGCATTAAGGGCTTGCACTGGAGCCCGGTCGGGTCGCTGTTCAAAATGTTGAATCATCCCTGCCCAGCCGCGCAGCGCGAGTAAGGTGTGGAGCAAAAATTCGGATTCTTCGCTCGCGCTGATATTTAACCTTTTTAATGCCCAGTCGATAATTTCCAGGGCAGAGGCCTGTTTGATCTCGGTGCTTTCAAGCAATGGCTTCAGATTTTTCAGTAAAAAGTTTGGTCCGCTTAAAGGTTGGCTGTAGAGCATTTTGAAGCAGTGTAGTAAACCCTGCTCGCGGTTCGGCATCGCCCAGTGAGCAACACCTTGGTCTAAATAGGCGGCTGACATTCTAATTAAAATGGGGTGTACCAGTTCATCCATATCGCTATTGGTTAAGCCAAAAATATAATCGCGTAACCGTTTTGGTTTGGGAGCCTCTGCTATAAAGTCAATATTTAATCCTTTGAAGGTCTGCCACAGTTGGTGCAAAAATTGCGGAATGGCTGTGCGAACGGATGATTCGCCTGTATGAAGGCTTGCAATACGTGAAAGCTCCGCCGCACGTTCTGCTGACACCAGTTGGGAGAGTTTTTGCAATAGACCTTGCTCATCAATTAAATAGTCAATCGTCGACGCTTCAGGAACTGGAATAAATTTTCGCAGGCGTTGGACAAAAAATTCTTTGGTTGACAAGTTTAAAACGGAGTCGTTGGGATAAGGGAACTCCCATAAATATTCGGTGACCGAAGTATCAATATCCTGTGCAGTGATACGATTTTTGTCCAGAAATTGATGGTATTCCGACTCCTTGAGGTAGGGCTCTGCGTCAAATAATTTTCCTGCTTTGACGACCGCATCCTCGAAACGCAAGTGTTCGAAATGATGCAATGTGTTGTGGTGGACGAACGCGTGCAAAGGAGGCTGACTGGGTAGGTAATGGCCGAGCTCCTCAATTATTTCGCTGAGCGCTTGCAGCCGGAAATCCGGCTGGGTGTTCATTACTTTTGCTGGAGCGTTCATGAATACACCTTTTGTTTGGTGGCATGCGGGTGATTGCTCAGTGCTTTAAGGTTTTCCTGGCCAATCAGGGTAAAGGTTAACTGCGGCCACTCCTGTTCCAGTGCATCCA
>JAGKXB010000004.1:82581-145544 GCA_021151485.1 Oxalobacteraceae bacterium | reverse complement strand
CCATTATTTTGTCCAATATGGTTAAAGGTATAATTTTTGGTTCGTAACGCATATCTAAACTTTCTAATAGAAAGAAAAACTCATGAAAACTAAACCATTATTAAAATTAACGACGGTTTTTAAGTGTTTGGCTCTTACTAGCACTATCTTCGGTATTGTTTCTTGCGGAGGTGGTGGTGGCATCAGTAGTGATGTTGTAAATAGTACAAGTGATAGCCAAAATATTGTCACAGTAACACCTGCGTTAGGCGCCCTTAGTAGTGGTGCTACAGTGAAAGCAATGAAACCGGATGGTTCTACTATTACTAGCTCTAAGACAGACACGACTGGTTCAGCCACGCTTAATTTAGGTACTTATTCAGGCCCAATGACTTTAGCTGTAAGCGGTGGTACTGGAGTTACTTATTTTGATGAAAAATCCAGCACTAATCTTCCTTTTGGTAGTACAGATACGCTGTTATCAGTCGTACCTAGCTCTGCTGTGACAACAGGTGCTAGCTACGGTGTAACAGCCCTTACTAATATGGCTGCTGCGTTTGCTGGCGTATCTACTAATGGCGTCATTAGTGGGAATACTACCGATACCATCAATACAAACATAACAAATGCAGTAGCGAAGACCCAATTAGCTGTGGGCATTCCTGCAGACCAAATCAATATTTTGTCCGCACCAAAAGCGGTTTCTTCGACCAATAGTAAATTGTCTGGTTCTGGTACAGATGTTAAATATGGTTTAGTTCTTGCAGAGCTTGCAAAAAGTTCTACTGGTACGGCATTAACGCAAGCCAAAGGATTAGCAACCTCTGCGACCAATTCCCTAGCATCCCCTAGTTTGCCAATTTCAGGTAGTGAGTACACACAGGTTGTGAATAAAATTAACAGTATCGTTGCCACTCCATCAAATCTAGGAAATAATTTTTTGGCTTCTGGCGCAACCCTACCTACCGTTAATCTTGTCGCCCCTAAAACAACGACGACTTCTACAGAAGTAGCGACAACAGCAACGACTGTCACAACAACAACAAATACCGTTACATGTGCTCAAGCCGGTAATTTTCCTGATGTCAGCCTTAAGACAAATTACATTGATAAGAATTTGGATGGCAAAACTAACTGGGATAGTAATTCCAGCCTTAAGCCTAGTGTAAAAGTAACTTGTAGTAATGGAGTTGTTAGTGTTGTTAGTAACGGTGTTCCCAATTTTGACTCGATTGGAACTGGTAAAAATGGTACTGATGTAGCATTTAAAGTAAATAATGTGACTTGGAAGTTTCCTCAAAATCCAACATTAGCTAGTACTACCACTAGTCTTAAAAATGTATTAGGTCCGGTTGCTGTTTTGATTAATGGCGTGCAAATTTATGGTCCAGTAGAATCTCCAACAGATAATTATGCCGATCCTTTCCTCAATGGCTTATTGAATTACTGTGGTGGTCACGTAGATACGTATCATTTCCATTCTTTCCCAGAGTGTTTCTTTAATCAAAATACGCTAGGAGGAACATCAACATTCTTGCCAGCTAAGACACCTGGAGTTGTGTTGGGTTACGCGTTAGATGGATTTCCTATTCTTTCACCTTATGAAGCTTGTACTGACACATCTGATACATCGTGTGTCAATGGAGTAAAGGAAATTAAGAGCAGCTATAAATACACAGGTACGGGCTCTTACGGTACTGAGTCAGCGTTTGATGTAAACACGTATGAGGCCGGATATAACGGTAGTACTTTGGATAAATGTAATGGGAAGAAAGATGCTAAGGGTAATTATGCTTATTACGCAACGCGACAATTTCCTTACTACTTAGCTTGTTACTCTGGCACTAAGACGGCTCAGTGATATTTTCATGATGAAATGTCTTAAAGGCAGATTATTTGCATCAGTATGTTCTGTGTTTGTACTTTCATCAGTGCAAGTACAAGCACAGGAACAACCACATACACATTTGCAGATTAAAGCGGCAGTGCCAGCCGCTTATTTAGGTTCAAAGGGAGATGTGTTGGGAGTTTATGCGGTTGAAATGATCCCATGTATGAAAGCGACTGCCTCTTTGGGTTATTCAGATGAAAGTCAAAACCCGCAGCACAATGTTTTGCAAGCAGTGTTAGAAAAGACAACGGATTTATTCATGTCATCCGCTTGGGCTAATCATCGAGAAAGATTTGATGGCCCCGCATCAAAGGAAGTCAAACAGCGTTTGCCATTAGACCAAAGTCATGAGGTCGAAATTGGTAATCTACCTATTGCTTTCGGAACATATTGCAAGGTGCGGCTTACTTTGGCTCGTTTACCATCCGTGACGCAACCCGTTAGTTTGCCAGCATTACCATTTAGCTTCCGTATGGCTAGACCGGGCACACTTCCTCCAGTCGAGTTAAATTACTCTCATCCTTTTATTATCGACTTGAAAACTCCTTGGATTGCTAAAGAGGGATCAACATCTAAACTAAAGATCACTCTTTATCCATCATTAGCGAAATCTTTGTTGGCAGATGCGAAATTAGATGAAGGGACTTTGAGTCAAAAAGTTCTTACGCTATTAGCAAAACGTGCAAAGGCAGTTGTTACAGTCAACAAAAAATAATCAATAAAAAAATCAACAAAAAATTAAGATGGAGGCAGGATTTAAACCAATTCTGCATCCATCAATTCTTTTTTCAAATACGCATACAACACCGGCGCAGCAACGACGCCAGGTAAGCCAAAGATTGATTCCATTACTAACATAGCGATCAGCAATTCCCATGCACGTGCATTGATTTGCGTGCCAATAATTTTGGCATTGGCAAAATATTCCAGCTTATGAATCACAATCATGAATAAAAGCGATACCAACGCGATATTCAAGCTGTGTGATAAAGCAACAATCACAAGCACTGAATTGGAAATTAAATTTCCTACTACCGGTAATAAACCAGCAAAAAAGGTAATCGCAACCAAGCTTTTAGATAAAGGTAAGTGGATGCCAGCACATGGCAAAGCGATTAACAAAAATATCGCTGTGATGACTGCATTAAGCGCAGCAATCCGTACTTGTGCAAACACAATACGCCTGAAAGCGTCACTTAAATTAAGCAGGCGGCCGCGCAATGCATTTGCTAATGGTAAGTAGCGGGATTGCGTCGCATCATCATGGAGTGCCACCATCGCGCCAATAATCATGCCTACGATCAAATGAACGATAGTACGTCCTGCTTCTTGGCCAAGAAATTTAGCCTCAGTAGCATGTGCACGTAACCATTCAATTATGAGCGCACCCAACGCATCTGCACTGGCAGGAATATGCCCTTTTAGCCATTCCGGCATTTGATGACGCGATGCTTCTATGATGTCAGCCATCTTTTGTAATAAAAAAGAAACACTACCCGCATCGCTTCTAAAAAATGAAATCGTCCCCCAACTCGCCAAGCTCAGCAACGCCACAATCAATATACCAAGTCCGGTAACAGCAATGACGCGTGCGCGTCGTCCACTAATTTGTTTGCCTAAACTCGGTGCGAGCAAATGCACCAAAGAATAAGTTAGTAAACCAGCAAAAAGCGCTGCGACTAAGCCTTTTTGTAAAACTAATAGCAGCGCGCATCCAGATAAGACATAAGAGGCAAGTAAAGGGAGATGAGATTGTTTTTGCATCATATCGATACGAAATTGATATTAGTTGTATTAATTTAGATCCGTTTAGATCTGTTTAGATCCGATTTGACAGTTGTTGGTTGGCGATATCTGCTAGGTTAAATTAAATTTAAGTTAAGTTTTTTAACCCCAATCGTTTTTCCGTCAAGCAAAGTATCCATTGGTATTACCGCAGCATATTTTGGATTGATGCGTGCGTTTATTGTTGTAGTAAATGAGTCAATCGTCCAGATCTTTTTGTAAACTGCCGAACTACGAGCCAAGTGCGAAATAATCACCAGTATAGCCACACCCATATGGAGCAACAGATTGCCCCGTTATTTTTAAACTACGACCAGCACCGCAAAGCCCAAGAAGCACAAGCAGCAGATGAGCAAGACGAGGCTGAGTTAAGGGCGTTGAAAAACAGGATTAAGGATCGTAAGGGTTGAGGGGGATTATTCAAATCCGTACTGGTTCAGGCCTGATCTGACTTCTCGATTTAGGGTGCGTAGTAGGCGTTCAACTTCCCCGGTGGGTGTGAATCATGCTTGGTCAGTAGATGGATGGATAAGCGGGTCAAAACAACGTATTTGTGTAGTAGCAGGAAAATCCCTATTCGAGCTAAAGCATGAATACAAAGAAACGTAGACTACTTGATTCAAACCTAAAGTTGGACGTGGTAAGGATGATGAAAGAGCAAGTGCTGAGCGTGCCGCATTACACCTCTGTTTCCGCCAGCGCCTACTGCAACTCCACCGCGCCGCCTCTCTGGCCTATCCAGTAGTTGACTATAGCTAATTCTGGTAGACTTATAACAATTTTGAACGACTTTAAGATCTTATGTAAAGCGCCAACACCATGAATTCTGAACCGTGGGTCACAGCAATCGATGTCGCTAAGCATTTGGGTGTCGTAAAGGAAACCGTTTATCGCTGGCGGGAGCGCAAGGGCTTGCCAGCACACAAGATCGGTCGGCTGTGGAAGTTTCAGCTCTCCGAGGTTGATGAATGGGTGCGGGCGGGAGGAGCTGGCGAAGACGATGCGCACGACAGATTAGATGCCGATTGCCACACTTCAGGGGAATGAATGGACAAGCACCAGCTCAGCGAGCGCGATATCTGCACCAAGTTCATCACGCCTGCTATTGTGCAGGCGGGCTGGCAGCAGCATCAGTTTCGCGAGGAAGTGAATCTCACGGACGGTCGCGTCATGGTGCGCGGCAAGCTTGCGGCACGCATTAAAAATCCCGATGCCAAAGGTGGCCCTAAGCGCGCGGACTTCGTTTTGTACGCCCGGCCCAACATACCGATTGCGGTAGTCGAGGCCAAGCAAGCGCGCTTCTCGGTCGGCCACGGCATGCAGCAAGCACTAGTCTACGCCGAGATGTTAGATGCCCCCTTTGCCATCAGCAGCAATGGCGATGGCTTCCTGCTGCACGATCGCACTGGTCTCACGCAGCCCAGCGAGCGCGAGCTCTCTCTCAGCGAGTTTCCATCCCTGAACGATCTTTGGCTGCTTTATCAGCAATGGAAAGGCCTTGTTGAGCCTGCTGTCGTTAAGCTAATTGAGCAACCTTTCTACACCGATGGCAGTGGTAAGGAGCCACGCTATTACCAACGTGTCGCTATCAACCGTGCCATCGAAGCCATCGCCAAAGGACAGCAGCGCGTGCTGCTGGTCATGGCCACTGGCACCGGAAAAACTTACACCGCATTCCAGATCATCTGGCGTATGTGGAAAGCCAAGGCGAAAAAACGCATCTTATTTTTGGCCGATCGCAACATCCTGGTCGATCAAACCATGCAGCAAGACTTCGCCCCTTTTGGTGAGGTCATGCACAAGGTCTCCAACCGCGAGATCAAGAAAAATTATGAGATCTATCTTGCTCTTTATCAGGCGGTCACCGGCAAGGAAGAATGGAAGCAAATTTACAAGCAGTTTCCAGCCGATTTCTTCGATCTCGTCGTTGTTGATGAGTGCCACCGTGGCAGTGCCGCTGATGATTCAGCCTGGCGCGATGTGCTCGAATACTTCAGCAGCGCCACACACTTGGGCCTGACGGCTACGCCGAAGGAAACCAAGGAGGTAAGCAACATCACCTACTTTGGCGACCCAATCTACACTTACTCGCTGAAGCAAGGTATCGAAGACGGCTTCCTCGCGCCCTACAAAGTGATCCGAATCGCCACCGATGTCGATGCCGTGGGTTATACCCCCGAAAAAAACAAGATCGACAAACTCGGCCAAGCGGTGGAACAGCGCCAATTCAACACGAAGGATTTTGACCGCACCTTGGTGTTGGAAAAACGCACCAAACTGGTGGCCAGCAAAGTATGGGAATACCTCAAGGCCACCGACCCAATGGCCAAAACCATTGTGTTTTGTGACGATCAGGATCACGCTGAACGCATGCGGCAAGAGCTGGTCAAGCTCATCCCGGCAGCTGCCAGCAACCGCCGCTACGTCATGCGCATCACCGGCGACGACAACGAGGGCAAAGCGCAGCTTTCCTACTTCATCGACAACGATGAGTCTTACCCCGTCATCGCCACCACCTCCAAACTGCTGACTACCGGTGTCGATGCCAAGACTTGCAAACTCATCGTGTTGGACCAAAACATCAACTCGATGACTGAGTTCAAGCAGATCATTGGCCGTGGCACACGCCTGCGCGAGGACTACCAAAAGCTGTACTTCACCATCATAGATTTCAAAGGCGCCACGCGCTTGTTCGCAGACCCAGATTTCGACGGTGAGCCGGCGGTGATTTACGAGGCCACACCCGACGAACCCATAGTGCCGCCGGACATTACCGCCCCGCTTGGCATTAGCGAACCCGAATTCCCTCCCTATGGCCCTAGCGCGAATGGTGGTGATGACACGTCACCCGGCGGCAATATGGGCGGAGCTGGTGGCGGCGAAGGCCGCGTCAAATACGTGATCGACGATGTCAACGTGCGCGTGGCGGTGGAGCGTTCGCAATACCTCGATGCCGATGGCAAGCTCATCACCGAGGATTACCGCGTTCTTTTAAAGGACGACATCAAGAAAGCGCTTCAGGCCGAGTTCGGCAGCATGACCGACTTCCTGCGCCGGTGGAACAATGCTGAACGCAAGCAAGCCGTATTGGAAGAGCTCGCCGACCACGGTGTGCCGATCGGAATCCTGCAACAGGCCGTGCCCAACGGTAGCGAGCTAGATGTGTTTGATCTGGTTGCCCATGTTGCCTTCGACCAAAAACCGCTCACTCGTCGCGAGCGTGCGAACAACGTGAAGAAGCGGGATGTGTTTGGTAAATATGGCGAGAAGGCCCGTGCCGTGCTCGAAGCCCTGCTCGATAAGTTCGCCGACCACGGTGTGCAGGACATCGAAGACGCCAAGGTGTTGGAACTGCCGCCGTTTGACCAGTTTGGCAGCAAAACCCAGATCCGGCGCGGCATCTTCGGCAGCGTCGAGCAATATACCCGGGCCGTACAAGAGCTTGAACAAGCGCTCTACGACCAGAATGAACTGAAACAGGCCTGAGCCCGTAAATCGAGAGCCACAAGATGAATCTTAGCAGCACCATTAAATCCATCCAGGACATCATGCGTAAGGACGACGGTGTCGACGGCGATGCCCAACGCCTTGGCCAGCTCACTTGGATGCTCTTTCTTAAAGTATTCGATCAGCGTGAGGAAGAATGGGAAGACGATAACCCCGCCTACCAATCACCCTTGCCAGAGCGTTTCCGCTGGCGCAACTGGGCGGCTTACAAGGCCGATGCCGACGGCAAGAAGAAGCCGCAGATCGCAGGCAGCGAATTGGTCGGCTTCGTCAATAACGAACTGTTTCCCGCGCTCAAGGATCAGATCGACGCGGACCGTAGCCCCCAGCATAAGGTCATCCGCGAAGTATTCCGCGATGCCAACAACTATATGAAATCCGGTCCGCAGATGCTGGCCGTGATAGAAAAGCTGGAAGAAGCCATCAACTTCCACGACTTCAAAACCCGCGCCAGTCTGGGCGATGTCTACGAGCAGATGCTCAATGATTTGCGCGGTGCGGGCAATGCTGGCGAGTTTTACACCCCACGTGCCATCACCGCTTTCATGGCCGACCGCGTCAACCCGCGTCTGGACAAACGCGAAACCGTGATGGATCCGGCCTGTGGCACTGGCGGCTTTTTGACCGCTGCCATTGATTATTTCCGTAACCAACTCACCACGAAGTCTAGCGCCGAAGACAAGCGTGCCATCGAAGAGCTGATCCACGGTATTGAAAAGAAACAACTACCTCACCTACTGTGCACCACTAACATGCTGCTGCATGGTATCGACGTGCCTAGCCAGATCGAGCACAAAAACACGCTGGGCATAGGCTGGAACGAATGGAGCGCCAACGATAAGGTCGATTGCATCATCACCAATCCGCCCTTTGGTGGTTATGAGGATGATGGAGTGGGCAGCGATTACCCGGCCGATTTGCGTACGCGCGAAACCGCCGACATGTTTATGGCGCTCATCATCAAAAAGCTGCTGAAAGAAAACGGCCGTGCTGCCGTGGTGCTGCCAGATGGTTTTCTATTCGGTGATGGCATTAAAGGCACGTTGAAGAAATTGCTGCTGCGTGACTGCAAGCTCCACACTATCATCCGACTGCCCAAAGGCGTGTTTGCGCCTTACACCACAATCAAGACCAACCTGCTTTTTTTCACCAAGGGCAGCACGGTGGATGATGGCGCCGAACACTTCCACACCGACACCATCTGGTTTTACGAGCACCCCTATCCGGCGAGCTACAAGAGCTATTCCAAAACCAAACCCATCCGGCTGGAAGAATTCAAACCCGAGCAAGAATGGTGGGGCAGCGAGGCCAACGACTTTACCGACCGTGTGGAAAACGAATTCGCTTGGAAGATCGATTTTAGGACTAAGCGTGAGCAAGCCGAAGCCGCTGCTCAACCGCATTGGCAACGCGCCGAAGACCTGAACAATCAAGCCGCCGCACTGGAAGGCGAAGCGGGCGATTTACGTAAAAGCCTGGTCGGCAGCACCGACGCCGACTACCGCGAAAAAATCGATGCGCAGATTGCCGAATTACGTGCCAAGGCCGAACCCCTGCGGCTGCAAGCGCGGGATGCGCAAGCGGCGGGTGACCGCCTCTACTGGCCCATCTTTAACCTCGACCTGAAAAACCCCAACGCACCAGAAGAAGAAAACCACGACCCGGACCTGCTGCTGGAAAAATACAAAAAGCTGCTGAGTGAAATTGAAGAAACCGAAAACCAGCTTAAAGGTGAACTGGCCGCCGCGCTGGCACATCATTTCAGCTCAGAGGCTGACGCATGAAGCCCACCCCCCTCCAGTCAGCCACCCCACAACTGCTAGGCGACATCCGCCAACTGATCGAGCAAAGCCGTAATCAACTCGCAACCGCATTCAACAGCGCACTGACGATGCTTTACTGGCACATCGGTCTGCGCATTCGTACCGAAGTGCTTCAAGGCGAGCGGGCGGCTTATGGCGAGCAAATCATCCCAGCGTTGGCCAAACAACTGGAAACCGAATACGGCCGCGGTTTTTCCGCTAAAAACTTGCGCCACATGCTGCGCTTTGCCGAAGCCATACCATCGGAAGACATTGTCTCTGCAGTGCGGAGACAATTGAGCTGGACGCACATCAAAACCCTGATCTACATCGACGACCCGCTCAAACGCGACTTCTACCTGCAAATGTGCCAGCAGGAAGGCTGGAGCACCCGCACCCTGCAAGATCGGCTGGACTCCCAGCTCTTCGAGCGCACTGCCCTGTCGAAACAACCCGAGCAACTGCTGGCACAAGAGCTGGCCACCTTGCGCCAAACCGGCACCATTACCCCGGCACTGGTACTGAAAGACCCCTATGTGCTGGACTTCCTCGGCTTGCAAGATCGGTATCTGGAAAAAGATCTGGAAGACGCTATCCTGCGCGAGTTGGAAAACTTCCTGCTAGAACTGGGTGCCGGCTTTACCTTCGTCGCCCGCCAAAAGCGCATCCAGATCGACAACGACGACTTCTACATTGACCTCTTGCTCTACAACCGTCGCTTAAAACGGCTGGTGGCCATCGAGCTCAAACTGGGCGAATTCAAAGCCGAATACAAAGGCCAAATGGAGCTTTACCTACGCTGGTTGGCCAAATATGAGCAGGAACCCGGCGAAGCGCCACCGCTCGGCATCATCCTGTGCAGCGGCAAAAAACAGGAACAGATTGAACTACTGGAGCTGGACGCCAGCGGCATCCACGTCGCCGAGTACCTCACCAGTCTGCCACCCAAGGAAGTGCTGCAAGCCAAACTGCATGAAGCGATCGTCCGCTCCCGCGCTCGACTGGGAAACCATGGGGAGGACGCTTGATGGATGCGCAGCAGTTTTTGGTGGAGTTTGGGCATATTGCGAATGCGCCAGAGGGTGTGAATCGGTTGCGGGAATTGGTCTTCTCGCTTGCATCCGAAGGCAAGTTGTTAGCGGATTGCGAGCCCATTGATACGACGCACCTCGACAAAATTGCCGACTTTGTGATGGGGCAAGCGCCTCCTGGTAATGAGTGCAATAAAAGAGGCGATGGGACGGTCTTCGTCAAAACAGGTGAGTTTGGAGAGTTATATCCAGTCGTTCGTGAGTGGACATCCAAGCCATTGAAGCTCGCAAAGCGAGGTGACGTGCTGATCTGCGTAGTTGGGGCAACGGTTGGCAAGCTTAACCTTGCGATTGACTGTGCAATAGGTCGGAGCGTAGCAGCCATTCGGCCACGTGCTGGACTGATCACCAAGTATCTGTACTTCATGTTAATGCCTTTCACCTTGCGGCTGCGCAGGGATTCGCGTGGGTCAGCGCAAGGCGTGATAGGCAAGGCAGAGCTTGCAGCGGTCAAGTTGAGAGTTCCGAGCGAGGATGAACAATCCCGCATCGTCGCCAAAGTCGA
Source organism: Oxalobacteraceae bacterium (assembly GCA_021151485.1). GTDB lineage: Bacteria > Pseudomonadota > Gammaproteobacteria > Burkholderiales > Burkholderiaceae_D > JAGKXB01. Next base: position 134,984 of record JAGKXB010000004.1, on the reverse strand, counting down.
TGAACTGATGGCCTTGTGCGACAAGCTGGAAGCGCAACAGCAAGTCTACCGCAAACTGCAAAACGCCTTGCGCCAGTCCACCCTGCAAGCCGTCGCAAGCAGCCAAAGCCCGCACGAACTGCAAACCACCTGGGCGCGCCTGGCCGACAATTTCGGGCGGCTGTTTCATGCGCCGGAGGATGTTGGGCAACTACGCGACCTGATTCTTGACTTAGCAGTTCATGGACTTCTGGTGGATCAGTCGGATGCAGATGAGCCGATTGCCGATTGGCTAGCTAATGTTACTGCCACAAAAACAGCTTTGGTGAAACAGAAGCTCATTCCTAAACAGACGGCAATGGCTGAGCTTGCCGATGATGATTATCCCTTTTCTCTTCCAAGTGGGTGGACGTTTGTGCGACTTGGCCAGATTACGAGCAAGATCGGCTCAGGGAGCACTCCTAGAGGGGGCAGGGCGGTTTACGTTAAAGAAGGTGTACCGTTTCTTCGGTCACAGAACGTTTGGAACGACGGCCTGCGCTTAGACGATGTTGCTTGCATCACCCCGGAAGAGCACAAGCGAATGTCGGGGACGGCAGTATTGGGCAACGATGTACTGCTAAATATTACGGGTGCCTCGTTGGGACGGTGCGCGTTGGTTCCCTCAAAATTTGGCAAAGCAAACGTCAGTCAGCACGTGACGATTATTCGCCTGACTGATCCTCAGGTGCGCGAGTATCTTCATCTTTGTATCTTGTCGCCTTACACTCAATCCATGATTTGGGGGCGCCAAGTTGGAATGGCTCGTGAGGGATTGAGTAAGAAGGTTTTGGAGCAATTCGAGATTCCATTACCCCCTATCGCAGAGCAGCATCGAATTGTTGCTCGGGTGGCGGAGCTCATGCGTTTCTGTGACGTTATGGAGCAGCAGCTGAAGCGATCGTTGCAGATTGCAGAAAAATTGGCTGTGGCCTCCGTGGCAAGCATCACCGGCATCGCCATCGAACAAGAAGAGGAATCTATGAAAGCTCCACAAACCGAATTGATCGCGCCGTTGCGGCTGGGCACCACGCCCGACATCAAAGCCCAAGCGCCGCTGGCCACTATTCTGGCTCGTCACAACGGCGAAATGAGCGCCAAGGATTTGTGGCAACGCTTCGGTGGCGAGGTCGACGCTTTTTACACACAACTGAAAACCGAGGTGGCTCACGGTTGGATTATGGAGCCGGTTCCCGCAGAAATGCGCGAAAAAGCGGCCGATACCAGTAATTTGGGGTCAGGTCTAACATTCCAACATTTTTTATTGTTTTCTTTAATGTTGGAATGTTAGACCTGACCCTTTGTTTGTGATCTGACTTCCCGATTTAGGGTGGGTAGTAGGCGTTCAACTTCCCCGGTAACTTACCCGGTAACTTACCCGGTAACTTACCCGGTACTTCCACGGTAACTTCCCCGGTAAGCTGGCCATTCGATGCGATTTCACTTCTGGCCAGCGGATGACTTGGCAGGCGAATTACAAATGAAAGTTGTTGATCTGGCTCAGTATCATTAGATAGATTGCCTTACGTCTTCAATCAAACTTTTTTCGAAAGAAGTTAACTGCAACGGCAACGTATTGAGTTGTATCCGTGAAAGGTTAAGTAATGCCTTGTCTAATAAACCACCAGCATCTAACACGTTTTCTAGCTTTTTTGCTATTGGAAAAGGAAGTCCATATTCATCCAAGGCAACTAGTGCTGCATCGGAAAAGAGGTTTTCAACATTTCCGCAGAAGAAACTGTATTCGGCTTTCGATGTGGGCTGATTGAGGTGTTCCGCAACAGAGTTCTGAATTCTGCAAATGCCCATTGCCAATCTTGGGAATCGATATTGTGGCCACTGCCTAATAAACTCTAGCGAAATTTCTACCGCGTCGTCCGGTTTTACTCCCTTGCCAATTTCTTGCGCTATCACTGAACTCAAAGGCGTATTTCGCATTTGGTTGATTCTAAATGCAAGCTGCCTTCCCGAACTGATCTTCCCAACTTGACCAGTTTCATTGACGAAGAAACTCCATATTTTCTCGCAGAGGGTTAGAAGTTGCTCCCAGCTTGGATGACCGGTCCAAGCTAGTCTTTGAAGCTCTGACGGGTTTTCTATCAGATGGCGGGCCAACGCGATTTGGGCTTGTGGTTCAATACCAGTGTTTTGACGAATCACATCAACATCAAGAATTTGTTGTTGATAGTATTGTTCTAGTCGCTTTCGTGAGTCGCTTTGCAGATCAGAATCATCGAGCTGAATTAATAAACTTTCACTAGTGTTTTGTACGTCTTGGGAAAAAACTGGAATTTCTACTAGTGGAAGATTTTCCTGAGGTGGTTCATGAAAAACATAAACATTGCCAATAAAGTGTTTGAACATTCTGCCTGATCTGCCTCGAATGTTATTGAATGTAAAGAAATCGTATTTTTGTTTTGCAATTTTGTTGTCGAAAATAATGACATTTTTTGCTTTTGTGTTTACTCCCTCAATAAGGGTTGATGTACAAACAAGAAATGGAAGTTTCTCTTCGTTGAATCCTTTGACGCAGAGCTGTGCAAGTGCTCTTGGCATACGACCATGATGCATGCCTATACCATTTTGAAGTCCTTTAACCAATGTCCACTCAGGATGGTAATTTTCTCCAGCCCATTTGGCAGCATCCCGCATACCCGCGTTTGGCTTGTTGGCGTTTTTAGAAAGCATTTCTACAATCTTACGAGCCTTATTCGGTGACGCACAAAAAATCAACGTAGGGCCATCAATTTCTTTACACAAACTGAGCAATTTAGCCATGTCCTGCCCTTTCTTTGACCGAACTGGAATTAATTCTGTTACAACAGTAGCAAAGTCCGTTTTAATGAACTGACATTTAAATCGCTGAGGAAATCCATCAGGAATATTTTGTATGTTTGGTCCAAGAAGATAAAACTGTCGAGCTTTTTTCGTGATCTTATAAAACGCATGATTGAGCGTCATTGCCCGCTGAGAATCTTCGCGAGGATCAAGCTTATAGAATTCATCAAGTACGAAAAGATCAATTTCAGGAAAATTCGGAAAATCTACTGCACGTTCTTGCGTTAAAACGAAGACATTTTTTGATGCGATTTCTTGTGATGCGTGCGTAATTACTTTGTGGTTTTCTTTAAGCTGAGAAAGGCGACGCCTTGTTTCGTCAATAAGCGCAATCGTGGGAACTACAATCACGACATTATTAAACCGACCGCTTTCTATAAGCGCATCAACCAAAGCACTTTTCCCAAAACTGGTTGGTGCACTTAAGATAATGCTTTCGCCATCAACGATTCGCCTAAAAACCTCCGCCTGGACTCTATGGAACACTAGCCCCTCGTTTTCATCAAGTTTTTCTAAATCTTGATCTGCTGATGCAGTCATAAGGCTTGGGCGATGAAACTCTCTAGCCAGCGCATCTTTAATTGTCAATGAGTCAATATTTAGATATGGATAAAGTCCATAATGGCGTATTAAGCCATTTAGAATTTCACCAAATTCTTCAAATTTCTCGCGTTTATCTAATACACGCAGAATTAATGATTGAACAAGAGCATCACTGTTACCTTGAGATTGACTGGCAAGTGTGCAAATAGACTGAAGGATTTCAAATGCATTGGCGGAGCCAATCTGATTTTTTTTCAACAGCTTTTCAATCTCGTCCGGCTTAAGCATTATTGAAGCCTTTTTAAATTCTCATCTAAGTATTCAATGAGGGCTTTTTTTGCGTTTAGTGGAATCAAAAAAAGATGTACTTTGACTGGTAGCGAGAGTCCGGACAGTTTCTCCTCAAACTTTTTTCTTACAGACATCACTTCTTCTGTAAGTGTTTTGTTGTACTCAGGCGTTGCTTTTGTGTGTTCTTTCACAGCATCACTGTCATAAGTAATTAACACCGGGATACACGCAGCATCAAAGACTTCATCTAGTGATGTATTTGCATCAAGAAGTCTGGCAAGTTTGGGGTAGTAGGAGGAGCCTTTATCCAACTTATTTGCAATTAGAGCGACTTCATTTTTCATGTAGTCGATTTGTGTATGCCCTTGAATTTCTTTGGCAACATCTCGTATTGCGCGGCTTGCATCATCGTAAAACTTTACTTCTCCAAGCCAAAGTTGCAAGTTGCCTTCAACTTCGACAACGTGTACGGCGTCATAACCTTTAACCGTGTTGTTTACCGAATCCTTCCAGTAAATTTTGCTGATAGCAGGAATAGATTTATGAACTTGGCGTAGTGCGATGTGCAAAAATAACTCGCCAAACTCTCCACGTAGCTTGTATTTATCAGTTTGATAGACCAGCTTTGCTGCCTTCCTAATAAGTCGGAGTGCCGTCCCGGGTTTGAAATCTTCCAGCTCTTCTGCGGACAAGCAAAATTCGGGAAGCCATTCCATCACATGGTCAGCCAATGCCTCTGCACGCCATTTTCCTCCTTCGTAACCGGCACATAGTGCGCAGATGGCAGGGGCCTGAGAAAGATCATGCACCTTGACGGATAAGAATGAGGCTGGCGGATCGGGAAATGGCATTGGCTGATCCTTTTTTGGTATTAGGGAGAGAAATTCTTTGTTGTTTGCGGCACTTCATCGAGTTAAACATCAATATTCCCAGCCCGCAAAGCATTCCCCTCAATAAACGCCCTACGCGGTTCCACATCATCCCCCATCAGCGTCATAAAAATCTGATCCGCGGCAATCGCGTCTTCGATTTGTACTTTCAGCAAACGGCGCACGGTGGGGTCCATGGTGGTTTCCCATAGTTGGTCTGGGTTCATTTCGCCTAGGCCTTTGTAGCGTTGTTTGGAGACGCCGCGTTCGGCTTCGTCGCGTAGCCATTGCATGGCTTGGTGGAAGTCGGTGACGGCGTATTCTTTGGCTTTTTCGCCTTCGCCGCGGCGGATGAAGGCGCCTTCGCTGATGAGGCCTTTGAAGGTGGCGGCGGCGTTGGCTAGGACTTTGTAGTCGGCGCTTTGGACGAAGTCGGCGTCGATGGCGCTGACTTTGATGTTGCCGTGGTAGAGACGTTCGACGCGGAGAACGTGTTTTTCGGTGAGTTCATCCGATGTCACGACGACGCGTACGGATGGGTCTTTGATGGCCTGGGTCATGGCTTGGGCGGATGACTCGGCTTGGGCCAGGGTGTCCAGGTTGAGCTCGACGCCGGTCATGATGGCGGTGAGTGCAGCGCGGTCTATCACGCGAGTGAGGCGCGTCATGATGGCGTTGGCCATGTTGTATTGGCGGACCAATTCGGCTAATGCGTCGCCGCTGATGGGCGTGGCGCCGGTGGTGGGAATCAACGCTGCGCCGGTGAGGGCGACTTGCATCATGTAGCTGGCTTCTTCTACATCGTCTTTTAAATAACGTTCGTCACGGCCAGCTTTGACTTTGTACAAAGGCGGTTGGGCGATGTAGATATGGCCGCGCTCGACCAGTTGTGGCATTTGGCGATAGAACAGGGTCAGCAGCAGAGTGCGGATGTGGGCGCCGTCGACGTCGGCATCGGTCATGATGATGATGCGGTGGTAGCGCAGCTTATCGGGGTTGAATTCATCCACGCCTATGCTGGTGCCGAGCGTGGCGATCAGGGTGGTGATTTGTTCGGAAGACAGCATTTTTTCGAAACGTGCTTTTTCCACGTTCAATACCTTACCGCGCAGGGGCAAAATCGCTTGGAATTTGCGGTCGCGGCCTTGTTTGGCTGAGCCGCCTGCGGAGTCTCCTTCCACGATATACAACTCGCATAAGGCGGGGTCTTTTTCTTGGCAATCGGCTAATTTGGCGGATAAGCCCAGGCCATCCATCACGCCTTTGCGACGGGTTAATTCACGGGCGCGGCGGGCGGCTTCGCGGGCGCGGGCGGCTTCGACGATTTTGCCGCAGATGATTTTGGCGTCGGTGGGTTTTTCTTGTAAGAAATCGTTCAGCGCTTTGGCGACCAGATCTTCCACTGGTTGGCGCACTTCAGACGACACCAGTTTGTCCTTGGTTTGCGAGCTGAATTTGGGTTCGGGGACTTTGACGGACAACACGCAAGTCAAGCCTTCGCGCATGTCATCACCGGCGGTTTCGACTTTGGCTTTTTTGGCGAATTCGTTTTCTTCGATGTATTTATTGATGACGCGCGTCATGGCGGCGCGTAAGCCGGTCAAATGCGAGCCGCCATCGCGCTGCGGAATATTATTGGTGAAGCACAAAACTTGTTCGTTATACGCATCGCTCCATTGCATCGACACATCGACGCTGATGCCATCTTTTTCGCCAGTGGCGTGGAATGGCGTGGGGTGTAAGACGTTTTTATTCTTGTTGATGTATTCCACAAAGCCGCGTACGCCGCCGGTAAAGGCAAAATCTTCTTCCTTGCCGGAGCGTTGGTCGGTTAATTTGATATGCACGCCATTGTTGAGGAAGGAGAGTTCGCGGATACGTTTAGCCAGGATTTCGTAATGAAACTCCACGTGGGTGAAAATCTCTTCATCGGCCCAGAAATGTACTTCGGTACCGCATTTGTCGGTTTCGCCGACGACTTTGATCGGTGAGCAAGCTACGCCGTTGATGGTTTCGAGTTCTCGATTTTGGGTGATGCCTTTCATGAATTCCATGAAATGCACTTTGCCATCGCGGCGTACCGTCAAGCGCAGCAATTTGGATAAAGCATTGACGCAAGAAACACCCACGCCGTGCAAGCCGCCGGAGACTTTGTACGAGTTTTGATCGAATTTGCCGCCCGCATGCAATTCGGTCATGACGATTTCCGCCGCGCTGCGTTTGGGATCGTGTTTGTCGTCAAACTTGATGCCGGTTGGAATACCGCGACCATTGTCGGTGATTGAAATCGAATTGTCGGAATGAATGGTGACGTGGATTTCGGAGCAATGTCCCGCCAGCGCTTCATCGATCGAGTTGTCCAGCACTTCAAACACCAAATGGTGTAAGCCAGTGCCATCCGAGGTATCGCCAATGTACATGCCGGGGCGTTTGCGTACGGCTTCTAAGCCTTCCAGAATTTGAATCGATGACGCGCCGTAGTTGGCAGCGGCAGCCGCAGCGTTGGCGGGTGCTTGAGCTGTTAATTCGGCATCGTTTTGATGTGGCACGTTGTCGTTTGAAATGGCATTGGATGGATTGGACATAGACTATTTTTCTCAAAAGGGCTGTGCAATTACAAGACGCTGGGTTCCCGCCTAAACCCGCGGGAACGACGGGGTTGTCCCGCCGCAGGAACGATGAGTTATTGCCCTAGCGACGGGAAAATTAAATACGCATTGGCATCACGACATATTTGAAGTCGGCATTGCCTGGGATAGAGATCAAGGCGGAAGCATTGGCATCGCCCAAAGAGATGTGAACTTGGTCGCATTTTAGATTGTTCAACACATCTAGCAGATACGTCACATTAAAACCGATATCGACGCTCTCACCGCCGTAATCGATTTCCAATTCTTCCACGGCTTCCTCTTGATCCGCGTTGATCGAGGTGATTTTCATGCTGCCTGGGCTGATGAGGCAACGCACGCCTTTGAATTTATCGCTGGTCATGATGGCCACGCGCTGTAATGAGCGCAGCAGGGCATTGCGGTCAATGATGAATTCGTTGCGATGATTGGCAGGCAACACGCGTTTGTAATCGGGGAATTTGCCTTCCACCAATTTTGAAATCAACTCAATATCAGAAAATTGCAGCTTGATTTGATTACCGGCAATATCGATTTGTACTGGATCGTCGATTTCTTCCAGCAAACGTTGTAATTCCATAATGGTTTTGCGTGGAATGATCACGTTTTGATGGGCGAATTCTTGCTCGATTTGCACCTGACAAAACGCCATGCGATGACCATCGGTGGCGACGGCAATCACATTATTGCCTTCTACGACTAGCAGCAAACCATTCAGGTAATAACGAATATCCTGCTGCGCCATGGAAAAATGCACCATGTTGAACAAATGCTTCAAGGTCTTTTGCGGCAAGGTTACGGTAGCGTCATATTGCTTGGCTTGTGTCACGGTGGGGAATTCTTCCGCCGCCAACGTTTGCAATGAAAAACGCGACTTGCCGGACTGCACCGTCATGCGTTTGTTGGCGAGCGAGAGCGAAATGTCGTCTGTTTCTGGCAAGACGCGCAAAATATCCAGCAATTTGCGCGCAGCAACGGTGGTAGCGACTGCTTCGCCGCCTGCGCCGACGGGCGCGTGGGTGCTGATTTGGACTTCAATATCAGTAGATAAAAAGGAAACGGTTTCGCCTTCTTTCTTAATCAGGATATTGGCAAGAATCGGCAAAGTATGGCGACGCTCAACAATTCCGCTCACGATCTGTAGTGGCCGCAGCAATGCGTCTCTGTTCGTTTTGACCAATTGCATATAAATCCCCAAAAACAAAAATAGTGATAAATAATAATTAATAACTAAATTTTAGTAACTTATAAACTTATAAGTAAGCAATAAGCTGTAGTGTCTAGTGCGACGCCATGCATGATGGCACCAAAAAGGCTATCCCTTTAACGTTTGCTCCAGCACGTGTAACTCGTGATTGCATTCCGCACTTTTGGTACGATCCTTTGCGATTTTACGCACTGCATGCAACACCGTCGTATGATCACGCCCACCAAACAGTTCGCCGATTTCAGGCAAGCTTTTTTGCGTTAATTCCTTGGCTAAATACATGGCGATTTGCCGTGGTCGTGCAATATTGGCCGGGCGTCGTTTGGAATACATATCCGCGACTTTAATGTTAAAAAAATCAGCGACGGTTTTTTGAATGTTTTCCACCGAAATTTGCCGATTTTGTACCGATAACAAATCTTTTAACGCTTCTTTGACGACATCAATTGTTACGTCCTTACCGTGAAAACGTGAGTACGCCAGAATTTTGCGCAAGGCACCTTCCAACTCACGCACGTTGGAACGCAAATGTTTTGCGATGAAAAACGCTACGTCATCTGAGAACGTCACACCTTCCTGTTGGGCTTTTTTTAGCAAAATCGCGACACGCATTTCCAGTTCAGGTGGCTCAATTGCCACTGTTAAGCCCGAGTCAAAACGTGAGGTCAATCGGTCATCCATGCCCGTAATTTCTTTGGGATAGGTATCACTGGTAATGATGATTTGCTTCTTAGCTGCAATCAATGCTTCAAAAGCGTAAAAAAATTCTTCCTGCGTGCGATTTTTACCACTAAAAAACTGAATGTCATCGATCAATAACATATCCAGCGAATGGTAATAACGCTTGAAATCGTCAAACCCTTTACGCTGATAAGCGGTCACTACGTCGCGTACATATTGTTCGGCGTGGATGTAGCGAATTTTGGCATGCGGTTTGTCTTGTAAAACCTGGTTGCCAATTGCGTGGATCAAATGGGTTTTACCCAAGCCAACGCCGCCGTAAAAGAATAGCGGGTTGTAAGAACTACCCGGATTGTTTGCAACCTGAATAGCCGCCGCGCGGGCTAATTGATTGGCTTTACCTGTGACGAAACTGTCAAAAGTCAGTTCAATGTTGATGCGACTTTGATCATTTTTTGGTGTGGGCTCGATACTTACTTCAGTTGGCGAAGCATGGCTGTTTTCTGTGTCAGATGGCGGATTGACGGCCTGTGTTGCGGGTTTTTCAGTCTTCTTTGCTCCTTGTGGTCGAGGATCAAGTACAAATTGCACATCCACCGGCATTTGCCAAAATTGCGAGGCGAGCGTGACAATTCGACTGGCAAATTGTGTTTTTACCCAGTCAAGCTTGAAGCGATTCGGCGCAGCAATACGCAATACGCCCGCTTCATAATCAAGCAGGACCAACGGTTTAATCCAGGCGCTAAATTGTTGAGGAGTCAGCTCTAATTCGAGCTGCGCAGAGCACGTCTGCCAGAAATCATCCATGCAGCTATCTATTCAAAAATAAGCCGCTATTTTACCTTCCCGGACTACTTATCCACAAACCTTATCTTATTTTGCTGGGAAAATTATTGACAACATCGTCAACAATGCTGTCTAATTGCGGGTTGCGGGCGAAAAGAATTATGAGAATTATGAATTTTCGTAGTTAAATCGCCCGATTTATTTCTGCAAATTAGCGAGATCACCATGAAACGTACTTACCAACCTTCCGTCGTGCGCCGTAAACGTACCCACGGCTTTCGCGCACGTATGGCAACCCGTGGCGGTCGCCAAGTGCTCAACGCGCGCCGCGCCAAGGGTCGCAAACGTTTAGCTGTTTAAACGTTTACACATCCCCGCGTTACTCTTTTGATTGTTGATGGCGTTAATGACGTGACCAACAACATTAGTGGCGATAATTCACAAGATTTCGCGCGCGCCCGACGTATCATTAAAACGGATGAGTTTTCATCCGTTTTTCGTTTGCGCCCGGTGCAAAGAACGACACATTTTGTGTTGTATGCGCGTCCTAATCAAATCAGTCATGCGCGTTTAGGCATTGTTGTGGCCAAGCGTTATGCGCCGCGTGCAGTGACCCGTAACACAATCAAGCGGGTGACAAGAGAAATGTTCCGTTTGTCTTCATTGCCTGCTGTGGATTACATCATTCGCCTTTCTCATTCTGTGAATAATAAGGCGCAGCCTGCTACAACCGTTCATTTAAAAACGATGCTGCGTACGGAGTTGCGTCGATTATTGTTACCGCAAATGACAAAAGCTATCGGATCCGCGGGGACGCGCGCATGAAAACCCTGCTTTTGTTTTTGTTGCGCGTCTACCAACTTTGTTTCAGTCCGTTGTTGGGGCAGAATTGCCGCTTTTTTCCCACTTGTTCCAATTACGCCAGCACAGCCATTCGTCAACATGGCGCGATCAGAGGCAGTTTGTTAACGGTTAAGCGCCTATGTAAATGCCATCCTTGGCATGCTGGTGGATGTGATCCTGTGCCCAGTCCTGCATCAGACACGGCATCAGTCAATTAAAACGAACAAAATCAACCAACATCAACCAACATTACCATCACCATTCTTAAGCATATTTTATGGATATCAAACGTACCATTTTGTGGCTAGTGTTTTCACTCTCCTTGTTGCTGTTGTGGGATCACTGGATGCTGGCCAATGGCAGACCATCTTTGTTTTCGCCAGCGCCTACGCAGAAAACGGTGAATGCTCAATCATCCAACGTCAGCAACACATCGGCGGTTCCCTCTGTATCTCCTGCTGCTATCAGTAATAGTAACGCCGCAGCCATTACCAACAATGCTGCTGATGCTGCAACGCCAGCAAAAGGTGAAATCGTCACCATCACGACCGATGTTTTCAAGGCGGACATTGATACTTTGGGCGGGCAGTTAAAACGACTTGAATTGCTCAAGCACAAAGAAGGTAATACACACAAATGGTACGAACCATTCATGGAATATGTGGGATTAAAAAAGCCCAATGTCAAAAACAACGTCGTGTTGTTTGATGCTGCGCACCATTACATTGCGCAAACTGGTTTGATCAATGCATCTGGGGCGCTTGATGTGCCCAATCACAAGTCGCTTTTTACTGTACAACCCGGCTCACGTAATTTGGATAAGGAAAATGCGCTGCAATTAGTCTTGGTATCAGAAAAAAATGGCGTCAAATTGACCAAAATTTATACGTTTAAACGTTCTGATTACAATATTGAACTCAAACATATCGTTAGCAATGGCAATGCGGTGGCCATTACGCCATCGTTGTATTTGCAATTGCAGCACGATGGCAATACACCTGAAGGTGGTTCTCAGTTCTTTGGTACTGCCACAACAACGAGTCCGGTTGTGTACACGGATGCAGAGAAATATCAGAAACTTGATTTCAAAAAAATAGATCAAGGTAAAGACGCACACGCTAGCAAAGCCGACAATGGTTGGGTTGCTATCATCCAGCATTTCTTTGTATCGGCTTTCATTCCCGCAGATAAAGCACAGCGTGAAATTTATACCAAGAAAATTGACACCAATTCTTATGCGATAGGTAACATTTTGCCTTTGGGCACAATTGCACCTGGTGCTAGCGTTTCGATGGATGCACATTTGTATTCTGGGCCGCAAGAGTCAGCGTTGTTAGAGAAAATCGCCCCCGGTCTGGAATTGGTCAAAGACTATGGTTGGTTGACGATTATCGCTAAACCGATTTTCTGGTTGATGGATCAAATCCATAAAATGCTGGGAAATTGGGGTTGGACCATCATTATCTTCACCATTTTCATCAAATTACTGTTTTTCCCGCTTTCAGCAGCGGGTTATCGCAGCATGGCGAAGATGAAAGTGTTGTCACCAAAGATGCAGGCTATTCGTGAGCGTCATAAATCCGACCCGCAAAAAATGAATCAGGCGATGCTGGAGTTATATCGTTCAGAAAAGGCCAATCCAATGGGTGGCTGTCTGCCTATCCTGGTGCAAATGCCGGTATTTATCGCGTTGTACTGGGTGTTGCAAGCCAGCGTGGAAATGCGTAATGCACCATGGTTGGGCTGGATACAGGATTTGGCTGCACCCGATCCATTGTTTATTTTGCCAATCTTGATGGCGATTTCCATGTTTGTGCAAACCAAGCTCAATCCTGCACCACCTGATCCTATGCAGGCCAAAATGATGATGATCATGCCACTGGTCTTTTCCGCCATGTTCTTCTTCTTTCCTTCCGGTTTGGTGCTGTATTACGTGGTCAACAACATCTTGTCGATTGCGCAGCAGTGGGTGATTACTAACAAGATAGAAAACAGCAAAAGTACCAGTAAGAAATAACACCGTAGACCTTTTTTCCGTCGTTCCCGCGGTTTTAGGCGGGAACCCAGTGACTTTAACGTTGTGTGAACGCCGCTGGACTCCCGCCTGAAACCGCGGGAGCGATGAAGTTGCCATTGAAAGATTAATTTTGATTGCATTCCTACGCAAAGCAGGCTTGATCAGCATATTGCTGTTGCTGCTATCAGCCTGCAGCCCGCAATACAACTGGCGTCAGGTGCAAGGGCCGGTTAATGGTGCTAGTACGAACGAACCGGAAATCCGATATTCGGTGATGTTCCCCGCCAAACCTGCCTCGTATACACGCTCCATTCATTTAAACGGTCTCACCGTCAACATGACCCTGACCGTGGCAGAGGTCGATGGCACGTCATTTGCGATTGGTACCGCCACTCTCCCAGACGTTGGGCAAGCACAGGCGACATTGCAGGCCATGAAAACAGCTATGCTGAAAAATATCAACGGCAACATCCTGCATGAGGAAGCATCACCCACCTCCATCAACATAGAGGCGAGCGGAACGCCTGGCCAAAAAAGTACGCATCAATCCAAAATGCGGTTGGTGGCGCGTTTTATGACTCAAGACAACAAAGTGGTGCAGGTTGTGGTGTTGGGTAAGGAAAAATCGATTTTGCGAGACATGCGTGAGATCACCGAACCTTTTTTTACTTCGTTCAGGTTGAATCCCTGAAATCAGATTGGCTGAAACACACCAGCCACGGTGTTCTTGTGAACCTTATCCCACGCAAACACCTGCCCATTCATGGCGATGTAAACCCCAACAGGCAATGTTTGTGCCACGCCACAAGCTAAACCTAAATTAAACAGCGCGTCAGAATGTCTGATTTCGTAAGGAATCATGGCCCCAGTTAATACGATCGTTTTATCGAGCCGGGCAGCAGCCAGTACGGCTGCAGTTTTGCACATGGTGTCGGTGCCGTGAATGATGACGATGCTTTGTTCAGTAGCACCTTGGCATGATGCCAACACACACTGCCTATCATTTTCCTGCATGTCGAGTGAATCGAGCAGCGGTAATACTTCTTGCGTGACGGGCAGCGTGATGCGGGCGCGTTGGATGATTTCTGGCAAATAGCTATTACAAAAGCCAAGTTGCCCAGCAATTTCATCGTAATGCTTATCAAACGTACCACCAGTGGCGATGATGCGTAATGGGGAAGAGAGTGAGTTTTTAGTCATGATTAAACAAACGATGCAACTCCAAACCCGGATCGCTGGCTCGCATGAAGGCCTCTCCTACCAAAAAGCCATGCACATTGGCATCGCGCATGATTTTTACGTCATCGCTGGCAAGAATACCGGATTCCGTGATTACTAATTTATCGTGAGGAATGCGTGGCAGCAGTGCAATCGTATTTTGCAAAGAAGTCTCAAAAGTACGCAAATTCCGGTTATTAATGCCTAACATGCTGGTTTTGAGCTTCAGTGCTGCATCTAGCTCAATCCTGTCATGTACTTCCACCAGCACACCCATGCCCAGTTCGTGCGCACAGGCTTCCAGTTCTGCCATTAAGCCATGATCCAGTGCAGCGACGATGAGCAGAATGCAATCCGCACCCCATGAACGTGCTTGATAGACTTGATACAAATCAATCATGAAATCCTTGCGCAAGACCGGTAGCGTGCAAGCATTTCTGGCTTGTTGCAAATATTCTGGCGTACCTTGAAAAAAAGACACGTCGGTTAAGACCGATAGGCAAGCTGCACCATGTTGGGCATAACTTGCAGCAATTTCTGCAGGGCGAAAATTAGGACGGAGCACGCCTTTGGACGGCGAGGCTTTTTTCACTTCCGCAATGACGCCGGCTTGACCAGCGGCAATCTTTTTGCGCAAGCTGGCTTCAAACCCACGCAAATCGGCGCGGGCGGCAAGGTCGGATTCCACTTCGCGTCGCAGGCTGGCTAGATCACGATATTTTTTTGCCGTGGCGACTTCTTCTGCTTTCACGGCGAGGATTTTTTGCAATATGTCGGACATGGTTTTTGTGATGGATTTGTTAATACTGATTAATATTTATGAACCGAGATTATCCATTAACCTCCGTCGTTCCCGCGGATTTAGGCGGGAATCCAGCGTCTTTTGTTGCTGACTACTAGAGTTACTGGGTCCCCGACTAAAGCACTCGGGGACGATGGTTTTAAGTTTCTCCGTATCACCATCTTGCTCGAGAGAATGCCGGAAGAATTGAGGCTAATAGACAATTTCGGATGAATTAATTTATTGCCCTAACGCTTGCGTCACCTGGACAAACTGTTCCAGCTTGGCAAGTGCTGCGCCAGACGTGATCGCAGCGCGTGCTTTGCTTAATCCATCTTGTATCGATGTGGCCACGCCCGCGGCATACAAGGCGGTACCGGCATTCAAAGCAACAATGTCACGCGCTGGGCCGGCTTCGTCGTTTAAGGCGGCTAGGACTTTTTGTTTGGATTCTTGCGCATTGGCGACTTTGAGCTCCTGACTGGCAACGACCTGCAAGCCAAAATCCTGTGGATGAATTTCATACTCACGCAGCGTGCCGTGGATCAATTCACCCACCATGGTGGCGCCGCCGAGTGTGACTTCATCCATATTGTCGCGCCCCCACACCACTAGCGCATGTTGCGCACCTAAGCGTTGTAACACACGTATTTGTATGCCGACCAAGTCGGGGTGAAATACGCCCATCAGGATATTAGGAGCGCCAGCTGGATTGGTGAGCGGGCCCAAAATATTGAAAATGGTGCGTACGCCCAGTTCTTTGCGAACGGGCGCGGCGTGTTTCATCGCAGCGTGATGATTGGGTGCGAACATAAAACCGATGCCGGTTTGTTCAATCGCTTGCGCGACTTGCTTGGGCGTCAAATTAATGTTGGCACCGCAGGCTTCCAGGATGTCGGCGCTGCCGGAGGAAGAAGAAACACTGCGCCCGCCATGCTTAGCCACACGCGCACCAGCAGCAGCAGCGACAAACATGGAGGCGGTGGAAATATTAAAGGTATGTGCGCCATCGCCACCGGTTCCGACGATATCCAGCAGATTTTGCGTGTCAGCGACTTCCACTTTGGTGGAAAACTCACGCATCACCTGCGCTGCGGCGGTGATTTCGCCCACGCTTTCTTGCTTAACGCGCAAAGCCATCAACAGCCCGGCCATCAGCGTTGGTGCCATTTCGCCCTGCATGATGGAGCGAAACAGCGACACCATGTCATCGTGCAAAATTTCTTGATGATTGATGCAGCGCAGAAGTGCTTGTTGGGGCGTGATGGGCATGATGATGGATGTTTCGGCTGGTTATTTAGCAGGTTTAGCAGGTGCTTGAATAAAGTTTTTTAACAAAGCGTGTCCATGCTCTGACAGGATGGATTCTGGGTGAAATTGCACGCCTTGAATGTCGAATTCCTTGTGGCGCACGCCCATGATTTCGCCATCGTCTGTCCAGGCGGTGATTTCCAGGCAATCCGGTAAGGAAGAACGTTCAATCGCCAGCGAGTGATAACGGATGACCGAAAATGGGCTGGGTAAGCCATGAAAAACGCCCACGCCGGTGTGATGAATCAACGACGTTTTGCCATGCATGACTTGCTTGGCGCGGATCACTGTGCCGCCAAATGCGGTGGCGATGCTTTGATGTCCCAGACAGACACCCAGCATCGGAATTTTGCCAGCAAAGTGTGACAGCACGGCAACGGATACACCGGCATCTTCGGGCGATTTTGGCCCGGGTGAAATACAGATGCGTTCCGGTTGCATGTCCGCAATTTCTTGCAACGTAATTTCGTCGTTGCGTAAGGTACGGACTTCTTCGCCCAGTTCGCCAAAATACTGCACCAGGTTGTAAGTAAAAGAATCGTAGTTATCGATCATCAGCAACATGAGAATTCTCCATCCAAACCATCTTGTACTTGTTCTGCCGCGCGTAGTACTGCGCGTGCCTTGTTTTCGGTTTCCTGCCACTCCATTTCTGGCACCGAATCCGCCACGATGCCGGCGGCAGCTTGCACGTACAGCATGCCGTTTTTGATCACGCCAGTACGAATCGCAATCGCCAAATCCATTTCGCCACTGAACGACAGATAACCGCACGCGCCGCCGTAAATACCGCGCTTGCATAATTCCAGCTCATCGATGATTTCCATGGCCCGCACTTTGGGCGCGCCGGACAGCGTGCCAGCAGGGAAAGTAGCGCGGAAAATATCCAGATTGGATAAGCCTGGTTTGAGCGTCGCTTCCACATTCGACACGATGTGTTGCACGTGAGAATATTTCTCAATCATGAACTGGTCGGTGACCACTACACTGCCAATTTCAGCAATGCGTCCGACATCATTACGCGCCAAGTCGATCAGCATCACGTGTTCGGCGATTTCTTTGGCATCGGCTAATAATTCCTTGGCTAAAGCCGCATCTTGTTCCTGCGTCGCGCCGCGTGGACGCGTACCGGCTAAGGGGCGAATGGTGACTTTTTTCTTACCATCGCCGATGTTTTCATTACGCACCAAGATTTCAGGTGACGATCCAACGATATGCATGTCGCCGAAATTGTAGAAATACATATACGGTGAGGGATTCAGCGAACGCAAAGCGCGATACAGCGAAAGTGGTGCATCGACGTAGGGTTTTTTTATGCGCTGGCCGATTTGCACCTGCATCAAATCGCCGGCCATGATGTATTCCTTGGCTTTGAGCACCGCATCTAAATAATCTTGCTTGGCAAATTCATGCAATACCTCGGTACGCACCGAAGAAGACGTCACTGGCACATCCACCGGACGATGCAACATCATGCGCAAATCGTGCAGACGTTGGCGGCCTTTTGCATACGCCTCTGGCTGCGTGGGATCGACGTAAACAATGAAGTACAGCTTGCCGGACAAGTTGTCCATGACAACCAGTTCTTCCGTTAGCAGCAATTGAATATCGGGCAAACCCAAATCGTCGGGCGGCGTGGAATGCGCCAGCCGTTTTTCAATATGGCGCACGGCATCGTAGCCAAAGTAACCGGCTAAACCACCGCAAAAACGTGGCAGGCCAGGGCGGGAAGCGACCTTGTAACGGGATTGAAATTGGGCGATGAAGTCGAGTGGATTGCCTTCGGCAGTTTCGACGACTTGATCGTTTTTCACCACTTCAATCCGGTTGCCAATGCTGCGTAGCAAAGTGGTGGCAGGCAGGCCGATAAAAGAATAACGCCCAAAGCGTTCACCACCGACGACGGATTCCAGCAAAAACGTGTTTTTGCCCATGTGTTGGGTTTGCGCCAGTTTTAAATACAGCGTCAAAGGCGTTTCAAGATCGGCCAACGCTTCAGCGATCAGCGGGATGCGATTGTAGCCTTGCGTGGCGAGGGATTCGAATTCGAGTTCTGTCATATTTCGTTTACAGGTACAGGGTTGGGCGTTGTTGTTGCAATGATTCGATGCGTTGCGCTGCATCCAGCAGCGTGGCGACGATGCCGTCGGAATCAATCTGTTCTACAGGGGAGCCATGATTATAGCCATAAGGCACACTCCAGACCCAGCAACCCGCAGCGCGCGCGGCCCGGGCATCGTTGGATGAATCGCCAATTGCCAGCACCTGCTGCGGTTGTAAGCCGAAATCACGACAGACTTGCAGTAATGGATAAGGATCGGGCTTCTTTTTAGGCAAGCAATCGCCACCATAAATGACGTCGAAATAATCATGCAATGCCGTTTTTTTCAGCAAAGGGATGGCCAGCGCGGCGGGTTTATTGGTGACGCAAGCCAGGCGCAAGCCTTTTTTTTGCAATGCGATCAAGCCTTCTTTGACGCCCGGATACATGATGCTCAAACTGCCATTGATGGTGTGGTAGTGGCGCAGATAAGAAGCGAGTGCGAATGCAAAATGCGCGTTCGCTTCTTCCGGCTCGAAATCGACCGCCAAGACGCGGTGTATCAGGTTTTCTGTCCCTTGGCCGACAGAGTCCTTCACCATTTCCAGTGTGAGTGGTGACAACTGCAACTCGGCACGCATGCGATTAATCGCTAGCTGCAAATCCGGCGCTGTGTCTAGCATGGTGCCGTCTAAATCAATAATCACACCGGCGATGCCGTGCAGCTTGTTTGACATCATTATTTCGCCAATTCAGCCCGCATCGCGCTAATGACAGCGGCATAATCCGGTTGATTAAAAATCGCCGATCCCGCCACAAAGGTATCGGCGCCCGCTGCGGCGGCGGCGGCGATATTGTCGACCTTAATCCCGCCATCGACTTCCAGCATGATGTTGGGATTGCCTGATGCATCAATCAACTTGCGTACAGCTTTGATTTTTTCCAGCGCCGATGGGATAAAGGATTGGCCGCCAAAACCTGGATTAACCGACATGATCAGAATGATGTCGACTTTATCCATCACATAATCCAAATAATGCAAAGGCGTCGCAGGATTAAATACCAAGCCCGCTTTGCAACCATTGTCGCGTATCAATTGCAGCGTGCGATCAATGTGTTCGGACGCTTCTGGGTGAAAGGTGATGATGTCAGCGCCCGCTTTGGCAAAATCAGGAATCAAACGATCTACTGGCTTCACCATCAAATGCACGTCAATCGGCACATTAACGTGAGGGCGAATCGCCTGGCAAACCAGCGGCCCTATCGTCAAATTAGGGACGTAATGGTTATCCATCACATCAAAATGAATGATATCGGCGCCAGCGGCAACGACGTTGCGCACTTCTTCACCCAAACGAGCAAAGTCAGCGGACAGGATACTGGGAGCGATGCGATAAGTGGTCATGGCGAGGATGGTGAATAACAAAGTAAAGCCTGCTATTTTACCCGAATGGACAGCCATGGTTTTTTAGTCAATTCGGTTAAAATCGCCCGCTTGTGTATCAACATCCAATTCAAAAAATACAAGGAACACCATGGCGGCTTATGAATTCACCGTTTCTGTCAAAACACGTTATCTGGAGGCGCAATCTCAGCCGGAGTTGGCGAATTATGTTTTCTCCTACACCATCACGATTAAAAACACGGGTGAGATTGGCGCGCAGTTGATTTCTCGTCACTGGCGGATTACTGATGCCAATAATCATATTCAGGAAGTGCGTGGTTTAGGTGTGATCGGCCACCAACCGTTATTGCAGCCGGGTGAGGAATTTGAATACACCAGCGGTAGTGCCTTGAAGACGCCGCATGGTTCGATGTCAGGGGAATATTTTTGTGTTGGCGAAGACGGTGAGCAGTTTCATGCCAAGATTCCTGAGTTCGTTCTTTCTCTACCACATACCTTACATTGAGGTGCCATCCTCTTTTTGAGAGGTGTGTTTGGTGGCGGTAGGTTGGTTAGGTTGCTTGGGTTTTTTACTCGGGAACATGGTCCACCAAACGATGAAAAGTAATAAAAAAAGCGGGATGCCTGCTTCTAAAATAAATATCCATGCGCCGCTTTGTATAAATGATTGCATATTGACCACCCCTTATTTGTACCGTTTTTGTTTATCCAGCCATTATCCCTGATTCCCATTGTTATGTTATTCACTCGTATTTCACGTATTACTAAACGTATTAGTACACGCATCGGTTTATTTACCTCTGTCAGTTTGATCATGGTCAGTATGCTGGCGTGTACTTCAATACCAGAACAGCCAAAACAGCCAGGACCCATTACACCAACCCCAACCCCAACTACTCCGCCTGTTGTCATCACCCCTTCTGCGTCTGAGGCTCCCTCTTCTACTGCATCGAATATATTCAAGCCCAGTACTTACGCAGCCTTGCCGGGTTGGGAGCAGGATGATGTGCGCGAAGCGTGGCCAGCTTTTTTGGCTTCTTGCAATGTGTTGACCAAAAAGAATGAAATTGATCGTAAAGCAAAACGTGCAATCCAAACTAATCAAACCAAACCAAACAACGATTGGGTTGAACCTTGCAGCATCGCAAAGGATGTGAATCCTCAGGACAATGTGGCGATACGGATGTTCTTTGAAACATTCTTCACGCCGCACCAGGTCGTTAATGTTGATGGAACAGAAGAGGGTTTGTTGACCGGCTATTACGAGCCTTTACTAAAAGGTAGTCGTCAACGTACTGGTAAATATCAAATTCCACTGTATTCCGTGCCGGATGATTTGCTAACGATTGAATTGGGCTCGGTTTATCCAGAGCTTAAAAATATGCGTTTGCGTGGACGTGTGGTGGGCAACAAAGTGTTGCCTTATCCCTCACGTGCTGAAATGGACAATAGCGCCACCTTGGCTGGCAAAGAATTGCTATGGGTGGATGATCCGATTGATGCGTTTTTCCTGCAAATCCAAGGTTCCGGACGCGTGCAGTTGGCTGGCAGCAAGGAAGTCGTACGCTTGGCGTATGCCAATCAAAATGGACACCCTTACAAATCCATCGGACGTTATCTGGTGAATAAAGGGGAGCTCAAGTTGGAGCAGGCTTCTGCCCAGGGCATTAAAGCTTGGTTGGCGGCGCATCCATCGCGTCAGCAGGAATTGCTGAACGCGAATCCTAGTTATGTTTTCTTTAAAGAGGAGAAGTTGCTCGATGACAAACAAGGGCCTAAAGGTGCATTGGGCGTGCCTTTGACAGCGCAGCGTTCGATTGCGATTGATCCTCAATACTTACCTTTGGGTGCGCCAGTGTTTTTGGTTGCAAAAGAGGTTAATTTACAACGCTTGGTGATGGCGCAGGATACGGGTGGGGCAATCAGGGGGGCGGTTAGGGCTGATTATTTTTGGGGCTTTGGTGCTGCAGCGGGTGAACAAGCTGGACGCATGAAACAACGTCTTTCCTTGTGGGTGTTGCTACCTAAGGTGATAGTAGGAGCTGGGTTGTAACTTGCTTTTGCATTCTTTGTTGATTGTTTTTTGCACAGTAACAGCTTTTTATAGAGATAGATCGAGATAAAAATGCACACAACATTTGGCCCCTTTTTTCCTTTGACGCGTATTGCACGTCGTTTTTCATTGTTGTGCAGCGTTTTGTTTGTCGTTTTGCTCTTGCCGGCGTGTGCTTTGCAAAAAATACAGGGTATTGGATTGCCAGCCAAAGATATGTTTGTTGATTTCAAGGAACATCAAAAGACTGGGGTAGTGAAAAGAACTGACAAAGTGGATACATCCGATAAAACTCAATTGGCGCTTGCTAAACTGAAGCAGCAGGATGCACTTTTGAAGCGCTCGGGTATTTTTTCCGAAAATGGTTACTTATTTGTAAAGACAAGAGGGAAATCTTTTTTGTCGGTATTAGACGAAGCAGCGCGTTTACGCCGGTTTAATTACACGATGTTGACCGATGTTTCACGGTTTTATATTGATTATTTTGATTTGGATGTGGCAAATGCCAAGCAGTTGAAGTTTTCCGTTGGTGTTTCTGATCAAGATATTTGGGCAACAAAAATTAAGCAGCAGAAGTTTTCATCAGTGGATGATTTTGTGCGAACTTCTGTTGCGATGATTAAAGAGGCATATGGTTCGTCTGATGATCCCGAGTTGCGTGAATTGGCACGTAATTTGCGTTACAAATGGACTGGCGACGGATTTATTTTTTATGCGGTTAAGAAGAGTGTGAGTCAAAAAAATACAACTCGGGCAACTGCAGAGGTAGAGACAATTACTTTTGAAGGTACGGCTATTCCACCCGCATTATTGCAGGCACAAGCACAAGCACAAGCACAAGCACAAGCACAAGCACAAGCACAAGCACAAGCACAAGCACAAGCACAAGCACAAGCACACATGCCAGGACAAGGACCACGGCCAGTTTTTGGGCCAGAGTTTGCAATAGGGCATGGAGGCGGGCCGGGATATTATGTTTCGGCTCCTACGTCAGTGCCAATGCCATCACCAGCGCCGGAATCACTAGTGACATCAACACCCATATCAGCAAAATCTAATAATGATTTTATTGATCCGTCCTCGGAAGGGTATAAAAAAATATTCTTATTCAATTTATCTGAACGCGAAGTGTCGTTTTATTTGGCGCGATTGTTGAATATTCCTTACGCTGACTTTTCTCCTAACAAGCCGGCAGATTTGCCACGGCGCAATTCATCGCCTATGCAATTGTTAGGGCAGGGTATGCAATTCCAGGATAGATCTGGAACCGATGGTTTGCGTTTGCAACCCTCTGATTGGCAATTGAATACCCAGTTAGCAGGTGGTCTCAGCACGTCCGGTGATGATCCGTATAGCAAGGTGCGTTGGATTTCCATCCCACAACAAAATGCAATCATTGTGAAGGGGAGTGCAGGCGTGCTCGACAAGATTAGTGAAATTTTGCATGCCGTCGATTCCGATTACAAACAAGTTGTGATTGAGGCCAAGATTTTTCAATACAGTGTCGATACATCTAAACGCGTGGGAATGGCTTTGGATGCGATTGCGGGAAAAATGGATATTGCAAGCAAATTAGGCGATGCAACAACTGTATCGATTAGTAAAGTGTTTGGTAGCGGGGTAGCGAATGCCTTGCCGGCCAACTTTTATTATTTGCCGGCCACGGAGCGTCGTTATGCTTTGCTTAGTGCTTTAAATTTATATGGCAGTGATGGTTTGGTGCGTATTACTGCTGAGCCGCGTATTTTGCTTAAACCTGGGCAAGTTTCTACCATTGATTTGACGACGACAAAATTGGTGCAAGCCGTTGAGTCTAATAGCACAGGAGCAAATATTGCACCACCAGTGCAGGTGGAAGCAGGTATCTTTTTTACAGTGAAACCTACTTTGTTAAGCGATAACAAAATTCAGCTGGATATGTTTTTGAAGCAAAGTGAATTTTCTTCTGCAAGCGAAAAGAACGTGCTGATTTCAACGAACCAGAATCAGTTGAGTACGAGTGTGGTGGCTGCGCATAACGAGTTAGTTTCTTTGGGTGGATTAGAGCGTAAAAAATATCAAGTTAATCGCGAAGGTATTCCTGGATTAAAAGATGCGCCAATTCTCGGCAATGCGTTTGGACTGACGGAAGATGAGGCCTCTAATACCAGAGTGGAATTTATGATACGTGCGTATGTTGATCAATTGGATGATCAACTTTCTACGCCGATTAAAAGTATTAATTCGATTAATTGTAAAATTAACAATCTCATTAATGAGCGGCTAGGTAGTAAAGAGGATACGGTCAAATGCGTGAATTGAAGAGCGACAAATTAATGAATTTAATGAGGCCGATTAAGTTTATTCAATCCCTCATTTCCTTGGTTGGGTTGATGGTGATGTGTAGCAGTTTTTGTCAAACGAATGCGTGGGCGGCTGCTTCAACCAGTTCAATAGATTCGACTAATTTTATTGGAATTGAAATTGGTGGGTCTGGCGTAAAAGGCTTTGTTTATAAGTTGGAAATTCGCAATAACGAAGAGCGTTTGGTAGGCAAACCCATGTTTTTAAAAGAAGATACGCTCGCGTTGGGTGGAAAAAATGCAGATAGTAAGAGCTTAGGTGTGGTTTCTGCCCTGAGTGAAAACACCATTCCCCAGCAAACTATGAAGCAAATTGCACGTAATGTTGCTGACATTTTTTCTGAGGCCATGTTGAAGAAAATGGCAAAACCAGAAAACGTGTACATCGTTGGTAGTAGCTCGATTGAGCAAAGTCGCAATGTGGGGGAATTAATGATGGAAATCAACAAAGCAATTGAGGCGCTCAATACACCAGACGCCAAGCGATTCCTGACGTTGATTTCTTATCCTTTCATTATTTCAAATATCGATTTTATTAGTGCGGAACAGGAGGGGGTGCTGACATTAATTGATGCGATTGATAAAGTTGGATTGGACGATGTGAATTTATCGAATGCTGTGTTGTTTGATATTGGGGCCGGCAATACCAAACTGGCGTATATGGTCGAAGACCACGTGACAGGGCGTCAGGTTGCACGTACTTATGAAATTCCCTATGGCACGGATTCGATATGGAAAATGATGCGCAATAATCGTACTGAATGTCCACAGGAGTATGCTTTGTGTCCCTTGTTGCTAGATGAAGATGTTTTTGCCGACTTTAAAAGCAGGACATTTAATGCTGCGCCAGCTTTTTTTGAGGCGGTTGCGGGGGATTATAAAAATGTGCTGCTAGTCGGTGGAACCTTATGGGCGGTTTCTAAATTGACGCATTTAAATCAAGGTTGCGCGCCATTTACCCAATTGACTATAGAGGATTTCTCCGAGGCCTATCATAAAGTTGCAACGATGGAAGCAGTGATGCGAGCACAATTTGGAAAGAAAGAGCTTTCTCATTGTGATGTGTCGTTAAAGAGCGCAGAAAAATCCATGCGTCTGGTGTTGAAACAATATGCGCAAAAAAATGATGAATTAAAGGCAGGGATTAGCTTGATAGGATGGATTCTCGCTACTACCTCTCATGAGGGGCAGGCTTCTGTAGGCAAATCTGATGCTGAAAAGCAGCAACGTCGCTTTTTGGTGCCAAATGAACAAAATGATTGGTTACGCTCTTATTTGGCGTGGCGGTTGGGTAAATTGCCCGATATTAGGATACCGGAATACATGCCAAAAATTACACGTCGTTCTTTCGATATTCAGCGTGAGAGTGGGTTTTAATTACTCTCAACAACCTTGATCTTATGGTCAACGACGTGAATTGTAGGGAAAGCCTATAATGATCATTGTGATAATCATGATGTTTTTAGTGGGAGTTAAAAATGAGTGAAGTAGCTGAACTTGAAAGAAATGATGTGGATGCCGCCAGCGTAGATGGAGGGATGCCCGCACCGATTATTTTTACCGAAAGCGCGGCTGCCAAAGTGGCTGAATTAATAGAGGAAGAAGGCAACCCTGATTTGAAACTGCGCGTATTCGTGCAAGGCGGCGGCTGCTCGGGTTTCCAGTATGGATTTACGTTCGATGAAATCGTCAACGAAGATGACACCACGATGGTCAAAAATGGTGTGCAACTATTGATTGACTCCATGAGCTATCAATATTTGGTTGGTGCTGAAATTGACTATAAAGACGATTTAGAGGGCGCGCAGTTCGTGATTAAAAATCCTACCGCCACTTCTACTTGTGGTTGTGGTTCGTCGTTTTCGGTATAAATCTAGCAAAACTAAGCCGGATACAGCGCCCCCAGAATTCTTGGCCCGCGCGCCCCAGTGACGGCTGGCAAATTACCAGCCTGCGCACCAACCTGGCGTTGTGCCAACCAGGCAAACGCCAACCCTTCAACGTGTTGTGGTGCAATACCTAAGACTTCAGTCGATCTAATGGTCTTTCCCGTCATCGTTGAAAGGATCTGTAACAAATGACCATTGTAAGCGCCACCACCGCAAACGTGGATAGCCTGTGCTTGTGATGCGTGAGCGTGAATCGCATCAGCTAACGTGACTGCGGTAAACGCAGTGAGTGTTGCTTGCACATCAGCTGGCCGTGCTGTGGTAAATGATGCTAATTGCGTATCCAGCCAGGTCATATTAAACAAATCGCGCCCCGTACTTTTGGGTGGGGGGAGTTTGAAGAAGTCATCTGCCTTCAATTTTTGTAGCAATTCCGGTATGACCATTCCGCTGGCACCCCATGCGCCGTTTTTATCATAGGGCTGGCCTTGGTGGCGGGCGATCCATGCATCCATCAAGACATTGCCTGGTCCTGTATCAAAGCCGGTTACGTTCTCACCATCAGCATGCAGAATACTAACGTTGCTGATGCCACCAATATTAATAATGACGCGGGTTTGATTGATTTCCCCAAACAGCGCCTGGTGAAATGCCGGTACCAATGGTGCCCCCTGACCACCCGCAGCGATATCACGGCTGCGAAAGTCAGCAACTACATCAATTTCTGTTAATTCGGCTAGCAAGGCGGGATTGTTGATTTGCTTGGTATAGCCTAATTCTGGCCTATGGCGAATAGTTTGCCCATGTGCGCCGATGGCACGAATGGTGACTGGTGTGAGGTTAGATTGTTGTAATAATTGTTGGACGCAAGCGGCATAGCATCCCACCAGCGCGTTAGCCGCCATAGCTTCACGATGTATTTCATCGTTGCCACTAGTTTGTAGTGACATCAGTTCGTTACGTAGAGGGGTTGGAAACGGCAGATAAGCCGTACTTTTGATTGCGCTCTTGCCCGAAAAATCGGCCAGTACGCCGTCTACGCCATCCAGGCTGGTGCCTGACATTAATCCTATGTAGAAGCAGCGTTCTGTCATGATGCGAATAATCTTATTTTGCCGCCACCTTGATGTTGGTATCTGGACGTAATAATGCAAAACGATGCTTCATTTCATCGGCCACGCTACGGAAACGCTGTAATTGTGCCCCCGCCATTGGTGGTTGTGCGTTTGGTACGACGACAGAAAATGGATCACGTGGTTGATCAGCAACCCGGAATTCATAATGTAAATGTGGTCCAGTTGCCCAGCCGCTGCTGCCGACATAGCCGATAATGTCACCTTGGCTAACTTTTGATCCTTTTCGTATACCAGGTGCAAAGCGGCTCATGTGACCATAAGCTGTAGAAAAATTGCCCCAATGCTTGATGACAATCATATTGCCATAGCCGCGTTGGTTGCCTATTGATGCAATAGTGCCATCTCCCGAAGCACGAATTGCCGTGCCAGTAGCAGCAGCAAAATCGACGCCTTTATGTTGTTTCCATTGGCCAGAAATGGGATGGACGCGCATGGAAAAGCCGGATGAAACGCGCGAAAAGGCTAACGGTGATTTAAGGAATGCCTTTTTCAGCGAGGTACCATCAAAATTGTAGTAACTGCCACCCTGCAGGTTGGCAGCTTCTTCAAACCAAACGGATTGATAAGTTTTGCCAGCATTGAAAAACTCACCTGCTAAAACGCGTCCCGTACGGACAAGTGCACCATTTTGCCAAAAGGTTTCATACACAACATTGAAATAGTCACCACGTTGTAGGTCGGATGCAAAGTCAATGTTGGTTGCAAACATGTCAACAATTTGGGAGGCGATGGCATCCGGAATTTGTGCCGCATCGGTAGCGGCAAACAGAGACGATTTGATCATTCCTGTTCGCATTTCAATCCGTTTCTCGAGTTGCGCGATGGTTTCAGTCGCGTGCAATTGTTCACCATTGCGTTGAATAAGGATATTTCTTATGGGCTTATCTGCACCCTCAGAAATAGAGGTGCGTAGCCACTGCAATTCGCCGTCTTCCGTGATTTGTGCCTGTATCCGCTTACCTGCTTTTAATTGCATTAAATGGTGGGCTGTTGGGTCGGATTTGATGAAGTTGCTGGCAGCGGCATCATCTACGCCAAGACGCGCGAGTAAGGTCGCCAGTGTATCGCCGGAGCGAATTTTTTCTTCGTGAATAAAGGATTGTTCATGTCCTTCAAGCGCGCTGATTTGGGCTGATAAATCGGGCAAGGTCAGTTCTTGCTTGATGGATTTAATCGGTAAATCAGCAGCATCGGGTGCTGGCGGTACAAAGCCGGCTGCACCAAATGCGAGGGCGCCAAGAAATAGGGCGGAAAAAACACGTATTCTGCGCGATGAGCTAAAGAAAGCTTGTGCTTGCAAAAAAAAGGGAGTGAATTTGTTTTTGAGTGACATGCAATTAATCAGTTAGTCAGTTTGAGTTTGCAATCAGTTAAAATTTGCGGTTGCTACGTTTTTTATTTTTTTATTGATGCGCTACAGGTTTAAAAATTAGCCTGCAATTATACCAAACTGTGAATCGTTAATTTTATGAGTGTTCATTCATCATCATCGTCCTCCTCTTCTTCCTCTCTTTCCTCTAATTCATCCAACGTCTCTCATGCAGTTACTGCATCTAAAACGATATTGCCTTTATCTGATGCGGTTAAAGAGGCATTGAGTATCGTTAAGCGTGGTGTGGTCGAGTTATTAGTGGAGGATGAGTTTGCGCAAAAATTGGCGCGTGCTGAACAGACGGGTAAACCGTTGAGGATCAAGCTTGGACTGGACCCGACTGCGCCGGATTTGCATCTCGGACATACGGTGGTGTTGAATAAACTGCGTCAATTGCAAGATTTAGGTCATACCGTCATTTTTCTGATCGGCGATTTTACTTCCATGATAGGTGACCCATCAGGGCGTAATATCACGCGCCCCCCTTTAAGTCGGGAGCAAATCGAAATTAATGCTAAAACTTACTTTGCTCAAGCCAGTCTGGTATTAGATGCGGCCAAGACGGAAATTCGTTACAACTCAGAATGGTGTGACCCCTTAGGGGCGCGAGGAATGATACAGCTTGCTTCCCGCACAACCGTGGCGCGCATGATAGAGCGCGACGATTTTTCTTTGCGCTTCAAGTCGGGTAGTCCGATTTCGCTGCATGAATTTTTGTACCCATTGATGCAAGCTTATGATTCTGTCGCGCTACACGCTGATTTGGAGTTGGGCGGCACGGATCAAAAATTTAATTTATTGCTTGGTCGTGAATTGCAAAAAGATTATGGGCACGAAGCGCAATGTATTCTCACCATGCCTTTATTAGAAGGGCTGGATGGCGTTGATAAGATGTCTAAATCGAAAAACAACTACATCGGCATTACCGAGCCAGGTAATACTATGTTTGCTAAGTTGATGAGTATTTCTGATGTCATGATGTGGCGTTATTATGATCTGTTGTCGTTTAGATCGTTGGCTGAAATTGCGCAGTTCAAACGTGAAGTCGAAGAGGGTCGTAATCCACGCGATATCAAAGTTTTGTTAGGGCAAGAAATTGTGACGCGCTTTCATTCTGCGCAAGCGGCAGAGGATGCGTTGGCAGATTTTAATCATCGTGCCAAAGGTGGCATTCCGGACGACATCCCTACGATGCAAGTATCGGGCGCACCGCTTGGGGTTGCGCAGTTGTTAAAGCAAACTCAGCTGTGTTCTTCGACTTCCGAAGCATTTCGTATGATCGATCAAGGCGGGGTACGTTTGGATGGAAGTGTGATCAGTGATAAAACTTTGAAAGTCGATGCGGGTACGTTTGTACTGCAAGTTGGGAAAAGGAAGTTTATAAGGGTTACCTTGGTGTAAATTAAATAATAAAGTCGTTAATAAAAAAATGATTATTCATTAGGGTTTGTTAAATCTCGTTGTTATTTGGCAAATTGCCAGTGATAATGGGATCACCACTATGCATTTGATAATTTGCAAATGATTGAACGAATAGTGAAATTAATGGCTTGATTTATTAATAACTCTTGGGTAACTTATAAGCAATTCATAGGTGGTTATAGTGAATTGATAAGTGTTTATAAGTGGCTTATAGGCCGTAATTTCTGACTAAATTTTTAATAGAAATGGTCAAAAGTAATGCGTATTCTTAAACCCCTTCGCATTGGTTGTATGACACATATCATTCCTGGTGTATCACAGCATCAATTAGTGATTACGGGGATGTTGTGTTGGGATTTAAGTGCGCCAGATTCGTTGCATACAGAGCAAGTTTTATGGCAAACCGCAGAAGCGGAGTTTGCCGGGAAGTGTGTTTTGGATCATTGGATGCCAAAGCAAAGTGGCGAGTTTTTGGTATGGGGCAAGGCTGCAGCTCCTGGTAAGGTGTCGGTGCAAAAAATGGAAGTCGAAGTCAGTGTTGGCTCCTTGCATAAACGCATTGCCGTCACTGGAGATCGGTTTTGGCGTCCTAGCGTATTACGTGCGCACATGACGGAGCCAGAAGATTTTACCGAAATGCCACTGGTATATACACGCACCTTTGGTGGTCAGACTTATCCAGCCAATCCTGTTGGCTTGGGTCATCAGGCACAACGTCGGGTGGATGCTGGTGAGGATGTCCAATTGCCTAATTTGGAAGATCCCAGGCGCCCAATTTTGCACCAAGATGACGAACCCTCACCATTGGTTTTTTCCCCCGCTGATTTGACCTGGCCTGGTTATATGGGGAATGCCGGTACTTTTGACCAAGCTTGGATTAATGAGCGTTTTCCGCTTATGCCTAATGACTTTAATTGGGCCGTTTACAATGTGGCGCAACAAGATCAACAATTAAAAAAAGGCACATACTTTAATGGTCATGAGTTAGTGCGCATTGCGGGCATGCATGCTGATCATCCTGTCATCGAAACACGTCTTCCTGGCTTGCAGATGCGCATGTTTGCTATGCGTGAACCCATTAACAAAGATGCTAAAGATACTCAAGTTAATCAAAATTATGATGGCTTGATTGACATTCCAACTTGTCTTGATACGGTATGGTTGTTTCCTTCTGCACTGATGGGCGTGTCCCTCTATCGCGGCGTTATCACTTGTGATAACGCGGATGCATTAGATATTAATACCTTGATGTTTGCTTGTGAGCGTACTGAGTCGCCACGCTCTATGTCACATTACGACGAAGTTTTTCGCTTGCGTAGTGATGAAGAAACAAAGGCTTTATATGCTTTTGCTGATGATCAATTGATGCCAGAATTAACGCCGGCAGTGCAGCAAGAGTTGGAAGAAAAACGCGAGAAAGTGCGTCAGGAGAGGCGTGAAAAATGGCGTCTGGAAGGTGAGCATTTCAAAGAGTTGTCTGCTGCATTGACGGGTGTTGCTGTGCCATCCGTTGCTGCTGCCTATATGCAATCTGGTAAGGGTAAGTGGCTGGAGGATCAATTGCCCGTCATTTTGCCAGAGGATATAGCACGTGGTAATGTGGATATGGCGGCTATTCAGCGCGCAGGAGAGGCTTTGAAAGAGCGTGCCGCTTTAATTCGCCCTGCTTCTTCGCGTTTGGTCCCATCTGCTATGCAAAGCGAAATGGGTTTTACTCCAGAAGAGATTGCCAAAGGAGCAAAGCTTACCAATGAACAAGTCACAGATTTGTTAGCGTTGGATGAGTCGCACGCCGTATTTTCAGATCAAGCGGATGAGTTGGATGCCATCATTGCGCGTTTAGAAAATGATCCTTCGCTTCCAGTATCGCAGGAAATAGCAGCGTGGAATAAAAAGCAGCAGGAAAAAGATGGCGCGGCTTTTCGCGACATGGTGCGGGATAAAAAATTACTGAAGCATTTGGAAGAGGCCGAGGCTTTGCAAAATGCTTTGAATCAACAAGGGCCACCGCAAAAACCGGAACCCGAATCACCGGAGTTGCGTGCTTCTTTAATTGCGTCTTTGCGCGAGATGTCGGCTGGCTTTCAAGCTCCTTTGGTGCCACCCAATGTGAGTGGGTCGATCAAACCCATGTTGCAAGCATTAGGAGTGGATGTTGACCCGGAAGTGGTAAAAAAGTGGCCTCCAGGCAAGTTAGATGCATTAGTGCGAAAAAATCTACAAACGGCCACACAAACCGATGGCATGGCTGGTATGGCGGCGCTTGCTGGCAATCTTAGATTGGCATCGCTCCAAGTTTTGCCGCCTGATAAAAGTGCTGAATTGTTGCCACATGTAGAAAAAATGGTGGCTAGCAATAATGCCGAGCTTGCTTCATACAAAAGTCGTTTCCCAGAAGCGGATGCGTCCATCAGGCAAGCCTTTTCTGGTGATTTGAGCAATGCTCCTGCTGATTTTCCTAAAGTGGAAGATGGTTTTGAAAAATTACGTAAAGTTGCTGCTGATTTGGAAGATCCCGTTTTGCGTGCTCGTACCGAAAGTTTCATCCAGCAAGGACAAGAAATGCTGGTGGAAAGCATGGCGGCGTTGCGGCCAGATTATGTGCAGGATGGAAAAATCGATTATCAGCGTTTGCAGCAAGAAGCGATGGCGCAAACCATGGCCCTGGCTAATTTCAAATTGCCAGCGCAAGACGATTTACCCGAAGATGATCATTTGACGTATGACAAGCGCTACGTCACTGCTTTGGCGTTTGGTATTGTGTCCCGTTTAGGTTTGCCGCTCGCAGCAGAGGGAGCGAGTGCTGCTGACCAGATTAAGTTTCCTGATGTTAAGCAGTTGCTCCAGCCCCTTAAACCAACAGCCACCCTCACGGATGTCAGTCATAAAGTGGAAGCCTTGATGCGTGACGGTCGCTTGCGTTCGCCGGTCGTGCACCCACAATTGAGTGTGTTGGAGCTACCAGTTTCAGCTTATCTGGGTGCTTGGGTGAGAAAATGGCATGCTGAAGGTAAATCCTTGGCCGGGCGCGACTTGGCTGGCGCCGATTTGCGTGGTGCCGATTTGCGTGGTGCCGATTTGACCGGTGCATTCTTAGAATGTGCCGATTTATCAGGTGCCAAATTGGATGGTGCGCGATGTGACAACCTGGTTTTGTCCGGTGCGCAATTGATGGGCGCTTCTTTGCGTGGCGTGAGTTTGCGTGGTGCCAATTTGGGACAAGCAAAAGCACATGGAACGATATTTGCTGGTGCTGATTTATCCGAAGCGCAACTTTATCAAGCCGATTTATCAGGTGCTGATTGTAGTGATGCGGTATTGGATAAAGTGAATGGTTTAGATTGCATCTTGCGTGGCGTGCAAGCTGATCGTAGCCGTTGCGCGGAAGGAAAATTTGTTACATCGGATCTTTCTGATATTTCTTTCAATGGTGCCCAGTGGTACAAGGTCATGGTGGTGAAAAGCCAGATGCCGCGTTTTCAGGCGCGCGCTGCCGATCTTGATCATTGTGCTTTTGTTCAAACCAGTATGGAAGACGGTGACTTGCAAGATGCTAAAGCAGATCATGCGCAATTCAATCAATGTGATGGCCGTGGCTTGCGCGCGCATCGTTTGCGGGCTAATCGGATGTGTTGGGTGAAATCGAATCTACAGGATGCTCAGTTTTCCCAGGCGGCATTAAAGACACCTCTGTTTGAAACGATTGAGCTAGAGCGTGCTAATTTCCAAAATGCCAGCTTGGCCGGTGGTGTATTAATGCGTTGCAAAATGGTGATGGCAGATTTACATCAGGCCCAGTTATTGGGCGCTAGTTTTCATAATGCTGATTTGACTGATGCTAATTTGCGTTTTGCTAATCTACATCGTACTGATTTTTCAAATACTGTGCTCGATCGTGCTGATTTGACAGGCACGCGTCGTATCGCAAGCTGGTTGGAGGTGCCACGTGCAAATTCCGTCACCTGAATTGTTGCATGCCACGTTAGCGGCCGGTGCTGTAGCCATGGAGTGGGATTTGGCTGGTACCCGTTTTGACGGCGTCTCGATGGAGGGCGTGCGTTTTGTTAAATGTAATTTGTCTCGTGCTTCGTTTCGTAACGCACAATTAAAGAACATTACTTTTTTGGAGTGCGATTTAAGTAACGCTGATTTTTCCGAGGCGAATTGCGAAACTTTGTCCATGATTAAAAGTAATTGCCAGGCTAGTCGGCATCGTGGAGTCGTTTGGAAAACGTCTTCATTCATGGATTGTGTTGCCAGTGGAGTGGATTTTTCGGGGGCAAATCTGTTTCGTTCCAGCATAACCAAGACTGATTTGACTGGGACGATTTGGGATGGCGTGCCATTCATGAGCAGTGGCTTTATCCAATGCTCGTTGCAAAATGCTTTTTTTGATGCGGCAGATTTAAAAAATGCCTATTTTGTAGAGACTGATTTGCAGAATGTGTCTTGGTTTAATACCAATTTTCACCAAACTGTTTTTAAAAGCGCTCAGTTTGGTGCTGTCTCTTTTCAAGGCAGGCATTTTTATTATTGTACTTTTCAGGAATGCAATTTGTTGGGTTGCGTCTTTCAGGATGCGCATTTGCAAGGTTGTATTTTTACTGGTGCTGATTTGCA
This sequence comes from Oxalobacteraceae bacterium, assembly GCA_021151485.1. Lineage (GTDB taxonomy): Bacteria > Pseudomonadota > Gammaproteobacteria > Burkholderiales > Burkholderiaceae_D > JAGKXB01. The sequence continues at coordinate 100,674 of JAGKXB010000004.1, read as the reverse complement.
TGGGGCCAATTTGGCTGGGGTGAGAGCCACACTAGCGCGTTTTGATCAGGCCAATCTTGCTGATACTAAATGGCAGGAAGCGGAATTGGTTGATGTCGGTTTTGAAGATTCTTGCTTGCATCGCGCTTGTTTGGATCGTGCTGTGTTGACGCGCGCGCGTTTCTCTCGTGCCGATTTGACGGATGCCTCGCTCAAAGCAAGTCAGTGCGACGATACTGCATTTGAATATGCGCAATTGGTGCGCACGGATTTTACGGATGCCAATTGTTTTCGCATCCGTTTTCATGGCACGGTGTTTGATGGAGAGAAACCGGGAGTGCATTGGCATACTGGCATGCGTGATGATCCAATTTTGTTGGAAAGTGAGCGTTATGATCCCACCCAGTTTGAATCGGTTTAAACAAGTTTGAGAGATCAGGAGATAACGATGTGTATGGCAAATACTACCGGTCCCGGGGTGTCACTTGCTCCAATTAATATTGGATTAGTACAAGTGGGGCCTGCCACGGTGCCGGTTCCTAGCGTCAGTATGGAGCCACATGCGACAGCTACCCCGCCTTTCCCCAAAGCATTGATTTGCGGTATGCCAGTGCAAAATTTGATGTCTATGGGCATGATGACTTCTGGTTGCGTCGGGCCTGGAGTGGCATCAGGTACGATGATGGGGCAAGGTCGCAACATCGTTCCCAGCACCTGCGTTTTTTATGGTGGTGCTCCGGCAACGACGATGATGAGTCCTACTTTGCAAAATTTGACGAATGCGTCAGGCGTGAATATGGGGCCGGATCAAGTGAGTGTGGCGATTTTGGGTTGAATGTCAATTGCATAAATTTTAAAAATATATATCCGGATAGGGGTAACCATGGCTGCGATTGAATCTTTTTCATGTTCTTTAAAAGGGAATGGTCAGGATTGGACAGTATTGCGCCTAGTTGTGTTGCATGAAGTGGCGCGTTTGCCGCAAGCGGTGTTGGTGGTGCGAGCCGACTCGATAAAAGTGGGTGCAGGGCCTTATACCCTACGCTTGCAGGGTGCTGATAGCGGCAATGCCGTTTCTGTGTTGGGGGAAACTGCGTGGTATGTCAATCAAGCTACTCTGTTGCCATCAGTGACATCGAATGCTAAAGGCGAGTGGCTGATATCTCTTGGTGTGCTGAAAGCGCAAACAGTGCCTATGCGGGCATTTGTGGCAGAGGGACGTTCCGCGCTGGAGGTTGTGCAAGAAATTTGCGAGCGGCGCGAGTGGTTGGATGTTAATTGGGTTGGGGAGCCATTCTCACAGCGCTTGGGTACTGTCCTTTCTTTGGGCGAAACGGTAGAGGGTTTTTTACGTCGTTTTGCCGGTTCCATTAATTGTTGGTTTAATTTTTCTGGCAAACTGGGTATGCGTTGGACCACGCAAGGTTTGGCGAGCATGGAAAAAGGTCGATTACCCTACGCTGTGCGTGAGGTTGTGTCTAGCAAGATTGCTGCTCCTGCGCAGACTCGGGTTTTTTGGATGAACAGTCTCGCTAAATTGCGTTATCCCTCGACGGTGGCACAGCAACCACGGGTGCATGAAGTACTCCAAGCCAGTGAGGTTGATGTGCCAGAAGGACTGAGTGAGTCACAGCGTTCGACGGAGTGGTCACTGCATTATGGTTTAAGCGATGTTGCCGAAAACTTGGCTATCTGCGCTGGTCATCCTATTGGTGTGCTTGGGCGTCATGCGTTGGCAGTGGTGCATGTTTGGAGCGCGGAAGAAACGCGCACTAGCGACACTGGTGTGATGCGCAATTTGTTTGACGGTATCATTGCTGGTTTGTTGCCAGAGCATGTGGAGCATTTCCTTGGACAGGCAACAAATTGCGCCAGCATCACGTTGTCGATTGATGAGGCTGCAGATTTGTCCTATTTAGATGGCATCGCGTTGCTGAATAGGGATGATGGCAATTTACGCGAAATGGCACGTATCCTGGCTAGTCGTCTGAGATTGGGTATGGCAGATTGGCAACCACCAGCACCAGTTCAGATGTCTGGCATGGTTCCTGCGACTGTAGTGAGCGCGAGTGCGACTCAGGATGAGGATAATAAAATCCAAGAAGCAGTGGGCGATTATGCTGCTTTGCCTGCTGCTAAAGAAACCCATTTGCGTTCAAGTCGCTTAAAGCTACGTTTTGATTGGCATGAGCAGGTGATCGAAGTTCCATTTGCGACGCCTTGGGCTGGTGCGGGCGGTTATGTTTTCTTTCCGCCACGCGCAGGAGATCGAGTTCTCGTTGCCTTTGTCAATGCTGATTTGTCAGCCCCTGTCGTGGTGGCGGCTATTCAGTCCGAGCAAGAGGTATTGCCAGATGCTTTCAAGTCGCCGGGAGAGCAATGGCATGCTTGCCAGCCACAGGGTATTTCTTCTACTAATGGTTTGGTACTGGAAACGACAGAGTCGGGTGATTTAGTGTTGTATGCCAAAAAAGGAAATTTGGTATTACGTGCACGCGATACGGTGGTGCTAGAAGGTCGTATTTTGAGTCAGCAGTTTGCTAAAACATCGAATTCGGTTCGTTTGTATGAGCGGGATTTAGATTATGAAAAATCATGAGTAAAAGTATAGATATTCATTGCTGATCTTGATGTTTTTAATTTGTCTAACCTATTTATATTGCGAGTCAATCTGATGGAAACCATGACAGAAGTAGTCGAATTGAGGCGCGACACGTTAAAACGTGACCAAAAACATGAGCAGAATTATGGCCAAGTGTGCGAAGGGCATATCGTCCGTGCGTTGCCAACTGGTACAAGTAAGGCGCTTTCAGTATCAGATGTGGAGTGGGAGGTGCGTGCAGAGTGCGGTATGTTGGCAGCCCGCAGTGCGGCTAGTTGTTTGTTAGCGCCACAGCCAGGTGATACGGTTTTGCTGATGTCAGTGCAGGGGCAATGGTGGATTACTTCAATTCTGCATTCTCCTTCGATTGCTAACAGTGTTTTGCAAGTACCAGGCGCCCAACAACTGACGGTTAGTGCCCCCGAAGTCATTTTGCAAGCAGGGCAGGCCTGCCGTGTTCAAAGTGATTTGTTCGAACTGGAAACACAAAAACTGGATGTGCGTAGCACGAGTGCTCGCTTCACTATTTCTGCTTTGCAATTGGCAGCGCATTGCTTGACGGCAATGGCGCAGCGTTTGCATTTGATGAGTGAGCATATTGATACTACTTGTCGTGCACGAACAACCCGGGTGGAGGAGGTGGATCATCTTTCAGCCCGTCACATTACAACAACAGCAGATGAAACGCATACTCAGCAAACTGGACAAATGTTAATCAATGCACGTGATACGGTCAGGGTGGATGGTGACCGGATATTAATGGGATAAGAAAGATAGGCGAAGTCGATGAATGCAACAATTGGCAATATCAATGCTGCTAATACTGTTAACACTGTATTAAATGATAGATCTGCGACAGCTTTGGCGCGCAATCATTTGCGTATGGGGCGGGTGCGTGAAGCGGAGGCTCTATTAGAAGCTTGGTTGCAACAAGACCCGAATAATCCTTCGGCGCGTGTATTGCAAGGTTGGCTGCTTTTGACTAGTGGTAAGTTTGATGAGGGTAGGCAACTACTAGAAACGGCCGTATCCATCGCGCCACATAACGCATTTGCCTATGTTGCTTTGGGTGTTTTACATCAGGCACAAGGTAAACCTGAGGAGGCTGAGTTGTGTTGGGAGCGTGCGTTGGCATTGGATGCGGCGGACGTGGATGCTGCAGCGTTGCTAGTGGAAATGCGTATGCAAGCTGGTAACTTGGTTGCCGCAGAACAGTTGGCGCGTGCAGCGCTGGCAGCAGCACCGAATGCCCCGCTGGCGCATTTTAGTTTGGCAGAAGTATTGCTGAGTAAAGGTGATGTGGAGGAGTCACTGGATTTGTGTGAGCGTGGCGTGGCCCAAGAGCCTGATGATTGGCGTGGTTTGTTGACTTATGGCCGTATTTTGACGCAGGTTGGGAAACTACCGGAGGCACGCGCCAAGCTAGAACAAGCTTTAACCATGCGCCCTGGTGAACCTGAATTGATTTCTGCTTTGGCCTTGGTTTTCTTGCGTCAAAAGGCTTGGTCTGACGCAGAGCGTAGCGCTAGAAAGTTATTAATATTAAATCCTCGTCAAATAGTAGGCACACGTATTTTGCTGCAGGCCTTGGCTGGGCAGGGGCGGTTTGATGATGCGGCTACTCAGGTTGCACAAACAGTGACTAGCACACCGGCAGAAAAGATGCTGCTACAGATAGATTTGGCGGGATTGTACCGTCGTGTTGGTCGTATTGATGAAGCAGAAAAAATCGCCTTGCAAGCACAGGCAGAAGCAGAAGAATCTAACGCATTAATACCGACCTATTTTTTAGCTGAATTGGAGTTAATAAAAGGAAATTGGGCATCGGCGTTTGACACACTGGCCCGTTTATCTCGGAGTAATGATGGTGGGCGTTTACAAACAGGTTTGCCAGTAGCCGATGCCTTGCGTGATCGTCAAGTGATTTTGGTAGGAGACAGTTTTTCGCAGATGATGTTGTTTGCTCGTTACGTGAAACGTCTTGCTGAATATGGCGCACAAGTCACCTTGGTCGGCGCTAATCTTGGTCGCTGTGGAGCATTGGCGCAGGGTTTGCCGGGTGTGACCGCTATCCATCAGCCAGACCCGAATGCATCGCTTGAGGAAAAAAATAAAATTTGGCCAGAAGATGCGTTGTCGGAGTCGATGTTGTGCTTGCCTGCGCATTTTGGTATTGCGACAGAAGGTCAGCTGTGGGAGGGGCCGTATTTAACCGTACCAGCGGAACGAGTGGCGCAAATGCGTGCAGCTTTAGCCCAATATCCACGTCCTTGGGTAGGAATTGAGTTGGGTGCCCAACCCGATCAATCCATCTTGCAAGGGATTGCTGATGCCGTACGTGCTAGTGGTGGTACGCTGGTAGGACTGGGGCCTGGGTTGGAGGATGTATTGGGCGAGACGGCTGTGTGGCCACGAATTCCAGATTTGCATGTGTTAGCGACTTGGGTGCAGGCATTAGATACTGTCGTAGCTGGTGGTCATTTAATGCCCGCGATTGCGGGTCCATTAGGAAAGTCGGCACATATTTTGTTAGAAATAGAGTCAGATGCTTTGTGGGGGATAACGGAAAAAACCAGTCCTTGGTATCCTAGTTTGCATTTGTATCGACAAACGCAGCAAAGTGATTGGCAGGATGCGTTAGCTGCTTTACGTGTTTCATTGGCAGAATTAGCGATTGAGCTGAAATCTGCATCCGTTCTGGCGGGAGCCTAAGCGATGACGTCCGAACTGGCATCTTGGCGCCCCTTGGGGGATGCTATGGATATGCTGGAGCGGAATTTAGGGATGGCAATACGACGAGCATTGCCATCTAATGCCTTACGTGGGACTCCGGAATGGGAGCGAGGCACGTTAACTTGGGACCCATGCTCTAAGCCGGTTGTGGAAAGCACACCTGAGTCAGGTGCAAAGCAAGCACCGCATAAAGAGCAACAACAAGAGCAGCAAGTGCAAGAATCGGCAGGTTTGTTGTTAGCCAGTTTGACTTGGCGTCTGCGTGATACTTTGTTATGTAGTGGGCGGGGCATGAGTGAATGGCGTTTCCATGGCATTGCTTGGTATAACGACGCACGTATTGATTTTTCTGGAGAGTGCTTGCGGGATACGGCGACTGGTGGGTTCTGGGAATTTCGTTTGCAAACGCTTGGATTTGCTGCTGCAGTTGCATAATTTTTATCTCCTTTTCAATCAGTGAAGAGGGTGAGGTGAGGGGGGAACATTTGTCATGACAAAAAATTCGACAGTCACCTGGGTGCGACAAGATGCCAGCTGGTCGCAGTCCTCCGTTATTGAGGTAAAAACTACCGATACTGCAGTGCCGGATGCACCGTACGTAGAAAGGGAGGGTAGTTCTCGGCCACTCTCTTATGTAAGTAATAATCCTGATGTCGCCGCTGTTCGCAGTATGACGGGTCTTGTCACTCTAGGGCAGCGAGAAGGGCAGGCTGTGATAACGGCTAATTTGCCTGCCGATGACCAATGGGGTGCAGCATCGGCCAGTTATACCCTGATAGTGTATGACCCGAGTGCACAAATCAAACTGACAAATACCACTTCTGTAATCAAGGTGGGTCAGACTTTAACGCTAGTAGCCAAAATGATGTTGAGCGGCGTTGATACTGGTTTTCCACTTTCTGCTCAGAATACGGCGAATAATTATTTTAGCTATGCGGTAGGAAAAGCCGGTGATACTGGCACGGCAAATATCGATGGTCGCAGTGGTAGCTTGACTGGATTAACCGCTGGTTCGGTGACGGTGACGGTAACCTTGCATAGTACGCGCCAATATGCCGTGATGAGCGCTGAGTTTGTCGTGACAGTGCAGAAGGGCGATAGTGTTCTCAGTTGGGCGAATCCCCCCGCTGCATCGATCAAAATGGGGGAAACTTTTACCCCAACAGTTTCCCATAGTGGCAGCACGACAGCGGTAGTGTATAGCAGTAGCGCGCCAAGCGTGGCGACGATTGATGCTGCAACGGGCGTCATTACCCCGGTCAGTGTGGGCAGCACCACAATTAGCGTTGTGTTGGCGGGGGATAGCAATTACAACGTTGCGCCAACTCTTACTTACACTTTGACAGTAGAAAAGGGTGTTAGTGCATTGAGTTGGGTAGGTGTTCCTGTGACATCCATCAAAATGGGTGAAACACTTGCTCCAGTAGCGACATCTCACAGCGGTAGCACGACAGCAGTGCTTTATTCGAGCAGTAATACCAATGTTGCAAGGATTGATGCTGCAGGCATCATTACTTTGGTAGGGGTTGGTAGTAGCACAATTAGCGCTGTGTTGTTAAACGATGCGAATTACCAAGCGGCACCAGCCATTTCTTATACGCTGACGGTAAATAAGGGAAATAGTACGTTGAGTTGGGTGAGCACACCTGCTGCATCCATCAAAATGGGTTTGACCCCATCTATTCCTCAAGTCTCGCAAAGTGGTAGCACAGCAGCAGTGTCTTACTCCAGCACTGATACCAGTGTTGCAACGATTGATCCTGCAACTGGTGTCATCAAATTGATAGGTGTCGGAGATGTCACGATCAGTGCCACGTTGCCAGCGGATGCCAATTACCAAGCGGCACCAGCGCCTATTAACTACACTTTTACAGTAGAAAAAGGTGACAGTACTTTAAGCTGGGCTAGCACGCCTGCTGCATCCGTCTACACGGGCGATGTGCTCTCTCCTTTTGTCGTATCGCGTAGCGGTAGCACGACAGCGGTTGACTATAGAAGTAGCAATCTAAGCGTAGCAAAGATTGATGCTAGTGGCGCTGTCATTTTGTGCGGTTTAGGTACGACGACCATCACTGCTGAGTTGGTGGAAGATAGGAATTATTACGCTGCTCCAGCAACTATTACCTATGACATAACGGTCAGCAAAGGCGATGTCACAGTTAGTTTGCTTTACAGTCCGTTTTCAGTGTATGTCAATGAAAAATTGACTTTGGTACCAGTGGCTAAAAGGACTGGTACGGGTACGGTAGTGGTGGACGATCTCACTTATCACTATGCAGTAGGGAAGGCGGGAGATACTGGAACAGCGACTATAGATGCAGCAGACGGGGTGTTGACCGGCGTGGTGAGTGGTTCTGTTACTGTGACGGTAACATGCACCAGCAACTTGTACCAAATAACCGGAACCGAATGCACGGTAACGGTGTTGGCGAGCAGCTGTGCAGTTAGCGTGCCTGCTGCTACCACGAGTATCAAACTTGGTGGCGGCAATGATCCAAGTTACCAAATTGTCCCCACTGCTAGTTTGAATGGCATCGTGGCGCGGAATGGCGCGCCATATGGGAGTGGCACCTATAATTTTACATACAGTTATACATTGTCGGATGTCTCGCCTGCTGGCAGCGTGACACTCAGTCCTGGTGGTTTGATGACTGGTGCTCACTTTGGTACAGCTACAGTCATCATCACGGTGACTTTTAGTGCCCCTGTTTCCTTAACTGCTTCGACCACCTTGTTGGTCAGTGTGATAGAAGGTAATCCGAATACACCTAGGCCAACTAGTGGTAGTACCGACAATGCGAATTATCCTGCTTATACTGGCAGCGAGCCGCCACAATTGGAGGCAGTACAGGCATTGTTGGATGACTTGATGCCAGTGGCACAGGGTCAAACGCACGATGACCCCAATTCCACCGCCGCGCAATTATTTGGTTTGGATTTATCGTATTTTGAAAATATCCAAGCCGATGGCAAGAAAATTGTTTTTTCTATTAATGAGGCCAACAATATTTATCAAATGAGTTGCACCGCAACCAGTCATTTACGCTTAAAGACGACCAAAGAATTGGTGTTGGGCGATAACATTTCGTTTACTGTCACGCGTGGGAATACTTTCAATCTCACTGTCAATCTTAATAATAAAGATGGGGTGGATAATGATACCCAGACCGGTCATGGCGTCGTCAGTACCAGCATCACCGGGATAGCCGCGGAGTTGCAACTAGGGGCATTTCGTACTTATGACGATACCCTCTACCCTTATCAAGCAGATCCGGCGACGACCGATACCAACGTCAATTTTGTCTACCTTCCCAAACTGAATAAAGTAGAACTCGATTACGGCAAGATCAATTCTTCTCGTCGCGATCGTGTGGTTAAATTGGAATTTTTGGGGCCAGGCAAGGCGAATAAAAATAGTGCTGACAGGAACGATCATGATAAAAATAATGGCAATTTAAATACTTTAGAGCCCATAAAACGCCATCCTGATCGTTTGGTGCCAGAAGAGTGTGCTTACGCCGAATTCACCCAAATTACCGACGACGGATTTAAGCCCTATAAAGGCGCATCCAAAGGCGTTAGCGCCAAAGGAAAAGGCAATCCCAGCATTTTGCCGGAAGAAAATCATCTTGGATTGCTGGGGGATTATTTTCATGATGAGACGAATGGCGGTAAAGCGATGGCGCAGTATGACACCATTGATTTGCCGGATTATGTATTGAATGATGACCTTTTTGATACAACCCAGGTCGATGGTGGTGTCAATTTCTTACAATTCCGAAAAGGAAAAGGTCGTTTGCGTCATGAATATATGGACAATACGATTAAAATGCTACAAAAAGCCAAAGCCGTCTTTAATATAAACATTGCCGGTGGGATACGCGACTTTTTTGTTGCGGGTGTTGTTTCCGAGTTGGATTTTTCCGGCACGATGATTTGCCACTCATGGATATCGCCTGTGGGGTTTAATCATACTATTTGTGGAGTTGCTACTAATTTGGGTTTTTCTGTAGCAAAATCAAATAGTACCTACGTTATTTGGGATTATAGAAATTTTGTACATACATCTTTTGAATGGCTCTTCGGAGCGCGTGTGACTTGGTATCTTAGTAAAAATGACCAGGCAGTGGTAGACGATAAAATAGTAGCGATGCAAGATGAGGCAAATCTTGTTTCAAGTAGAGCTAGCTTCATCAGGAATACTAATGAAGAGGTTCTTAGAGAGTTTGCTCTTTTTGAGCAAGATAGAGATGATATTGCGTTAAAGAATAATGTCATTGCAGCAGTTGAGACCGCAGCAAGAAGCTATGGGCCATAATATGTTTTTAGTTGAAAAATTTTGGCCAAAATTTTAATGTAAGGTATGTTGATGCAAAGAGTTTCATTATGACGACACCTACAGTAAAGATAGCCTTTCCTGATTTCCCCAGTGGAGAAATCACGATGAAAGCAAATGAGACTTCGCTACTCACGGCACAAGTGACCGTTGATGGTAGCGCAGTGACCCCGACAAATTACAGCTATGAAGTTTTTGGCACAGATGGCGAGACACCCAATACTGACACTTTGCGAGTGACGACCACAGCTAATCCAGCTTCCCGCAATATCACAGGATTGAAGATAGGTAAGGTAAAAATCAAGCTTACCGTTACGCTTACTTATAATGGCAGTCCGTTATCTGCATCAAGTTATGTCTTGGTCGCCGTAGTCACTACGGTCACAGATGAACTGATGTCGATGACGGATGCGTACAAGCTGTTTGGTTGGGTGAATGCTTATTTTTCCGCCTCGGAAAGTAATAAAACAAGCACATTCCCAATCAGAGAAACCAACGATATTTATCAAGCGAGTTGCACTGCCGCTAGCCATTTGCGTTTAAAGGTGAGTAAAGAGATTGTATTGGGCGATAACATTGCATTTAGCGTTATTCGTGGTAATACGTTTAGCGTCACGTTGAATGTGAATGACAAGAGAGATCAATCTGATAAAACGATAAAAGATAATGGTGTCACCAATATCAGCATGATAGGGGTGGCCAGTAAATTAGAGCTGGAGACATTTACGGCGCATGAGGATGATTATTATTCCTACGATAAGAGTTCGCTTACAGGGACGAATACAGGCACTAACTATGTTTATATTCCCCGATTAAAAACATTGAATTTGGATTATGGAAGAATTACTTGCTTTCGTCGTGATCGTGCCATTTCTCTGGAATTTATGGGGTTAGATAGCTATAAGCTAACGCCCGATAACGCACACTTTGCCAATTATAGTGAGATACGAGAGGACCAAATTCCTCCCACCTTGCGTACCAAGGCAAACAATAGGAGCTTTGACCGCGGTTTGTTGCCAGGAGAGGAAAACCTGGGGTTGCTGAATGGGTATTTTCGTGACAATGGCGCAAAGGATGCACCCGGTTGCATGGCGCAATATCATAAAATCAACTTGCCGCCCGATTTATTAGCCGATCATACCTTTGACACTGGTGGCGCCAACATCTTGCAATTCATGCATGGCAAAGGACGCTTAGCTTATGATTACATGGATGGTGGAATGAAGACCTTCCTGAAGACCAGGGATTCCAACATTCTTATGTACGTCGGGCCTATCGTGACAGAAAGCGTGGCATGCGCAGCATTTGTCAAGCTTGAGTATTACGCTTTCATGATTACTAATCAAGTCATATCGGCATGGCAGTCTGATACCGACGTGTTTTTGTGTCAGGGAAATATCACGAGAGCGTTATCCAGAATGGGGGTTTTGTATAATCAAATTACAGTTCTTAATAGGGTTGGAAAATGTCTTGTAAAAAATGCTACAAACTTTGGGAAGTATCTGTATAAAACCGAAACGAAGAAGGCAGACGTAACAACTTCTGTTTTTTCTCTTGAAAATAATTTGACTTATGTAGGCAATAGTGCAGTGACGCTTGCTGGCTCATGTTGCGCGTCTATTCAAAATACTGCCCATTTAATTTCAACCGGTATTGCGCATCGGGCGGCAGCTGCATGGAATACGATGGGCCAAAATTTGCATTTGTTTTGATTTTCCAGAGTTTGGCGCGGTCAACCTTTAAAAAGGAGTAAGTTTATGACCATTCAATGGGTGCGAAAACAAGATAATGCTTGGCAATCAAGTACAGGCGTCACTGTATTGGGTGTTGATAAACGCACGATATCCGATTGCCCGCAAATACAAGTGAGCCCTGGTAATGGCGCACCTAGCTATAGCAGCGATACGCCCTCTGTTGTGGCGATTGATCCCAACACAGGCGAGATCAAGCTGCAGGGTCAACCAGGGACAGCCACGATGACTGCCAGGCTAAGCAATGGCGAGACTGATTCTTATAGCATTACAGTGAAAGAGATCGAGGCAGTAATCAGCTTCCCCGATTATTTATCGTCTTCGGCTTCCATGCCAGTTGGCGCGGTATTAAATCTTAATCCGCTCGCCACATCCAAAGTGGCGGGTACCAATGCTGGCACCAGTTTTTCCTACTCGGCATCAAATTCTATCGTCACTGTCAGTCACACGGGTCGTGTGACGGCTGGTTCCAGGGCGGGTACTGCAACGATTACGGTGACGTTAAACAGCAATCAATATGCGGCAGCACAAGCCACTTTTGTAGTGCAAGTGCAGGCTTCGGTCGGTGATGTTGTTGTTGTGAATGCGACCAGCAATGCTTCTGTCGTCACCGTTTCAGGTGGTGTTAAGCCGACTTGCCAAATTACTGCCACGATGATGATCAATGGCAAGAAGCCTAGTGGTGTTTCTTATCGGTATTCTGTTACAGCAGCATCTGCCAATATAGCGACCATTGACGCTAACTCTGGTCTGCTTACCAGTGGCGCCAATCCAGGAATAGTGGAAGTGACGGTCACTGCTACCGTTGATGCTAACGCGGCTGAATATGCCGGCGTCGCTGGATCGACTGTAGTAGCCATTACGGTAGTGGCGGCAGATGGCGATACCAACAACCCCAGACCTGCGTCTTATCCCACATATTCAGGTAGTCAACCGCCCACGATAGAAGCTGTAAAAGCTTTACTGAAAGCCCTGATGGCGTCCGATGCAGACAGGGCAGATGACACTACTACGCAAAATGTCGATGAATCCAATATTGTTGTTGCGCAACAGTTGTTTGGTCTGGACTACGATTATTTTGCCGCGACAGCACCGAATGGTAAAAAAGTAGTTTTCCCGATTAATGAAAGCAATAATATTTATCAAGCTAGTTCTACAGCGACCAGTCATTTACGGTTAAAAGTGAATAAGGAGCTGGTGTTAGGGGATAACATTTCATTTTCTTTCACTAGGGGTAATACATTTAGTGTGAATGTCAATCTCAACGACAAGGCGGATTTTGCTGGTCAAGATGCCAATCATGATGGAGTCGATGATAGCGTCCAGACTGGCCATGGCGTCACCAATACCAGCATCACAGGCATTGCTTCTGCATTAACACTTGGTGTCAACGAAGCTGTTGCAAATGATCTTTATCAATATACCGGCAGCCCTGGAACGGGCAAAAATTATGTCTATCTTCCCAGGCTTAAGACATTGAAATTGGATTACGGCAATATCACTTCTTACCGAGCCGATCGCGTGATCACCATGGAATTCATGGGGCCCGAAAGTGATGGTGCCCACTTAGATGCCAGTCGTTGCAGCTATGCCAGTTTCCAACTAGTTACCAAGGAACTATTTCATCCTGATACGGGCTCCAATACGTTAACAGGGACGGGAGAGAGTCCCAATATTGGCGTATCCGAGGGGGCTGGACAAGATACAAAAGGGAAATCCCTATATGACTCGGGTATCATTATTGCCCCTGATGAAAAGAACCCGGGCTTGTTGCAAGATTATTTTCAAGATGGTTACATGGCGCAATATGACAGCATTGGTTTACCTAGAGAATTTCTGGCGGACTCTGCAATCGATGTTCCAGGGGTCAACATATTGCAATTTACCAGGGGAAAAAGCCGTTTAATTTATGAGTATTTAGATGGCATGATCAAGCAATACTGGTTGGCGAATAAGTTAGTTGCTACCACCATTATTGCTGCTGTGCGGGTGGCGGTTGCCATGGTGTTCATCCATAAGCTGGATTATTTTCAAGTTAATTATAATAATCATAATAATGCTGGGGTGACGATGAATATGCGTCTACAGCCATTAGAGGTCGGCTGTATTATTAGAGTAATGAATTGTGGATTCGATGTTTCTATATTTGATAATGAAGCTTATTTTGGTTGGGTTTTGGAAGAATATTGGGGGCCAACGGCAGTGATGGATGATGGAATAAGTATCCAAACAAGGGCTGTTGCGATGGCACAAAGAGGAGGAGCGACTCTAGAGCATATCTCGAACTTAAAGGCAGAATTGGTAAGGTTGAAAGAGACTAAGGAATTAAATATTAAAAAAGCCGCAACGGAAAATAGAGTCGCAGCCATAGTTGCAGAGTTTAAGAGAGTACATCTTGGTACGGGAACAGTGATACAAAATTAGAGAATATTGTCGTGTAAGGCTTAGTTAAAATTGAATGAGTAATCTAAGGGAGTAATAAATGTTTTCATGGGCTATTTCCGGTCTTGCTAACCTCGTTGCTTATTCTGCTCATTCTGAAGAAACACCATTGGTAAAATTGAGCGAGGTACACTTGCATGAATTGAGTGCGCAACAAAAAGTTGTGCGAGGTTGGTTGTCTCAAGGCAAAAGTATTGATGATTTTGTCGGGGAAGAAAATGGGGTACAGATAGGCTTCATAGATTGGGCAGTTCGACACAATGATTGTGATTTTGCGCGGTTTTTGAAAGAGAACGGTGCTCGTGTGCGGCCACGTGAGGAGTGGGGGCAGTTTTTGACAGATGAAATGATGGATATACTTGGTCTTGTACGAACCATATCAGTTGCTGTCAATGTTGCAAATAATGCTGCTGCAATTACAAGAATTGAGGCCCTTTCTTTAGGGACAGAGATAACAGATGAAAATGATGTGGAGGGATGTAGAAATGGTATTCATCGATTGGCCTTGCATCTGATGAGTCGAGAAGAAGGGAGGAGGGAATGTTTTAGAGAGATTTATGAGCGCTCAACGATTCCACTAGAACTTTGGTATAAGGGAATAAAAGCAGCGTTGCGTAAGAATCTTGGACCTGTCTTGCAGAAAATTTATAACGTAGATTTGCTTGAGGCAAAAAATCTAGGGCTTTCATACTTTACTATTGTTGATATAGCACATGAAAAATTCTCAAATGAACAGTGTTATTGGGTAAAAGAAGAGATAAATAAATTTACTCGTAATCACTTGCCTGGCATTTTTTATAACGATACTTACCGGAATTTATGTCAGGTTTACCCTGGCGAATTTTATGAACCGATTAGACAATTAAAATCTTCGCTAGATAAAGATTGGAAGCCGCCATCGCCGGAGATTCGGCCTCCGATCGAAGAACATACTCCGTATTGATTTTCCTCCTAATGAGTATGGTTTTTGCAAAAATCACTGTAGGGTATTTGTTAAAAATTAAGAAGAAAATAATCTAAGGGAGAAAGTCATGTTGCATCCATTATTTCCATCAAAATTCTTGAGTGCTTCAGCGGCATTAAAAGTGGATACTTACGGTGATGATCCCATACAAAACAAAAATATAAATACTCTTAGTGAGGGGGATAGAAAGCAAATAGCCATTCTATTGAAAGCAGGCAATAATAAAACAGCCATAGCGACAGTTGTTTTTAACTTAATGCGGCTAGAAAATGAAAAGGGCAGGTTATTATTTTTTCAAGATCCGATTGTACAAAGAAAGCTAGTAAAAGGAGTGATAGAGGGCACTCTCAAGAATAACAAAGTGATTGAGCAAATGCAAGAATGCCAAGTGACAATCAAGAGCTCAGATCAAGATGCCATAGTAAATAAAGGATTGGATTGGATTCTAGATATAGTAAAGCGTCAATCTGAGAATGCGTTTATTCTTCGTTTTTTGGGAAAAACTTCAAATGGAGCACTCTCAGAAGCATCCCAAGAGAAGATTGCAAACACTATTTTGCAAGGAAAATTTGGTGATAATGTAGATGTACTTACAGAAGTTGCCAAAATGATGGGGATATTGACTAGTGTTGGTGCGCAAAAAATACTTGCACAAGCTATTCGTCAAAAAAAATTTGGTAATAATTTAACGGTAATGCTAGAAATCGTTAAGCATTTTGATACGTTTACTAGTGAAGAAGCACAAAGCGAACTTGCATATGCCATTCGTGAAGGAGTGTTAAGTTTTAATAAAGAGGTATTGATAGAAGTTGCTAATAATTTAGATAAATTTACCCGTCCAAAAGCACAACAGATAATTGCATCAATGATTTATTCTGCTTATGTTCCTGAAAAACCAGCTAGTGATTGGCTTCACCCTGCTGTTCTTGCCACTCATGAAGTTAAGCGCTTTAGTGATGATGTTGATCTTATTCTTGCGGTGGCTAGAAATTTGAGAGCTTTTACTGATACTCGGGCTCGTTTAAACATTGCATATGCAATTTCTGCAGGCGTGTTTGGTAATAATGTGGTGGTGCAGACGGAAGTAGCTTCGCATCTTGACATGTTTGCCATTGGAATTGACCCATGCAATTTCACTGATAATGGTAAGGCTGATGGACTTATTGAGAAGCCCGAAAACAGAAAAGCATTACCTCAGAAAATTGTTGATGATTTGAAAATTCAAATTGAGACTCAAAAAATTATCTCTCAAGCTATTCGTTTAGGAAGATTGTGTGCTGACGAAGCCGTACAAAGAGTAGTAGCTCAACATCTCAGAATATTTCGAACTGATACGCATATAGGGAGCATTAAGGCTAAATTTACTAATGTTGATGTTGTGGCTGAATTAGATGAAGCTGATGAGGTACTTAGCGCAGTATTTGTAACTTTAGGGGAGGTGCAACTTCGTATTCAGGAGGATATCGTAGCGGCTATAGAATGCGAAGAGCCAAATGCAAAGTTTGTGGGAAAGGCAAAGCAAGATGTAGCGAATAATTTTCATATATTCACCACTGTAGATATTGCCCTGCAACGTCGCATTGCTACCCTTGTTGTAAATAATTATTTTAATAATTTTAAAGACGAACCGATCCAGAAATTTCTTGCGCAGATTATTTTTGATGGGGTGTTTGATCCCGAGAGGGATGCAGACATGCTACAAAAAGTAGCTGATGGTTTTGGTAATGCTCAGGTGAATATTTCAGATAATGCGGCAGTGTATTTGCAAAAAGCTTTGGAAGGAGGGGGATTTAGCGAGATTGCTGAGGTCACAAGAGCGCAGCTTAAAAACAAACTGGACGTTCATCAAGGGTTGTTAGCCAAAAGTATTCTTGACGGAAATTTTGATGTTGATCGGCCTGACGATAAAGTAAAACTGGAAGCAATAATCAGAAGTTTCTGTGATGCTACGACTATTTCAAATGTTGCAGCAAATCGTTTGCAGCAAGCTTTGAGCAAGGGAAAATTGAACGGTATTGAGGCGGATTTAAAAGTGGAGTTTGAAGCCAAGTTGAAGGCACATTTTGCTGCTGAACCTTGGGGTTCATATTTACGCAGAAAGATGACTGATCCTGTTGTACTAGGTGCTGCTACAGTTGTCGGAGCTGTTGTTGCCGAGGAATATCAATACGCGATTCTTCAGACATTGGGTCATCATGCCTATCTTTATCTCATGCAGAGATTTATGGGGGACAATAATGAGGATGGCAATTCCTAATAAATATTTGGCAAGATGGTAATCAGTTTCCGTATTCTTATAAAACGACGTATAAGCCACATCAATGGATTTTGATGTGGCTTTTTTAGTGACATTGGCGTTGCATCAATACTTTTAATTCGTCGTCAACTACACTAATCGTCTAGTTTGTACATGGATAGGTCAGGGTTTAATCATGAGGAAAATACTATGTTTGGATGTTTAAGTTCCAGAGGAAGTGGTGCCATGCCAACTCCTAATGTACCAACGGTAGTGCCAACTATGGAAGAACATAAAGCGGCTGCACTGCAGCAGTTACGTGCTTTGCGTTCTTATGAAATCGATACGAAAAAGAAACAAACGATAGCGACGGATTTGGTGCGTCAAGGATTTGATGTCAATGATCCTATTGAGGCGATTGATCATCAAGAAATTAGGTTGTTGGACTTGGCCTTTAAAGAGATGGATTATGATTTTGCCCATTTTTTAGTTGAGCGTGGTGCTAATCCGCGGTTGTGTACTGAGGTGGCGTGGTTTACTGACCAGATGCAGGAATTGTTTGATGGTTTGCAAACCAAGATGGCTTCAAATTTGGAAGTGGGTGTGCAAGTGGTCGGCAATAATGCTGCGTCAATTGCGCCACTGGAAATGTTGGGCCAAATTCCAACCACATCAGGGTCTGTAACCTCGTCTGAGGCTATTAGTGAAAATATTGGAAATGTGTCTAGGCGAGATGTAGGGCGTTGTCTTTGTGGTATCGCAACAATTTTGGCGGGGTTGCTTGCTGTTGGCGTAGGGGGGGTATTGTATGGTGGTGCAGTTTTGATAAACGGAATAACCACATTATGCATTTATCTACCCTTTGTTGCTCCTGTTATCCTTGCATGGACAGTGGGTAGGTTGATTGATGTGTGTGTTGGAAACGAGGATTTTTTGGTCACCCGATTGTTTAGTAAAGGGGTTCTTTCTGTGCCATTCATAATAAGTATGGCGATGATTCAGTTAAGGCTGCTGTGTCTTGTTGCTTCGCGTGCGGGGGCGGCGTTGATG
>JAGKXB010000004.1:0-82576 GCA_021151485.1 Oxalobacteraceae bacterium | reverse complement strand
GTCAGGGGGGGGGGATAGAGGGAGTTTCGATAAACTGACGACTTTCGCAGACCATGGGTTTTTAGCATATCTCAGTGAATATGATGATAGAGGGGCACCTAAGGGGATGTATCAATTTCTTTGTGAAAAACTTGCGGGGTAATCTTCTGCACAGTATTTCGATTGTTGGGGTGGAAACAAAGTCAGGCAGAATGTGCTGCATAATACCTCTGGTGGTGGATTAACTTTTGAAGTAATTTTATGTGTCGTTGGCTGAATAATCCTGTATTCGGTATATGCGTACGCTAAGGTTTTAATCATGAGGAAAATATGATGTTTAGTTGTTTAGGTTCTAGAGGAAGTGGTGCAATGCCAATTCCTAATGTACCAACGGTAGCGCCAACTATGGAAGAACATAAAGCGGCTGCATTGCAGCAGTTACGTGCTTTGCGTTCTTATGATGTCGATACGCTAAAGAAACAAGAGATAGTGAAGGGTCTGGTGAGCAAAGGGTTTGATGTCAATGATCCTATTGAGGCGATTGATCATCAAGAAATTAGGTTGTTGGACTTGGCCTTCAAAGAGATGGATTATGATTTTGCCCGTTTTTTAGTTGAGCGTGGTGCTAATCCGTGCTTGTGTGTTGAGGCTGCGTGGTTTATTGACGAGATGCAGGAATTGTTTGATCTGACGAGCTCAAATGTTGTTATCGCAGCGCCAGCAACGTCAGATGTTGCCACGCAAAAGAAAATGCAGGAGCCGGAATTGACGCAGGTAACTGAGCATTATAAGTGGCGTTTCGAACAATGGGCGGCGGACAAAAAACAAGTCAGGATGGCTCCCGATACTTACAAGTACAAATATCCTTCTTGTACAAAACAGGTTAAGAGATTTATCGAAGCGTATGCTAAATGTTTGGCGTTGGCACCTGAGGGTGAGTGGAATGGATTGATACGTGCAGAGTGTGAAGTTTGGCTGAGTAAATTTGGTTTTTTGGATGAGGATTTTGCGCGAGTATTGGTGCAAGTACTTAAAAAAGCGTTGTATAAAGGCAATAAAGAATTGGTGTTTTCTTATTGCGCAATGATTGATGTGGTGGCGTCTTACATGACGGTGAGAGATTGTGATTTTTTATTGAAGTCGCTGCATAAGGCTGTTCATGGTCATGCTCTGGGTGTGTTGGGTACTTGGTGGGCATCAGGTTATCAAAGATTATGTCATGAAGATCCTACGTTTTATGTTGAATTTAAAGACTTAAAAGTTCAGTTGAAGATTTTACTGAATGAGTATGGTGAGAAGTGGACGGTGCCATTAACATCCGCTGAGAGAGAAAATGAATTGCCTCATGCGACAGGTCGTTTTAGTGCATCGTTGCGTGACGCGAAAGAAAATAAAGAGCGTTATGCAATTGCCCGCTCTAACTTGTTGTTGTCCGTCGTAGAGAGGGCGATAGAGGGGGCGATATATCTTCCTTCTGATTTGGTCAGGATGCATTTTGAGAATTTTATAACTGCGTATGCTGAACGACTGTTGGTGGCGCAGAATGAAAATTTATTTGAGTTGGCTGGTAACGAATATCAAACCTGGAGCAGACAATTGTGTGCGACCCCTGCCCGTTTCAGTAAATGGGTGGATCGCACTTTGCCTTTAGCTTATCTGCGCGCTTGCTGTGGTAAAAATGATAAGTTGGTTGTTTCTTATATTGCTCTTGTTAGAGTTATGGCATCAAATTTGGAAAAACACTCCCTTTATGCTTTATGGAGTTCTGCAAAGGATGCGCTGGATTATTATCCGAATGGACGGTCTGCTCTTTATTCGACAGAGCTCCGTGCGATGGAGCAGCAGTTATCCACTTTATTGGATGGTTGGCAGCCTCCTCCACCTCCTCCATCTGAGTCATCGGGTGGTATGCAAATGTAGTCAACGCGGAATTTCGCCTTTTTTCGGCCAAGGTGACTGATATCAGACTGTTTGAACTTTCATCGGTATTTAGTGGTGGTCAATCTTTTGGCTGGTCAGCCCCCCCTTGGAACTGGCAATTGTCTTGCGCAATCGTTTGCAAGAGTTGCGTATTTCGTGCATGATTTTTTCTGATTTATTGGTAAGTGTTCACATTGAATTCATGTGCTTTTTTCGATAAACAGATGTAGTATTGCAACAGAAGCTGCGAGAACATGAGTTATGACCGACCCATATCAAACAATATGTGATTTGATGGGATTGTTTTTGTGGTTATGCATGAGGTTATTGTAAGTAGTTAGTATTGTGGATAATAAGGAGGTGTGTCATGTCAGGTGGGACGCAAAAAAAGCTCGGTAAGGTTCGCCCTCCTAGGGTGCAGATTACTTATGATGTAGAAACGGGTGATAGTGTTAAACAGAAAGCGTTGCCATTTGTGGTGGGTGTGTTGGCAGATTTGAACCCAGGTGGCGCTAACGAAACTCGTTTGCGGGATCGCTCTTTTGTCTCGATTGATGGTGATAATTTCGACAAAGTCATGTCCGCCGTTAACCCAACAGTATCGTTGTCCGTGCCAAACAAGTTAAGTAGTGAGGGCGGCAATATGCGGTTGGAGATGTCATTCTCTGAACTGGATGCGTTTTCTCCGGGGCGTGTGGCAAAGTCTGTGCCTGAGTTAAACCAATTGTTAGAGGCGCGTGAACGCTTGAATGATTTGTTGGCCAAGTTAGAAGGCAATGATAAGTTAAATGATTTGTTGGCTGAAGTTGTACTGAATACTGAGGTGCAAGTGAAGGCTTGCGCTGAACAGCGTGAGCGCGAGCAGCAATCAGATGCTGCAGGTAAGTCAGTAGAATAATAAGAATTTGTATGTGTGAGGCTGGAGTGTGGGCCGGTTGGCACGCTCTTCCTTGATATTTTGTGGGGGTATGGCATGGGAACGTTGGCAGAATTAATGTCGGAAACATCCGAGAGTGGTGAGCAACCGTCTGTTCTTGATTTGATTATTGAGCATGGCAGGATTGTGCGCGACCCAGCGCAGGCTGAAAAAGCAGCCGAGATGATTTCAGAATTTATCGACCAGGTGCCTCTACGTGTAACGCGAAAGACGTTGAATGCGGCTGAGATGATTGCGGAGCGGATTGCGGAAATTGATGCTTTGATTTCTCTGCAATTAAATGAAATTATGCATGCGGAGGCATTTCAAAAGTTAGAGTCTACCTGGCGTGGTTTGCATAAATTGGTACGCGCTGGTGAGGGGGCAACAAGTTTGAGTATCAAAATCTTGCCAGTCAATAAAATCGAACTGTTGAAGGATTTTGAGCGCTCCTCAGGTTTTGATCAAAGTACTTTGTTCAAGCTGATTTATGAAGAAGAGTTCGGAACTTTAGGTGGTGCACCTTTTGGTGTGTTGGTGACGGATTTTGCTTTTGGTCGCGGTGCGCAAGACGTACGTTTGTTGGAGGAATTATCTCATGTGGCTGCGGGTGCGCATGCGCCGCTATTGGCTGCACCAGCCGCAAGTTTGTTTGATATGGATAGCTTCTTGGATTTGAGTGCGCCACGTGATTTGGCCAAGATTTTTGAGAGCGGTGAGCTTTCAGCTTGGCGGGCGTTCCGTGATAGCGAGGATTCGCGCTATGTTGTGATGTCTTTGCCGCGTGTCCTCATGCGTTTACCTTATGGTCCAGACACTGTGCCGGTCGAAGAATTCATGTTCAAAGAAGATTGTGATGGTAGCGAACATGGGAAGTATTTGTGGGGTAGTGCTGCTTGGGCGCTAGCTGAGCGTATTGTCAATGCTTATGCTGAATACGGTTGGTGTGCGGCGATTCGTGGCGTGGAGGGGGGCGGCAAGGTTGAAGATCTGCCGATGCATTATTACCACGCGTCTTCTGGTGACGTGGTGGCGAAGTGCCCAACCGAAACGGCGATTACTGATAGGCGTGAAAAAGAGTTGAGTGATCTTGGCTTTATGCCTTTGTGTTATGCCAAAAGTACTAACTATGCCGTGTTCTTTGGGGGGCAGACGGCAAACCGCCCTGCTGTTTATGGTACTGATTTGGCAAACGCCAATGCACGTTTGGCATCGATGTTGCCGTATATTTTGGCGGCATCACGGTTTGCGCATTATTTGAAATCGATTATGCGTGACAAGATTGGTAGCTTTCAGTCACGTGCCACGGTTGAGAAGTATTTAAATCAGTGGATTACCCGTTACGTGACAGTGGATGATGAAGCCAGTCAAGACGTGAAGGCACGCTTCCCGTTGCGTGAGGCATCTGTGCAGGTCTATGAGGTGCCAGGGTCGCCTGGTGCTTATACCTCGGTAGTATTTTTGCGGCCGCATTTCCAATTAGAAGAATTAACGGCTTCTATCCGTTTAGTTGCTGCATTGCCGGGGGCTGGCGGTACTTGATAAACATTTATCAATTTATTAATTAATTGGTTGATAAATGAGTGTGTTGGTGGTATTTTTATAGTTAAGAATTTCGTTGTTATGTTTGTTGAAGTTGTTGTGGAAGTTGTGGTAGAGGTTGCTTTCTAGATTGTTAAATTTTTCGAAACTGGCAGTGCAATAATGTTGTTTGAGGGACTCTGGTTTTTCAATTCACTATAAAAATGGAGCATATATGTTACCAATGATTTTGAAACTGGCTGATAAAGTAAAGATTGAGGGCGAATCTTTAATGAAAGGTTACGAAAAGCAGATAGACATTGAGCATTTGGAGCATGGTGTTAGCATGCCCATGGTGTCTGACAAGTCATCTAATTCACGTACTTCAGGACGTTGTAAGCATGATGAGTTCACATGCTGGATTCGATTGAGTAAGGCGTATCCAAAATTGATCGAATCTTGTGCTAAAGGCGCTAATTTGGGTCAAGTCGAGTTGGCGATGGTGAAAATGAGTGAAGGAAAAATTAGCGAAGTAGCGAAATATTCCTTGACCGATGTGTATGTGTCCTCTGTTTCTCTGGTGCCAGGTTTGGGTGATGAAGCTGCCACTACTGATTCTGGTGACACTTCTTTGCCATGGGTGAAATTTGGCCTTAACTACCAAAGTATTGCGATTACTTATAATGAGTATGATGCAACAGGGGCTAGCAAAGGCGCGGTTTCATGCGATGCTATCACTGGTTTAGGTGCTTAGTGTTGTAGCACGGAAGGAGTTGGGAGGTGCGTGATTTACTGTTTCACCGTTTCGATAATGCCGCTCAATCTAGTCAATTGAATGGTTATGTTGAAGATGAAATGGTTGATGATGTCGCATCTGTGGTTCGAGAGGTGACGTTATTGCTAAATACTAGATCGCCGCTTTCCGCATCCGACTGTGCTGCTTTACCACGTCGTACAGTTTTAGAATATGGTTTGGCCGATTTTTTGCATCTTTCCCCTGTTTCTATGGATGATGCAAAGCAGTTGGCGCGTTTTATTCGTGAGGCTATTGTTGCCTATGAGCCCAGGCTGCAGGTAGATAGTGTCGTGATTGATACTCCACGTCCTTGTCGTGATGCCGTGTACGCCGTCATATCTGGTCAGGTTTGCAAGCGTGACCTCAGTATTGTTCCCGTGCATTTTCCGGTACAAGTTGCAGTCGCCGCGCGTTCAATAGAATAATAATATTGTTAGAAATAACCTGCAGGAAAAAGACCTGAAGTGTTAAGACAAACACAATTTAAAGTGTAATTGTGTTGTGTCTCTGCTTGCGGAGAAGCTTTTGAGTTCGAATGATATGCCGTTTATGCAGTACTACCTTAAGGAGCTTGCTTCCCTTGAGGATGATTGCGCCGAATTTGCAGCTTGTTATCCTCAGGTGGCAGGTAATCTTGGTATGGGTAGCGAGGGAGCGAGTGACCCTCATGTGCGGCAATTAATTGAGTCGGTGGCTTTTATTGCCGCCCGGTTGAAACGACAAATCGATACGATACCCGGCGATTTAGCTTATAACCTGTTGCAATCGTTGGCGCCGCATTTGGTTGCCCCTATTCCTGCAATGTCGGTGGCGCGTTTTTCTCCTTTGACTGATCAACTGGATGCAGTTAAATCAATCCCCGCTAGTGCTATGCGCTTGCGTGCAATGTCTCCTGATGGGGAGTGTTTGTTTAGAACGTGTGCCACCAGCAGTGATAATGCTTTATGGCCTTTGCAGCTTGACTGTTTTTGGGCGGGAGCTGATGCATCACCGAGAAATAAGCGTGCAGTTCCTGGTTACAATGAAAACAATGGTTTTGTTTTACGACTGGAGCATCCTAAAAAAATGCTTGCTCCGGGGGATCCCGACGAGCTGACGTTTTTTATTTCTGGTGCTTTGAATCGTGCATTAGCCGCAATGGAGGCATTTTTATCTGGTGTGCGTGAGGTACGCATGGTGGCACTGGATGGTTCTTGGACTGTTCCTGTTCCATTGGACCAAATCGTACCGCAGGGCTTTGATCCTACGCATCGTCTGATGCCTGCAACGCAGCGTACTACCCACGCTGGTGCGTTAACGCTTGAATTTCTTACTTTTCCCAGACGGTTTTGTTTTTTGAAGGTGCGCGGCTTGAATTGTCCGGTACCTAGTCGAGGTTTCTTTTTAGTGTTTGTTATGGAGCGTTCTTCCATGGCAGCGTTGGATGCAGTTAAAGAGAATATTGCGATTAATTGTTTGCCAATTATTAATTTATTTACGCGTAATCCGGTCGCCTTGCGTTTGAAGGGCATGCGTGATGAGTATGCGATTCCTCGTGCAGATCTTGGTCGAGGTAAGTGGGATGTATTCAATATTAATCGTGTACGCTTGATTGATCGAGATAAAGAGCGTGAAATACCACAGTACCACAATGCCATGTCTGCGCATTCGCATCATGCTGGCGATATTTCTTGGCAAGGTGTGCGGAGAGAAAGACTGAACTCTCAGTTAGGACATGCGAGCTTAAACCTACGTTTTATCGGTTTGGATGGGGCGCAGGGGCGGTTTGAATCTGAGATGGCAATGTTGGATTTGACTTGTACGCATTGTGAAGCACCTGATAGCTTGCAGGCAGGACAAAATTTAGAATTGTTGGGTTGGGGGGATGGTTATCGAGCGGAATTGGAGTTTGTTCCTACTGCCTATGTGCCGCCTATGCTGGCCTCTGATACTAATATCAATGAAATGTTGAGAATATTGCAGTGGCGTTCATCTGGTGCTACTGATTTGGCTGCGATAGTGCGGCAGTATTTGCGTATTCATAATCGCACTCATACTGCTTATGCAAATGCGGCGACCGTTGCTTTGCACGATATTCAGCGACAGGTTGTGGCGATGCCTTGGGCGGTTAATCCAAGCCCTATGGTGTTGGGAATGGCTTGTCGTTATTTGATTGCTTTACGCAGTGGCGATGAGTCAATCAGTGGTCGTTATTTATTTGCAAGCGTTGTTCGGCGTATTTTGGAACAAATGCATGATTTACCATTCCCGCAAGAAGTGTTAATTCCCGGGTTGAATGGCGAGTTGCGGAATGTCAATTAAGTCTCCTATTTTTTCATTGCCAATTACGGAGAATCAAACTAATACGCAGGTGCACACACAGACCGAAGAAAATGTTGCAATTAATGCAACATCCTTGGGTGATGTGGTTGATATGATTGATGTATGGTCTGATGCAATTCAGGCTGAGCCATCGGCAAAATATTCAGATTTGGCCCAAGAAACTAGTTTTGCTGCTTTGTGTGCCGCGATTTGTCATGTGCCGGGTTCGGGTTCTGAGGCGCACAGTGATTTTCCTTTGCGTGGACGTTTGCGTATGCGTTCACAAATTACCCCTTCTTTTCATTCGCGAGATTTTAGTCTAGAGCAAGAGATTGCTACCGGTATTAAGAAAAAGTCGGTTGTGCCAACAGCACGTTTGGCTTTTCTGACTTTGGCTGGTGTTGGTGGAGCATTGCCTTGGTGGATTAGTGAAAAAATTTTGTGGGATCGTAGTGGTGCCGGAGCAGCATTACATGCCTTCTTAGATTTGTTGAATCGTCGTTTTTGGGAGCTATTGTTTTTATCGCAAACTGTAGGGAACAACCCGCAGTACGGTTTCCATAATTCATATCACGCTCAATTATTGAGTAGTTTGTCTCATGCGATTGTTGGTTTGGGGCATGATGCTATTCCATCCTGCACAAATAATAGAGCAGCAATATTGCATAAGATAAAACAATACTGTTGGGGCAGCGGGCGGGGTGCGAGTGGTGCGGCTGCACTTTCAGAATTGTTGACTGATGCCTGCGGCAGTCCAGTTAGTTTGCGAGAACATCATCCTGTTTGTTTACCTGTTGCGGGGCAATCGCAACTTTTCCTGGGGCCGGGTATTCGTAATCGTTTGTCTCCAATGGCAGGTGTGATCGGTGCCAAAGGATGGGTGTTTTGTGCTTTGATTGTGACAGTTTGTTTATCTAATGCTGATGGTTTAAGTGACTACTTGCCCCCGCTTGATGATGGGGGAGGACAACGTTTAAATTTGTTACGTGAAATTTTAGATGTGTTTTATGTTCAAAATTTACCACCGGTAATGTTGCAGATAGGGTATCTTTCTGGAGCGAGTTTTTCGTGTTTGGGAAGTCGGGATTTGCGTTTAGGGTTGGGGGCTGAGTTGGCGTGTAATGGTGCGGTGACGCAGATCGTTAGATTTTCTGTGCCTACACCGTCCTTGGCGGCACCTGTTTCGCATTAATTGCCGAAATTGTTGAAAATTATTGGAATCACCGAATAATAATAAATATAGATACAAGTATAAGGATAATCACTGATGAGCACACATTCTGCCGCTACTACTGACATTCGTTCCATGGTGTCCAAACTCGATACAAGCTGTCGGAAAATTGTTTCAGATGCGGCTGATTTAGCATATCGCAGCACGCACGCTGTTTTGGATGTTGAGCATGTGTTGTTTATTTTTTGTAATGCAAATGAACCTGATGAACCCTTGTTACGTAAGTTGGTTGCTGCCGGGTTGGATGTGGCGGCTGTGCGCAAGGAAATGAATCAACAATTTGCAACTTTTAAAAAAGGTGATGGCTTGCCGCCTGCGTTGTCAGATCGGTTGGTGCAAGCCTTGCGCGATGCTTGGTTTGAGGCGTCGCTGGTCAGTCCACCGATGGCGGTTAACGTAGAGATTTTATTAAGAGCAATCGTTCTTAATGAGGCTTTGTTTGCCCGTTTGTGTCACGACATGCCAGGGTTGAGGGGATTGTCCCAGGTGACGCGATTGTCTGATAAGGCGGAAGCAAAAGAGGCTGCTTGGGACGGTGAAAAAATGCATTCCAATCTCGCTAAATACACGGTGGATTTGACCGCGCGTGCAGCCGCAGGAGAGATCGATCCTGTTATTGGGCGCGATAATGAAATATCGCAAGTCGTTGAAATTTTGTTGCGTCGTCGACAAAACAACCCCATTTTGACAGGTGAGGCTGGCGTTGGTAAGACCTCTATTGTCGAAGGATTGGCCCAAAGGATTTTTGCTGGTTTGGTGCCAGAAGCCTTAAAAAATGTTCGGATATGTAGTTTAGATATGGGCTTGTTACGGGCCGGTGCATCCATGCGTGGCGAAATTGAATCACGTCTGAAAGGAATTATTTCAGAGGTGGCGGCATCCGAAGTGCCGGTAATTTTGTTCATTGATGAGGCACATACCATTGTGGCGGGAGCAGCAGGTCAAGGTGAGCAGAGCGACATTGCTAATTTGATTAAACCGGAGTTGGCACGTGGCACGTTGCGCACGATTGCTGCTACTACTTGGGCAGAGTACAAACGTTTCTTTGAAAAAGATGCGGCCTTAAGTCGTCGTTTTCAAACCGTACGAGTGGCCGAACCTTCTGTGCCAGCTAGTGAAGACATTTTGCAAGGTTTGGTACCTATTTTGCAAAAGCATCATGGCGTGTACATCATGCAATCAGCGGTGGAGGCCGCAGTGCGCTTGTCAAGTCGCTACATGCAAGACCGCCAGTTACCTGACAAGGCAATTTCGGTGTTGGATACTGCTTGCGCACGTGCCGTTGCCGCATTGACTGGACCTGCTAATCAAGAAGTGAATTTGTCTCAGCGCACAGAGTTGTTGTCTGGGCGTTTGCGTGCTTTGCAGCGTGAGCATGATTGGACTGGTGCTGGTGAGGATGAAATTACGTCAGTACAGAATGAATTGGCTCAGGTAAAAGCCCAATTAGAATCAACGTCGGTAGGGGCAACAGAGGCTACAAATGTGGTTGTAACTGAAAATACGCCCTCTCAAGTGCCTGCGGTTCGGGTAGCGAGTGAGGACGTGGCATCGGTGATTGCTGATTGGACGGGTGTGCCATCACAAAAAATGTTGAGCGATCAGTACAGCATGGTTTCAGAGTTGGAAAAAACCTTGGCGTTGCGCGTGGTTGGCCAGCGTGATGCTGTGCGTATTATTTGCGATCGTGTTAGAGCGTATACAGCCAAATTGGAGGATCCGTCGCGTCCTATTGGTGTCTTTATGTTAGCGGGTCCATCTGGCGTTGGAAAAACTGAAACAGCACATGCGTTAGCTGAGGGTTTTTTCGGCAAGGGTGGAATTACCGTCATCAATATGTCTGAGTATCAGGAAGCACATACGGTGTCGAAATTGAAGGGGGCGCCTCCGGGTTATGTTGGTTATGGTCAGGGTGGTGTGTTGACTGAAGCCATTCGTCGTCGCCCTTATGGTTTACTCTTGTTGGATGAAGTAGAAAAAGCACATCCGGATGTCCTGGATTTATTTTTACAGGTATTTGACAAAGGTTTCATGGAAGATTCCGAAGGTATTGTGGTGGATTTTAAAAATACCTTAGTCATTCTCACCAGCAATGCGGGTACCGAATTGTTGGAGTCGATAGATACAACAGTTGCGCGTAGCCCAGAAGAGCAAGAAGCATTTTTGGAAAAGTTGCAACAAGCTTTGTTGGAGCACTTTAAGCCAGCTTTCCTTGGTCGTACGCAGGTTGTGCCTTATTACACGCTATCCAAGCCGGAATTGCGTTGCATTGTTAAGATGAAGTTGGATGCTATTCGTCGTCGTTTTGAGGCTTCGTACCGTGCTAATCTCATCTTTGATGATGCCGTGCTGGATTCGATTGTGGCGCATTGTGCCTCTCAGGCAATTGGTGCTCGTTGGATTGATCAATATATTTCCGAAAATATTCTTAGCCGCCTTTCTACTTATGTTCTTGATCGTTTGGCGCTTGGGCAAGCTGTTACAACAGCAAGTGTGGTGCTCTCTGATGGACGTATTCACATTGAATCTGGTGATATATCACAAGCTAAAGTGACTACCAAACCAGGATCCAAAGCAAAGTCCAAATCTAAAGCCATATCAAAATCTGAGGAGCGTGCCGAGTGAACATTCCGGGCAGTATGAGTCGCGTATTCCGCTGCTTGGTGACAACTGTCGCTTGCGTTATGCTGCTGAGCGGTTTGAGTGGTTGTGGCGTAATGAGTACCTCAAAATTAAGTAGTTATATTTTTTCTGAGCAACAGTTGCGCTTGCTATCCATCATGAGTAGTAAGGATGTGAATGGCGGTTATCCGGTAGCACTGGACTTGGTGGTGATCACGGACCAGAAAGTTTTTGATGCGTTATCTGTATTGCGCGCTGCAGAATGGTTTGCTGGGAAGACAGATTATGTACGTCAACACCAAAAAGCCTTGCAGGTCATGTCGTGGGAAGTTGTGCCTAAACAGGAAATGAGTAATATTTCCATGCCTGCGTTTGATAGTTCAACAGTTGGTATATTGGTTTTCGCGGATTATCTCGGCGATCGCAGCTATCGTGCGATTGTAAAAGGACAAAAGAATGTCACCATTCTTTTGAAACGGGATGATTTCGAAGTGGTGCCGGAATAAACGTAATAATGATAGTAAAAAAGTTATATGAAAGGTTGATCAATGCAAATTGACGCACTTAACGACCGGGTATCTACCCGGGATGACGTCATTGCTCCGTTGGCTTGGTATGGTGGGATGCAGTTATTGCCTCAGCATTTTCAGGTATGGGATGCGCGATTGGAAGGTGTGTTGCGACGTCAAATGTCTGCTGCTGCACCATTTTCTTGGGGGATTGATCAATTAAAAATTGACCCGGCCGCATTAGTAACGGGCAAATTGCGCGTGTTGTCAGCGCGTGGGCAGTTTCCGGATGGATTGGTGTTCGATTGGAATACCAAGCAGGGGGTAAGTTTGGAGTTTGCTTTGTCTGGTCATGCGGACAATGAGCGTGTGCGTTATGCACTGGCCGTACCAAACGAAGACTTTAGTGAGAATGGTGTCAATGTCGGGCGTTTTCGGCAATTTATCGGTACACCTGTTGCAGATTTGACTAACCGTGATGAGAAAGCCGCCATTACGCGCTGGTTGCCGAACCTTAGCATTCGTAAATGGGATCCTTCTAGCGAACATTACCTTCAAATTCCATTTGTTGAGGTGGTCAAAACCGCAAGTGGTTTTCAGGCTACGGATTTTCATCCGCCAACAGTGCGCTTGTTATCCGAGAGTTTTTGCTCTAAGCAAATAATAAGGATGGTGCAAATTTTGCGTAGCAAAGCACGTCAGCTTGGTGCTCCTCCTGTGCCTGCATTGTTGGGGGCTGATTATAAAAGTGGTTTAGGTTGGGTGATGAGTGCTTTGGTTTCTGGTTTGCCGCGTTTAGAGGCGCAGTTAAACAGTGAAGTAGCACATCCTTATGAGATTTTATTGAGTCTGTGTAGTATCGCGGGTGCAGTCGCACCCCTAGCTGGAATGGTGCCAGATGCTTTTCCTGCCTATGATCATCACGATCCGACGGTATCAATGTTGGCAGTGGTGCGTTCAATTATCGATATTGCGAACAATATTGGAGTGGATCGTCGTATGTGGCAGGAAGTGCCATTTATGTTGCAAGAAAACGTATGGGCTTGTGCTTTGCCTGCTAATGATACGCGTTCTGAAGTGTTGGTTCGATTGTCGTTTGGCCCTAATCAATCGGATGCGGATATTGCATCTTGGTTGAGTCACACCCTGATTTGCCTGGATGTAGATGAAAGTCGTTGCCGTGAATTGCGTGTGAAAGGTTTGAGCCGCCGTCAGCATGTATCTTTGCCAGAGCTGGGTTTGACAGCACTTCCTGCACAGCGGTATGTGCACATTCATATGTTGTCCGGGATTGATACAACGGGCAGGAAGTTGGTTATTGGTGCGCCTGATGCACGTTCGCCTGTTGTGTTAACAAGTATTAGTTTGATTGTGATTGATCAGTGAGCGTTATGATGAAAAATGCGCCATTTACGAATGATTCGCTAGTGGTGCCAGTGATTGAGTTTGTGGGCGTAGTTGATGCTCGCATGGCTGCTTTGCAGGCTCAGCTTGCTGCCTTGCCTTTGCCTAACCGAGATGATGCGTTCAAGAATATGTTGCCGGAAGCATTGGTAGAAGGGGCTTGTGCTGATTTGATGCGGGAAATTCAGCGTTTGGGCGAATCTACGACCATTGAGCATCGCGCTTTGTCGCCGGATTTGATGGCGGAGTTCACTTATTTATTGGCTGCATGGGTGGATGAAACTTTGATTCGTACATTTCGGGAGCGTTTGCCTCGTCGCTATAGTGGAGCTGTAGAGCACTTACTGTTTGGTACCATGGATGCTGGTGAGCAAATCTTCACCAGAATTGACCGCATGATTGCCCGTCGTAGTCACAATGATGCAGGCCTTGCTGCCGCTTATTTGCTGATTTTGTCCCTAGGATTTAGAGGGCAATATCCAGAGCGTGGAGAAGCAGAAGCATTGGCACGCTATCATCGTGAGCTGTCACAAATTGCGCTGGATTATTCATCGCAAAGTATTCGTGCAGAAAGAGCAATCGAAATGGATACGTCTGCTTATCATCAATCACGGACGTTGCCGCGTCGACAGACTGTTTTGTTGTGGGCTCTGACCGTTGCACTTTGGATCATTGTGATGGTGGGAATGGATATTACGATTGGTCAATTGACAAAACCGATTCAACGGCTTTTGCATGAGTTGACTCCAGTACAAAGCATAATAAAAATGAACCAACCCAACGCATTGAATGGGGAAATGGGGGCTAATAACGCCAGTATTACTGATAGTGTTAATGGCATTAGTGGTGTGAATGGTGTTAGTAGAGTAAATGAGAATAATAAAATGAATGAAAGCGGAGTCAGGCCATGAGTCAGCGCATCGCCGGATGGTGGCAGTCGCTTATGTCGGTGGGAACACCGATTTTTCCTTATGTTGGATTGGTGCTATTAATCATACTGGGAGTTCTGGCACTTTGTGTCGTGTTGTATTTGTTGTATCGTCTATTTAAACGTTTGCCCCCGATTGTTCGTTATTCTTCTTGGCGTATTGCCACTACGGTTCGTCGATTATTTGTACGTAAATCGAGTCCTCGCGTTCAGCAATTGTTAGCCAGTTTCGCCGGTAGCCAGGCCATTACTGCGTTTGAGTACTCGTTTAGTGATCTGCAGCCATGGCCATGGCAACGTATGGGGCGTCGGCCAAACCTGCCTTTGTTTTTAGTGCTTGGTCCTGCCAATTCAGGCAAATCTGAGTTGTTGCGTATGGCGAGCAATGGTTTAAGTCAGGCTGACGGTTATTCAGCTGCACGTCAACCGGATGTCATTTGGTGGCCATTGCAAAATCGTTTGGCCTTGGAAATTCAGCCACGTTTATTGGCGCCATCATCACAAGCACAGCTGACGCACTTGCTGGATTTGTTGGAATATTTCTGTCCTGGTCGTCCTATGGATGGTGTGATTGTGACGTTAACGGCGGAACAATTGCTGAAGGAGGACATTAGCCAAAATAAAGAGTTGATTAGAGTTGCAGAAGCCGTCACACAAATTTGTGCTGCGTCTGGACATTTGATTCCGGTTTATCTTGTTATCACTGGAGGTGAAAATCTCGCTGGTTTTAGTGAATTGGCTGAATTGTCTATTGATCGAGACATTACCGCTGATTTGAATTGGAACAGTGTCACAGCGTTGGAGCAGCCTGATGTTGAGATGATCTTGTCGGCGTGGTGTAACAAGATACGCAGCGAGGTATTGTTTAATTTAACGGGCGGCTTGTCATCGGTTTCCTTGGGTAAATTGAATCCTATCTTGCAATTACCTGCGCAAGTCACTCGCTTGAGGGCACCGTTATTAACGTGGCTCAAAGAATTTAATGTGCATACTTTGCCAAGTCAGGGAAGGGCAATTTTTCGTGGCGTATTTTTAACCGGATTGGGAGAGCGAGAGCCTGATCAGGCTGCACCACAGTTGCAATTTATTTCTTCGGCTGTGCGTGACACTTTGTTTTCCGAGGGGTATTTGGCGCAACCGACACCAAAGTATGCTAATCGTATTCGGCGTCGTGTATTGATCGCATCAGCTGCTTTGGCTGCCAGCGTGGTTTTGTTTGCTATTTGGATACCTAACACCCTGTCTCGTGTCCGTGAAAATGTTGAGGCAGTGCGTCTTGTCGTACAAAAAAATAAAAATGATCTATTAGTATCGGTACGCAAAGACAAAGTGGAGCCAACAGTGTTGGAAGATCCTAATCGACTAACGCGTTTGTTGAGTGCGGTCGATGTGGTGTCAAACACTTCTTTGAAAGCATTGCTCGCGCCTTTAAGTTGGTTCGATAATAAGCAATCACGCTTATTGTCAATTATTGGCGATGCGATTCAGCATTTGGTCATTGAGCCGCGTTTAGAGGTGTTGGCGCATGATATGCCTCGTGTTTTGCCAGAAAGCTTGTTGGCGGCACGTAATGTGTCTGCTGAGCGCGTGGAGGAACTGCCGGCATATGGGGCTTTGTTGGGTTTCTTGAATACGCGTGAGCTTTCGATTACCGCGGTGCAAACCGCAGAATCTTTACCGAACGGTATTACTTATCGAGATTTGACAAGTTTTGTCGCCAATCCAAGTAATACAG
Organism: Oxalobacteraceae bacterium; assembly: GCA_021151485.1. Taxonomy (GTDB): domain Bacteria; phylum Pseudomonadota; class Gammaproteobacteria; order Burkholderiales; family Burkholderiaceae_D; genus JAGKXB01. Next base: position 66,714 of record JAGKXB010000004.1, on the reverse strand, counting down.
TTGTTGCGGATGGCGTGTCTGTGAGTGATGCACAAGGGCAAGGGCGTATTTTTAATACGGCTGCTACTAGTAATCCTCCTTGGGATCCGAATGCAGCTCTTCCATCAGCAGTGACAAAACGTTTTGACACCAGTCACTTAAGGCAGGATGAGGAGGTGCAACCCGTTGTCAAGCAACTTGTTGCCTCTTATTTAGAGCGTTTGTTGCGCGAATCTTTTGATAATCATCCCGTGGTATTAGTAGCAGATGAAACGGCTGGTTTGATTAATAGATTGGCAAGAGATCCGAGCTTTTCCTTGGAAGATGCTGAAAACCTGGCCGATTGTTTGCGTCGTTTACAGCGTGAAGCCAGTCAAGTGCAAGCCCGCCGTTTATTAGGGAAAACCCAGGATTCTTTGAGTTTCTTTGGTCCTGTGATGGCCCGTTTGGGAAATTCTTCTATTGTCTCGATAGGTGAAGCAACCGATGCGACCAATGCGTTTAGACAAAGACGTGATGTATTACGTCGTCATTTGTTGACGCAGGAGATTGTTGGTGTTGGTAGTTTGTTTATGGCTGATCCGAATGAAGGAAATCTGGTGTTGACAGCGGAGGTCAAGCGTTTTTCTGCTGCTTACAATACCCTGATGAGTCAATCCTTCATGCAGCGTATGGCACGCGGTAGCGGAGCAAAAGAGGATTATTCGAATGGTGTGACTTGGAATTTAAGCCAATTAAGTGGTATCAAAGATTTAGCTTCTGCTGTGCGTACTTACAGTACCGAAGGCGTGCAAGGGTTTGATGCTAGTTTGCGGCCAAGTATCATGCGTTTGACGCAAGCGCAGTTCAAGACCAATGTTGATGGTTTATTTTGGCAGGCCGCCATGCCTTTGAATGGAGGAAATGGTGATGGCAAAATTTATGGCGTTAGCGATGCAACCACAGGACTGTCAGCGCAAGTTAATAATTTGACTGCTGCAATACGTTTATATCGTTTGGCGTTTAATGCAGATGAGGGCGTAGAACCGCGTGCTGGTACGGCTGGTGAGTTGTTGATTTCCGAGACGCAGCGTTTGTTGGAGCGTTTGGATGCGCGTTTGAGTACAGAAGACCCTTATGCCTCTATGATCGCCGATGTGCGGCGTTGGATGACCAGTCCTACTTTCCCAGGGCGTCCTTTGGGCAACACAATGCGAGGCAACCCGAAGGAGCGTTTGGCATTAGCACGTGAATTTGCGCGTAGTCAGTATGGTGTACCAGTGGCATTATTGTTAGATGGATTGACAGCGCTTTCTCCCGCTAGCATACGTGAAGAAACGATGCAGCGTCGGCGTCGCTTCCTGGATGTCTTGGAGTCATTCGACAAAGGTACCACGACGAATGGTTTGTATGAGCTTGAACAATATATTCTCAATCTGGCTAAATGGAACGATCCCGATGAGTGTGTACGCTTCTTGGCGGAACGTGCACCGACTTCCTGGCGCTCTGATTATTTTTCTATGCGATTTGCTGCGTTAGATGAGCCAGTAACGGAGGCCTGTACACAACGTGTGGCGGACGGTCGACGTCGGAAATACGAAGAATTTGCCAGTTGGTTTAATACCAATGTTGCTGGTCATCAACCATTTGGTAGTGCAGCTATCACTCCGCTATCTCGCCGTAGCTTCTCGGCGGTATTGGCGCGCTATCGTGATTTGCGTAAACAGTTGCCTGTGATTCCGACCGAATGGACGCAATCGACGGCGCAGTTTTTTGACCAAATGGATGCCTTGTCAGAGCGCTTTGGTACCGTAGAGCGTAATAAATCCGCATCAGCTATCACTGCAGAACCTGCTGATGGTTTGGTACAGGGGCGCTTGTCTTTACGTACTAATAGTAGTGAAGCGGTGTTAGCAGATCAAATTATTGATGCCAGCGTCCAATCTGGTTCGCGCCAGTATGGTTTGCGCAGCAGTAAGGATTTATTCGAATGGCGTATTGGTGATCCAATCGAGGTCCGTTTGCGCTGGGCGGCATTGTCACCTTATGTTCCAGTGACAGGACGAGAAGGGAAAGAAAATTACAGTGTTTCTGATCGTACCGTGACATTCAAATTTACCGGCGACTGGGCTTTGTTTGATTTGTTGCGTCGACATGCTGTGCGTGGTGATGGTTATGGACAAGTGGTATTGCGTTTTAACACGCAAGTTGTTGGACCACAGGGACGCCGTGTTGCACAGTTTTTTGCAACTTTAGCCGCACCGACGGAACAAATCCCATTTGCGCTTGATTTCCCAGAAAGTGCACCTGCTTTGTCTGGTTCGAGTCGGATGGATGTCTCTTCTTTAAAACTGGACTAACACATTTATGATCAACGATTTTGATTGGACTTTAGTACTACAGCCTTTGTCTGGAGATAATCCTTGTGGCGTGGATGTGCAATATGATCCTGCGTATGACAATATTCGGCGCGCGCGTCAAGCCGAGGCTGATGTGTTGCCGGCAGGTGTTTGGGAGCGACAAAGCAAAAAGATTGATTGGCCCAGTGTTGGCCGTCTTTGCTATGACATGTTGGTGCAGCGTTCTAAGGATTTGCAAGTAGCGGCCTGGTTGATTGAAGCTTTAGTGCGTACTAATCAGTTGGAAGGCATGGCTAAGGGCGTAACTTTGTTTTCAGAGTTGGTGGAAACGTTTTGGGATGATGTGTATCCCCAGTTGGAAATTGAAGACAATGGCCAAGCGGATGCCGGATTGCGTTTGCGTGCTGTAGATTGGTTGTTACGTGAAGGGTTGAAATGGTTTAATTTGGGTTTACTCGCTGCGCCAGATGCGCACACTTTGCTTGAGTCGGATCGAACTGCTCGACACATGCATTTGCAAACCATTGAAACACAACTGACATCGTTGGAAATTTTCCTTGATGCCAAAATTCCTGGCCAAACCCCGACTTTTCGTGAGTTGGTGACCCGTGTCAAAACAGAGCGTATTGCAAGTGCACCAGCGGAAGAGGTGGTGATGGATGGCGCAGGTCCTGTTTCTGCAATGACACCCACAGCGAGTCGTCATGCTGTGTATAACCGCGATACTGCTTACGATCAATTGCGTGAAATTGCTAACTTTCTGGACCATGTCGAGCCGCACAGTCCCGTCCCTACCATATTGAAGGCCTTGGTTGGTTGGCGGGATACGAGGTTTGAAGATTTGTTGTTGCGTTTACCACAACAAGGTGGTCTGAGTATTTACGAGTTGCTTAAATTGTTTAAATCTAGTGAGCAACAGTAAGCAACATAGCAAAAAAACCAACAAATCCGGCCTGTTCAGCCTCTCTGGCACAGTTGGCCGGATTTTTTTATATGGGATTGTTCAATCTTGCTGGGCATTATTGCTATGCCTGCCTATGCATTTGGCATACGCGAATAATGCTACCAGCCCAGCAGATCCCACCAAAGTGCTACGCACGGTTTTTCCTGTGGCGGAAACGGGCTTTGATCCCGCTGCGGTGTCGGATTTATATTCCGCTAGTGTGATTCAGGGGATTTTTGAGACCCTATTTACCTACGATTATCTGGCGCGTCCAGCCAAGCTGGTGCCCTTGACGGCGCAAGCCCTACCTGAGGTCGCTGATAGTGGCAAGACTTATACGATACGGCTTAAAAAGGGGATTATTTTTGCGCCCGATCCCGTTTTCAATGGCAAGCGGCGTGAGCTGACCATGGCGGATTATGTGTATTCCTTTCAGCGCTTAATGGATCCCAAAATTGCCTCTCCACACGTTTGGGTATTTGCCGGCAAGGTGGTAGGTCTGGATGACATGGTGGCAAAGGCGAAAAAAACTGGCAAGTTTGATCCCAGCACACCGGTTGCAGGATTTGAGTTGTTGGATCGCTACACCTTGCGCGTGCATTTGACGCGTCCTGATTTGAATTTTGGCATGTCCTTGGCGCATTTTCCGACCAGCGCCATGGCGCGTGAGGTGGTGGAAAAATACCAAAATGCGCAAGGCCATGTGATGGACCATCCGGTGGGGACGGGCGCGTATCGTTTGACGCAATGGGTGCGTAGCTCGCGCATGGTGTTGGAGGCCAATCCTATGTATCGCGGTTTTGTGTGGGATTTTCAACCTAGTTCGGATCCCGACGATCAGCGTATTGCGGCACAAATGCGGGGCAAGCGCATGCCGCAAATTGGGCGCGTAGAAATCAACGTGGTGGCGGAGGATCAATCACGCTGGTTGTCGTTCCAAAAGGGTGAAATTGATTTATTTCAATTAGAAGGACCTTTAGCGCCGCAAGCGTTGTTACATGGGCGTTTGAGGTCAGAATTGGTGAAAAAAGGCGTGCAGTTATCGCGCATGATCGATCCTGAATTGACGATTTATTACTGGAATATGCAGGATCCGGTCACAGGCGGTTTTAGCAAAGAGAAAATCGCCCTGCGCCGTGCCTTTGCTATGGCGCACAATGTTCAGGAAGAAATCAATATGGTGTGGCATGGCGAAGCGATTGCGCTGGACTATCCGATGCCGCCAGGTATTGTTGGCTACGATCCCAGGTACGTCAGCCGCACGCAATACAACGTGGCGGGTGCGAATGCCTTGCTGGATAAGTTTGGCTATAAAAAAGGGCCGGATGGCTGGCGTACTTTGCCCAATGGCCAGCCCTTGGTGATCCGTTATTCCGTCCGGACGGATTCTTTGGGCAAGCAGCAGTTGGAAGTGTGGAAGAAAACGTTTAACGCCATTGCTGTGCAAATGGAAGGAGAAATGCGGCCATTTTCCGATCTATTAAAGGCCGAAGCGCAATGCAAGTTGCAAATGCGCAGCGCGGCGTGGATTGCGGATTATCCGGATGGCGATAATTTTATGCAGTTGTTTTATGGGCCGAATATCCATCAAACCAATAAAGGGTGTTTTCAGCATCCTGATTACGACCGAATGTTTTTACAGTCGCAACAAATACCACCCAGCCCAGAGCGCGATGCCTTGTATCGCAAGATGACCCGGTTGTTGGAGGTGTATGCACCCAACCGTTTGGGTTATGCGCGGTATCGCAATATGTTGGCGCAACCTAACGTGATTGGTTACAAAAAGCATCCGATTCTGGTTTCTGAGTGGATGTATTTTGATCTTGTAGGGCGTCAATAAGCGAAGCGCATTGGCCGCATGGTGGCTTCGATGAAGGTGTAATGCGCTTCGCTTATTACACCCTACCCTGCAGGAAATTTCTGATACTGAATGGCGTTTTACAACATGCTTGACTATATTTCCCGACGCTTATGGCAAATGATTCCCACCATGTTGGGTGTCGTTTTCTTCATCTTTGTTTTGTTCCATTGGGTCGGTGGCGATCCGGCTTATATTTTGGCGGGCAAAATATCTAGCCCGGAGCAAATTGCACATATTCGGGCACAGTTGGGGATAGATCGGCCGTATTACGTACAGCTGTGGATCTTTATCAAGCAAATCGTCACGTTGGATTTTGGCAATAGCTGGAGTACCGGTGAACCCGTCGCCGACGTCATCCTTGGCCGACTTGGGCCGTCATTGACGGTGTTGTTACCCTTAACTTTTTTAGAGACGTTTTGCGCGATTGTATTGGCGCTGTTGATTGCCTACGTGCGTGGATCGTTGACGGATGGGCTGGTGATGACGGCGTGTACCGTTGGCATGTCGATCAGCATTTTGGTTTACATCATCTTGTTTCAGTATTGGTTTGCCTATCAATGGGGCTTGTTTCCGGTGCAGGGATGGGGTGAGCATTGGCTGGACAATCTTACGCATTACGCCACTTTGCCTATTCTGACTTTGCTGGTGGTGAGCATGGCGCCGAATGTGCGTCTGTTCCGCAGTTTTATTCTGGATGAAATTCAGCAGGATTACGTCCGCACTGCGCGTGCCAAGGGGCTGCGTGAAACACGCATCATGCTGGTGCATGTGTTGCGCAATGCGGCGATTCCTGTCATTACGTATGTGATGTCGAACTTGCCGGCATTGTTGATGGGCGCGTTTTTGGTCGAGCGTTTTTTTTCGATTCCAGGCATCGGGCGGGAAGTCATTTTGGCAGTGGAACGCAGTGATTTTCCGGTGATCAAGGCGATTACCGTTTATGTGGCGATGGCGACCATGTTGTTTAATTTGTTAGCCGATTTGTTGTACCGTGTGGTGGATCCGCGGGTACAGCTTCGTTGAATTAAATCGAGATTGTCCATTAACCTCCGTCGTTCCCGCGGGTTTAGGCGGGAATCCAGCGTCTTTTTTCTTTTATGTCGAATTTTCATTCTAATTACTCTTTCCCATGCGTATCGCCGGGTTTGTGGACACTGGCCTGGAGGCGTTTGCGTGCCGATAAAGTGGCGATGGCGTGTTTGACGATTGTGGCGCTGTTTTTTTTGATGGTGTTGCTGTCATCAATAGGGTGGCTGGCGGCGGATTGGGATGAGGAAGTCGCTGTCTATCACGCCCCGCCAAGTTTTATCGCAAACGCAATGGTGTCAGCTTCAGTATCAGCACACGCATTGCCAGCCCTCGCATTGCCGCAGCCTACGTATGTGGATGAGAAAGATGATATTGCCGATCCTTTGCAAAAAGAATGGGATGAAATTCGCCAGGCTTTATCCACATCAAAGGCGAGCGGTAGCGGTGCGATCAACAAGAAAAAAACCTTGCCCTTCGGTGCCGATCAATGGGGTCATGACGTCATCAAAAAAACTATTAAAGGCGGGCAGGTTTCCATCATCGTTGGCATCAGCGCGGCTTTGCTGGCGACGGTGTTGGGCACTTTGTTTGGCGCTTTGTCTGGTTATTTTGGTGCATGGGTGGATGATTTCTTTAATTGGTTTTACAGCATCTTCACTTCAGTACCGTATTTGCTGCTGGTGTTGTCGGTGGCGGCGGTGTTGCAAAAAAGAAGCTTGCTGACCATCGTTTTGATTTTGGGTTTAACCGGCTGGACCAGTGCGTACCGCTTGATTCGTGCCGAATACATGAAGCACAAAGCGCGTGAATACGTGCTCGCTGCCGATGCGATTGGCGCGTCTCATTGGCGCAAAATGTTTTCGCATATCTTTCCCAACATCAGCCACGTGGTGTGGGTGCAAATGTCGTTGCTGGTGGTGGGGTTTATTAAATCCGAAGTGATTCTTAGCTTCCTCGGTTTTGGCGTACCCGTTGGCGTGGTGTCATGGGGCAGCATGTTGAATGAGGCGCAAAATGAATTGATCCTCGGCAAATGGTGGCAACTGGCCGCTGCCAGCTTCGCCATGGCAACGTTGGTCACGGCGTTTTCTTTATTGACCGATGCGTTGCGTGACGCCTTGGATCCGAAGTTGAAATAAAAAACACAAATTCATGCGTCCAAATACATCGCCCATTAACCAAACCAGCCTGCTACAAGTCCGCGACTTATCCGTGCAATTTCGCATCGATAAGAACCATACGCACACCGTGCTGCATGGCATTTCATTCGACGTCCCGCGCAATACCACGGTTGCTTTGGTTGGAGAATCAGGCAGTGGCAAATCCGTCAGCGCGTTGGCGGTGATGGGGTTGTTGCCAGCCAATAACGCGATGATTCATCCTGCTAGCAGCATTATTTTCAATGGCCAATCTTTGCTGTCGATGACCATGGCGCAGCATCGGTGTTTATGCGGCAAGGAATTGGCGATGATTTTTCAGGAGCCGATGTCGTCCTTGAATCCGGTGTTGAGCGTGGGTTTTCAAATTGCAGAGGTGTTGCGCCAGCACATGGGAATGAATGCCCGACAAGCGCGTAGTCGTGCGATTGCTTTGTTGGAAGAAGTGGGGATTCCCGATCCACATCTCAAAATTGACGCCTATCCCAGCCAGTTATCCGGCGGGCAGCAACAGCGCGTCATGATTGCGATGGCCATTGCATGCGAACCCAAATTGTTGATCGCGGATGAGCCGACTACTGCGCTGGATGTCACGGTGCAAAAACAGATCATGGCGTTAATTGCTGGTTTGCAAAAAAAGCACCAAATGTCGGTGTTGCTGATTACCCACGATCTCGCGTTGGTAGCAGAAATCGCCGATCAGGTACTGGTGATGCGCAATGGCGAGATACGCGAGCGGGGCGATGTACGGCAGATTTTTGATCATCCGGTCGATAGCTATACTAAAGCCTTGCTACATTGCCGCCCGTCGCTGACATCGCGCTCCCAGCGCTTGCCGGTGATGCAGGATGTGATGGAAAGCAAGATTAATTTGCCACCTATGCGGCAAGCAAATCAGCATGTAGCTGCTACGCAAGATAATATCTTGGTCGTCCATCATCTCAGCAAACGTTTTGTCACGCGTACCGGTTGGTTGCAGCGCAAAGAGTTTGTCGCCGTGCAAGACGTATCGTTTACCCTGGCACGCGGCAAAACTTTGGGTATCGTGGGCGAATCCGGCTCAGGAAAAACTACCCTGGGTTTAACGCTGCTGCGCTTGCATAAGGCGAGTTCCGGCCAGGTTTTATTCCACGGCCAAGATTTGTTGTCGATGTCGTCCAAGCAATATCACGCGTACAAACAACGGATACAAATCGTTTTCCAGAACCCCTACGCTTCGCTCAATCCACGCTTCACCATAGAACAAATCCTACTAGAACCGATGCGCATCCACCAGATTGGCGCCAACGACCACGAACGTGTCGCGCTCGCCCGACAATGGCTGCAAAAAGTCGGCTTGCCCAGCACTGCCCTCCATCGCTATCCGCATGAATTCTCCGGTGGTCAACGCCAGCGCATCGCCATCGCACGCTGCCTGACCATGCAGCCAGAAATCCTGGTGTGTGATGAGTCAGTATCAGCGTTAGATGTGTCCGTACAAGCCCAGGTGCTGAACTTGCTGCGTGATTTGCAGGATGAGTTTGGCATGAGCTACATCTTTATTTCGCATGACTTGTCGGTGGTGAAATACATGGCCGATGACTTGATGGTGATGTATCAAGGCAAGGTGGTGGAATATGCCGATGCGGATACGTTATATGCCGCGCCGCAGCATCCGTATACGCGGGTGTTGTTGGGGGCGAATCGTGGAGTTAAACAATGAATAAACTGGGATTGTCCATTGGTCTTCGTCGTTCCCGCGGGTTTAGGCGGGAATCCAGTGTCTTTTCTGTTTACTGCTAAAAGCCACTGGGTCCCCGGCTAAAGCACCATGGGTATCTACACAAGTACGCTCCTGCTAAGTAGGGTGCAATAAGCGCAGCGCATTGCACCTTGATCGAAGGCCGCCATGCGGCGCAATGCGCTGCGCTTATTGAGGCCCTACAAGGTCAGATAAACATTCTTCGTACTTGTGTAGATACCTATGCTAAAGCACTCGGGGACGACGGTTTTAAGTTTCTCCGTATTGCCATCGCTCTCGCAACATAATCCGGGGTCAGGTCTAACATTCCAACATTTTTTCTTGTTTTCTTAAATGTTGGAATGTTAGACCTGCCCCTTTTTTTCTCGTGCCGCCCGAAGAACGTCGCCTATTTCTTCCGGTGATTCGATTTTTATTGTGTTTGCCATGATTAGACACGAAATATAAGAGTGCAATTTCGCTCTGTTATGGCATGGGTTGCGTTTTTTAATGGTTAATGAAGCGAAATTGCACTGTTAGTTATCAACCAAATAATCAATCATATGCCTGGTGATTCAATCCAAACAGCACTCAACCCCGCAACAGCCGCCATGCCAGCCGTTTCTGTACGCAATATCCGATCTCCCATGGAGAGCAACAGCACGCCTTGATCGTGTGCGGCTTGTTCTTCTGCAGCGTTGAAACCACCTTCCGGGCCTATCATGATCGTCACTGCTTGCGCTGGCTGCTGGCGTGCCCAGGCAGGGAGTGACAGCGTGGCGCGTGGTGTCAGCAAAATGCGGGGCGAGGTATTTTTTTGTCTAATCCATTGCTGAAAATCGGTCAATTCTGTTAGTTGTGCCAGACGATTGCGCCCACTTTGCTCAGACGCTGCCACGATGATGCCTTGCCAATGCGCATGCCGCTTTTGCGCCCGCTCACCAGACAACCGCGTCACGCAGCGTTGTGCGGATAAGGGTTGAATGTTAGTGACGCCCAGTTCGACCGCTTTTTCGATAATGCCATCCATTTTGGAAGACTCCGGCAGCGCTTGTGCCAATGTGATGGCGTAGGGCAATTCCGCTTCTCTGGGGGAAAAAGCCTGCACTTCAGCATGAACACGTTTCTTTTCGATTAAACGCAAACTGGCGCTGTATTCACCGCCTTCGCCGTTAAATAACGTGATGGAATCACCAACGTTTAAACGCAAAACTTGGATGTGATGGGCGACAGCATCGGGCAAGGTAATAAGCGTGCCGAGTTCGATGGGCTGGGGGTAGAAGAATCGTGGCATGTGATTGGAAATATGTGTTTCATGGCAAAAATGCCTCGACGTGTAAGCCGTCGATTGAGTTGAAGTGTTTGGTGTTGGCGGTAAAGACGGTTAGATTGTGTTCAAGTGCCGTACCGGCGATAAGCGCATCACCCAATTGTAAATTGTGCGATAGCGCATAAGTGTCGATCAATTGCATTGCGCGCTCGGATATTGTGGCGCTGATTGGGATAATTCTAGTTTGGCACAGTGCCAATCCTTTTTTGAGGCGGACTAATTCTTCTTTATTGCGGCAACCTTGAACCAATTCTATGTATGTCACTGCGGAAATGCGCCACGGTGTCATCGTTTGTAATTTGGTGGCGGCACTTGCATGACCACGTGTCATCCAGATTAATACGTCGGTATCAATTAATGTGGATGGCACGGTTTAATCCTGGTGGCGTGAGCCATCGACATCATAGCGAGGTGTGCGTAATTTTCTGGCATAGGCAGTGGCATCGCCTGTTTCTTCACGATCCTGCCACATGCCGAATAAAGGATTGCTTGTTAGTGCAGTTTGCGTTTTGTGTTCTTCGTCTGCTCTTTCTTCCTCGATGCGCACTGTTACGCGAGTATTTTTTGCGACATGCAACTGCGCACGCCAAGCGGCGGGCAATTCGTTAAGCGCAACGTGTTCAATCACGATGGTATTCATAGCATCATTATTTCTATTTTTTAATGTTTGACTCTGGTGATTTCGATATCGGATGATATCTTAATGATCATATACCATTAAGCTCACTCTGGTAAAATGCTGCTTCGCAGCGATGTGTCCCCCGTTGACTTGTAACAAGTTGTATAGGGTTTTATAAAATTTCATTGCTATTTCTTATTCGTTTATTCCGTTTTTTACGTTTTTACTCATCAACATGACTTCCATCTCCCCTAGCAACAAAATGGCCAATGCGATTCGCGTATTGGCAATGGATGCGGTACAAAAAGCAAATTCTGGCCACCCCGGTATGCCGATGGGGATGACGGAAATCGCGGTGGCACTGTGGGCGCGGCATTATCGTCATAATCCGGCTAATCCACGTTGGGTGAATCGTGATCGTTTTATTGTGTCGAATGGGCATGGCTCGATGCTGCATTATGCGTTGCTGCATTTGAGTGGCTACGATTTGAGCATGGCGGACATTCAGAATTTCCGTCAAATGCACTCCAAAACGCCTGGCCATCCAGAAGTCGACATCACACCTGGCGTAGAAACCACGACTGGCCCACTAGGACAAGGTTTAACCAATGCGGTGGGTATGGCGTTGGCGGAAAGTTTATTGGCGGCGCAATTCAATCAGCCTGGTTTTGATGTCATTGATCACACCACTTACGCCTTTGTTGGCGATGGGTGTTTGATGGAAGGGATTTCGCATGAAGCTTGCTCGTTGGCTGGCACCTTGCGTTTGTCGAAATTGGTGGTGTTGTATGACGATAATGGTATTTCCATCGATGGCAAGGTCGATGGCTGGTTCCGTGATGACACGCCGCAACGTTTTGAATCCTATGGCTGGCACGTGGTACGTAATGTCGATGGACACGATGTGGATGCGGTGGATGCAGCCATTGCCCTGGCGCGTCAGTCTGATCGCCCAACTTTAATTTGTTGCAAAACCGTGATTGGTAAAGGCTCACCTAATTTGCAAGGTGGCGATAAAGTCCATGGTGCTGCCTTGGGTGAAAAAGAAGTGGCTGCGACGCGCGCTGCTTTGGGTTGGAATGAGGCGCCGTTTGAGATTCCAGCCGATGTATATGCGGCATGGAGTGCGACTGCGCAAGGTCAGGCCAGAGAAGACGATTGGAATACCCTGTTCCAAGCGTATAGCCAACGCCATCCACAATTGGCGCAGGAGTTGTCGCGTCGTATGAAGGGAGAATTGCCAGAAAACTTCCAGCAAACGGTGACCGATTACATTACTGCTTGCGTACAGAAAAAGGAAAACATTGCCACACGTAAAGCGAGCCAAAATGCGATTCAAGCCTTGGCACCCGTGTTGCCTGAATTTTTAGGCGGCTCAGCGGATTTGACCGGCTCCAATTTAACTAACTGGAAAGAGTGCGTTGCTGTGCGTTCTGGCCAGCCAGGTAATCACGTCAATTACGGTGTGCGCGAATTTGGCATGAGCGCCATCATGAATGGCGTTGCCCTGCATGGTGGTTTTATTCCATTTGGCGCGACTTTCTTGACGTTCTCGGATTACAGTCGCAATGCCTTGCGCATGGCAGCGTTGATGAAGATTCGTTCGATTTTCGTTTTCACGCATGACTCCATCGGCTTGGGTGAAGATGGTCCGACGCACCAATCGATTGAGCACGTGTCCAGTTTGCGTTTGATTCCTAATCTCGATAACTGGCGTCCTTGTGATACGGTGGAATCCGCCGTGGCGTGGTCTTGTGCGGTACAACGTAGAAATGGTCCTAGTACCTTAATTTTTTCTCGCCAGAATTTGCCGTATCAAGAGCGTAATCAGGCGCAGATTGACAATATTTCCCGCGGTGGATATGTGTTGCAGGATGCTGATACGGCTACTGGTGGTGCCAAAGCCATTTTGATCGCAACGGGGTCGGAAGTTGGTTTGGCGATGCAGGCGGCCCAGGCATTGGGTGAGCAAGGTGTGCCAGTGCGCGTGGTGTCCATGCCATCAACGGATGTGTTCGATCGTCAGGATGCAGCGTACAAAGCCAGCGTATTGACACCAGGTTTGCCACGTGTGGCGGTAGAAGCGGGCGTCACTGATTTCTGGTACAAGTACGTTGGTTTGGAAGGTGCGGTGGTGGGGATCGACAGTTTTGGTGAATCAGCGCCAGCGGATGTGTTGTTTAAGCATTTCGGTTTTACGGTGGACAAAGTGGTCGCAGCAGTAAAGCGCACATTGGGTAGCGAATAAGTTGCAGTGTATTAGTACGGAATTTTTTTAATCTTAGGAGAAATGATGACGATTCGAGTTGCAATCAATGGTTATGGCCGCATAGGTCGCAATATTTTGCGTGCCCATTACGAAGGTGGAAAAAAACACGACATTCAAATCGTTGCGATTAACGATTTAGGCGATGCCAACACCAATGCGCATTTGACCCGTTACGACACTGCGCACGGCAAGTTCCCAGGCACCGTAGCGGTGGAAGGTAATAACATGATCGTCAATGGCGACGTGATCCGTGTCTTTGCACAGCGCAATCCAGCGGAGATTCCATGGGGTGAGTTGAATGTGGACGTGGTGTTGGAATGCACAGGCTTTTTCACTACTAAGGAAAAGGCTTCTGCGCATCTCGCAGGCGGCGCCAAGAAAGTCATTATTTCCGCACCTGGCGGTAAGGATGTCGATGCGACCGTTGTATATGGCGTTAATCACAATGTATTGAAGGCGAGTGATACCGTTATTTCCAACGCATCTTGCACTACCAACTGCTTGGCACCATTGGTCAAACCTTTGAATGACAGCATCGGCTTGTTAAACGGTTTGATGACTACCGTGCATGCTTACACCAACGATCAAGTATTGACCGACGTCATGCATGAAGATCTACGTCGTGCGCGTTCCGCCACTATGAGCATGATTCCTACCAAAACGGGCGCAGCAGCAGCGGTTGGTTTGGTATTGCCTGAGTTGAACGGCAAATTGGATGGCTATGCGATTCGTGTACCAACCATCAATGTTTCCATCGTTGATTTGTCCTTCATCGCTGCGCGTGATACTAGCGTGGAAGAAATTAACACCCTCATGAAAACCGCCTCCGAAGGTGCGTTGAAAGGCGTGTTGACCTACAACACCGATCCTTTGGTTTCCATCGATTTCAACCATAACCCAGCTTCCAGCAACTTTGACGCGACTTTGACTAAAGTATCTGGTCGTTTGGTGAAAGTGTCTTCCTGGTATGACAATGAGTGGGGTTTCTCCAACCGTATGTTGGATACGACGGTGGCGTTGATGTCAGCGAAGTAAGTAGTAGATACTGAGTAGTCAATAGCAAGTAGCAATAAACATAATAAAGCGGGCTTATAGTCCGCTTTATTATTTGCCTACTGGTGGCTCATAGTTTCCAGTGTGCTCGCCGGGAAACGCAGTGTAAAAATTTCCCCATAAGATGGTGTAATACATGCTTTTTGGTTGCTCAACAGATATTGGTTTGCCGTACAATATGTGGTTTTGGCCATCGGCTGTAATCCATGCGACATTTCGATGGGAAACCTGAAGCAATGATCGTCCATCTGGTGTTGTATACCGTGTTTCTACCCTTTGTTCTAGTTCGTCTAATGTCCCAAGCCCAGATCCTAAAGCATGGTAGCTCGTGACCATGTTTTTTAAGGCTTCGTTTTGCATTCCTATTGGGTAAATAGACCCAGCAGTTGGGGGAAAAATAGAACTGCTTCCAGGTATTTTGTTCATTAACCAGGTAAAAATACTGCGTTTAAACGCATAAGCATGACTTAATTCAGAGGCGTGCTTGATTTCCTGTGGCACGTAACATAAACGGTGTCGTTGCTCGATTGCTACTTCAGCCGGATTATGATGAGTCGGATCACGTGACCCATGAAAACCTAAGAAAGTATGATCAGGATGTTCGATTGCAAATGTGCGTTGTGCATCTGACATTTGGCGAGCAATCTCTTCGTGATTTTTTTGATCATGCCAGATAGACGTCACTTCGTTTGCAGCAATTCCGGTAATGACCACACCGAATACCAAGTGTTTAAGAGGAGTGTGGTTTGGCCGCGATGATTGCGGAAAATTTTTAAAAGGAGTGCTAGGACTAGACTTAATATTCTTGTGCGTTGCGAAATTGCGCGATGTTGATCTGACAATATTCTGAGGGATGCTTGAAATGAAATTCATGATGTGTGCTTTGTATTGGCGATTGAAGAGAATTTATGAGCATATCAAAAATACAACTAATTAATTTTAATGCAATTTTATCTTTTTGTCTCAGTCGCCTCCTTGTAGCCACTCTTGAACAAAGATAAAAACATCATGCCCCACTCTCAGTGTGTAATTCCATCAATTAAGCCTAGTTTTAATGCGGATTAAAACTTTTATCCCATAACGCTTTGACTGCTGTTACTTCATCTGCAACGCTTGCGATGTCAATTTTTGCGTGTTCTTTTCCTTGCAAACGTAGTTGATGTTGGTGTTTTCTGAAACTGCGATATGCATTGGCTGTTTTGAGTGCTAAATCCGTATCGATTAAACCCAGTTCTCCACATATCTTCAATAGGGCAATATTGCCGCTATTAGCAGTTAATTCAGGATATTGGGCCGCATGGCGTAAGACTAAGAACTGCACGATGAACTCAATATCAATCATGCCACCCGCATCTTGTTTTAGATCAAAATCATTGGCACGTGTTGGATGGGCGGCATGCATTTTTTCTCGCATGGCGAGGACTTCTTGTCGCAGTGTTTCCGCTTGTCTTGGTTGGCGCAAGATTTGGATGCGCAATGCTTCGAAGCGTTCGCCCAGTGCTTGGTCGCCGGCGCAAAAGCGGGCGCGGCTTAAGGCTTGATGCTCCCATAGCCAAGCAGATTGGGTTTGATAACGCGCAAAGGATGTCAGGCTGGACACCAGCAAACCGCTGGCGCCATCGGGTCTCAAGGCAATATCAACGTCAAACAAAATGCCAGCCGAGGTGTGGCAGGTCATCCAGGTGATGAAGCGTTGCGCCAGTTTGGCGTAGAGGGCGGGCGCATCTTGCTCCTCATCGTCGTATAAAAAAATCACATCCAGGTCGGACGCGTAGGAAAACTCTTTGCCTCCTAGCTTGCCGTAGGCGATGACGGCAAATTGTGGAACTTCTCTATGCCGTTGCGGCAGCGTGCGCCAGATGGCTTGCAAGGTGGTTTGCACCATGATATCGGCCAGTTTGGATAGCTCATCGGCTAATTGTTCTACTGTGAGTTTTTCAGCCAAATCTTGCGCCAGCAAACGGAATAATTGCGCATGGTGCATGTCGCGCAGAATATCCATTTGGCGCTCGGTATCACCAGGAACGGCATCTAGTTGGTGTTGTAATTCTGTTTGAAACTGTGGCCAGTTGGATGCACTTTGGTAAATACGATCATCTAGCAATTCATCCAGCAAAATGGGGTGCGTGTTTAAATATTTGGCCGCCCAGTCGCTTGCTTGAATCATGCGGATCACGCGTTCTAGCGTGTGGGGATATTCAATCAGCAAGGATAAGTAAGCCGCGCGGCGGGCGATGGTTTCGAAGAAATCCAGCAGTCTGGCTAAACCAATGTGTGGGTCTAGATTGGTCGCAGCAGCCGATGTTGATGGTATAGAACTGGTGGATTTAACAAGCAGCGGCAGCGCCAGGTTAATCAGGGTGGTGAGCTTGTTCTTGCTGCTTTCTGGTAAGGAAAGCAGACGTGGCGATTGCAGCGTTGCCAGCAAACGTTGACTAGCCGTTGCTGCATCGGTGAAGCCTAGTGTGCTTAGGCGTTGGACCATGTCGGCATCACACCAGTCGCCGTCGCTGGTTGGTGTGATCGTGGTGCCATCGTTAGTTTTTGTTTCGGATGTTGAGGATGTTGAAGATGAGACGTTTTTCTCATTTTTATCGCTAAAAATGGCATCAAACTGCGCGGCGACAAAAGCACGTTGCTGGCCCAATGTGGCGAGCAGCGATGCGCTATCGCGCATGCCCATCATCTGTGCCACGCGCAGGTAGCTTTCTGGGCTACTGGGCAGCGTATGCGTCTGCGCATCGTCCAGATATTGCAAACGATGTTCTAAATTGCGCAGAAAGGTGTAGGCCGTTTGTAATTGCTCGACGATGGCTGGGGCGAGTAATTGTTTTTGCGCCAGTGTGATCAATGTGTCGCGGGTTGAACGCTGGCGTAGCATACTGTCGCGCCCGCCGCGTATGAGTTGAAATACTTGAACTAGAAATTCTATTTCACGGATCCCACCGCGCCCCAGTTTGATGTTGTTACTGCGATCTGGATGCAATCTTTCTTGTCGGCTGACTTCGGCTCGGATTTGATCATGCATGGTGCGGATGGCATCGATGATGCCAAAATCCAGATAGCGTCGATAAACAAATGGTCGCACGATGGCATCCAAAGCCGAGATATTGCTGGTTTGTCCGCTAATAGCACGTGCTTTAACCCAGGCATAACGTTCCCATTCTCGGCCTTGTACCAGGAAATACTCTTCCAGCATGTTAAAGCTGGCCACCAGCGGGCCGGATACGCCATTGGGGCGTAAGGCCATATCGACGCGGAAGGTGAAGCCATCTTCGGTAATTTCTGACAGCGCTGCGATCAGTTTTTTGCCCAATTTGGTGAAAAATTCATGATTCGATAGCGAGCGTTGATCGGGCGTTTCGGTTTGTGTTTCCCCTTCTTCTGGATACAAAAAAATCAAATCGATATCGGATGAGACATTTAACTCACCACCACCCAATTTGCCCATACCCATGACAATGAGCTCTTGCGCTTGTTGGGATTCTTCGCCTATCGGTGTGCCGTAGAGCGCAATCATTTCCGCATGTAAAGCATCCAAATGTGTGCGTACTGCAAAATCGGCGAATGCGGTCATGGTGTCGACCACTTCGGCTAAATTGGCTTGTCCGTTTAAATCGCGTACGATGAGCGCTGCTAGTAATAAATGTCGTAGTCGGCGCATGGCGCGTGGCAATGGCAGGCCGTTGTTAGTTTCTTTTGCTAAAAAATAGGCAAAATCGCAGGAAGCAAGGGATAATCCGGCCAGTTCTGCAACTTGGTTAGCGCGCTCTGTATCCGCATTGATCCAGCGTGTGTAAAAGTGAGAAGCATCCAGCGGTGACAGTAGCGATGGTGATGGGAGTAGAGATGACATGGTGAATGCGTATGTATGCGTAGAAAGTGGCCGAAATAATTAACCCAAATTTTCTTTATAGCCAGTCGTTCCCGCGGGTTTAGGCGGGAACCCAGCGACTTTTAATCTCATGGAACAAACCATTACACAGTGATGCCCTTTTAATGTCAATCGATCAAACACCACCACCTTCGGTTAATCACGGCAAAAGTGAGTGCAATAACGACAGCGCCCCTGATAATCGTTCAGATTGCAAGAAACGTCAGTACTGGGCCTCTTTATGCTTTATTTGCACGCCAGTGTTTAAAGCGTTGTTGTTGGTGGTGTTGACGGCGTATTTTCTGTTTTGTGGCCTGTTGTTGAGTGTACGTTATTTGGTTTTGCCCAATATCGATCATTACAAAAGTAATGTCGAACAAATTAGTAGTCGTGCGCTTGGTCGGCCAGTGTCGATTGCCAAGATTGCTGCCTCATGGGATGGCTTACATCCTCGCTTATTATTAACGAATGTCATCGTGCGCGACAAAGATGGGCGTGCAGCATTAACGTTGCCTCGTGTTTCCGCCAGTTTGGCATGGCGATCACTGATCGTGGCCGAGCTACGTTTTAATACTCTGGAAATAAACCAGCCTGACTTGGATGTCAGGCGTGATCCTAGCGGTGCTTTGTATATTGCAGGATTTTTGTCCGATCCCAAGGCGAATGGCAAAGGCTTGCCATGGTTATTGGCGCAGCGTGAAATCGTTGTGAGAGGCGGACACTTACGCTGGACTGATCAGCAGCGTGGTGCGCCAGAATTAAAGTTGGATCAGCTTAATTGTGTTTTGCAAAATACGTGGTGGCATCACCGTTTTAGCTGCAAAGCTGCGCCACCGGTTGCATTGTCTGGGCCGATTGAGGTGCGGGCTGATTTTGCGCATCCGCATTTTTCACGCAATATTTCTAATGTTGCGGAATGGAAAGGTGAGTTGTTCGTCAATTTGTTAAAAGCAGATTGGGCGGAATGGAAAAAATATGGCGATATGCCTACTTCTTTTGATTTGCAGCAAGGGCAGGGTTGGGTGCGGGCGTGGATCAAGGTTGAGCAGGCAAAAGTGAAAGGCGTGACGGCTGATGTGCAGTTGTCGCATGCCGTCATGCGCCTTTCTCAGGATATGCCGTGGTTAAATTTGGCGTATGTACAGGGGCGTGTGGCGGTTAATGAGATACGTCCTGTTTTGGCAATCAAGAAATTTTTCGCTGATCGTGTTGCTTATGTTTTGTCTCTGAGTGACTTTTCCATGCAAACGGAAGAAGGATTGAGTTTGCCAAACATGCGCATCAATCTCACGTTTGCAGCGCCCAAAAAAAGCAATACAGAGAATAAAAGCATGTCCAACTATGTGTTGGAAAAGATAGATGCGCATGCCAAATTGTTAGATTTGCAAGTATTGGCGCAGCTAGTGCAGCGTTTGCCGTTGTCGGAAGCGCAGCGCCAAATGGTGCAGAGTGCGGCACCCAGTGGGCAATTACAGGATTTTTCGGCCCAGTGGCAGGGGCATTACCCCGACACGACTTCGTATAAGGTTCGAAGCCAGTTTCGTGACCTATCCTGGCAGGCGCAAACCGCACAGTTGGGTCAGCCTGGTATGCCGGGTTTTGAGCATTTGAGTGGTGCTGTAGAGATGCACGAGAGTGGCGGCAGTTTCAGTATTGATGCCGATCAATTTAGCTTACATTTACCAGCCTATTTTTCGCCTGATTTGCCACCTTTTGATTATGTGAGGGCGCAAGGAAAGTGGCAGCTTTCTGGACAAGATCAGGTGTTGCTCCAATTGAATAAGATGGATGTGGCCCAACAGGGAGTGAGTGCAAGCTTGGCGGGTAGCTACTTAATGCCGCGCAATCATTCATCACAGGCGCCTGGAACGATCCATTTATTGGCAAAAATAACCGAGTTGGATGTCAAAAAGGTCGGGCAATATCTACCAATCCAAACTCACCATGAAGTGCGACATTGGTTAACGAACGCTTTGGAAGAAGGCAAAGCGCGTGATGCCGTTATTAAAATCAAAGGTGATTTGGCGCATTTTCCATTTTCCGCATTACATGCCAGTGATGCCTCCAAGGGGGAGTTCAAGGTCACGGCTAAAATCGAGAACGGCACTTTGAACTATGCGCCAGATAAATTCGCCAAGGATGGAAAAGCGCCATTATGGCCGCAGGCCAAACAAATTAAAGGTCACCTGACCGTAGATCGCGCTCGGTTGGAGATAAAAGCAGATTCGGCGGTCACCCAGGGTATCGCATTGTCGAATGTTAAAGCGGTCATTCCAGATATGTTGTCGCACGATATGCAATTGAACATCGAGGGCAATGCTGCTGGGCCTTTGCAAGGATTTGTACGTTACGTGGGCGTCAGTCCCGTTTTGGAATGGATAGAGCATTTTACTGAAGACACGAAGGCGACGGGGCATGCCAAATTGGCGCTTGCTTTGCAATTGCCATTGGCACGTTTGTTAGAGTCAACGGTACAAGGAAAATTGCAATTGCTTAACAACGAGGTGTATTTACAAAGTGGTATGCCAGCGTTTTCCCTTGCCAATGGCAAATTGGAATTCAATGAAAAAGGCATCAAACTTAATGGTTTGAATGCCAATTTTTTGGGCGGGGGAGTGGCATTGTCAGGGGGGAGTCAAAAAGATGGCAGCATCGTCATTAAGGCATCGGGCAATGCGTCGTCTGATGGGTTGCGTAGGGCTTATCCTGCACTGGCTAAGCAAAATTTAGCATCGCGTGTTCGTGGTAGTACACACTATTCAGCGGTGTTGAATATCAAAAAATACCAGACAGATATTGCGGTTGAATCGACTTTACAAGGCTTGGTGTTGGATTTTCCTGCTCCTTTGCGTAAATCTGCGCATGAGACTATGCCCTTAAAATTTCAATTGTCTTCTTTGCAATCATCGGCAACAACATCAACAACTTCATCTGACTCTGGTTTTAATCTTGGGCCGAATAAGTCAGCGATTCTACGTGATGAAATCACCTGGTCGTTAGGGTCAAATATGATGGCGCGTTATCAGCGTCAAAAGATCTCAGAAAAAAATGCGGAATGGCGTGTGATACAAGGTGGTATTGGTGTCAATGTGGTTGCGCCAGAGCCAGAACCTGACCAGGGTTTGATGATGCATGTGCAGATGCCAGTACTGGATGTGGATGCGTGGCGCGAAGTCGTGGCAGACCAAGGGACTCGCCCGTCTGGGCGCCAAGGTGTGCGTGATAGCAATTCGTTGAATTTGGCGCAATATTTTGAGCCGGAAGTGTTTGCTGTGCGCACGTCTGAATTGATGTTGATGGGGAAAAAGTTAGAGCATGTCGTATTAGGTGCTTCGTATCAAAAAGGGTATTGGCAAGCGAATATCGATTCTACTCAAGCGTCTGGTCATGTGACGTGGAATACTTCAAGAATGGGCTTGGGCAAGGTAACAGCGCGTTTGGCTACTTTGACGGTTCCACAACAAATCCCATCCGCTGACGGCAATACGTCTGATAGCAAAGATCAGGGCGGGTATATTCCTGCGCTGGATATTTCGGTTGATCACTTTGCATTGGCAAATAAGAAATTAGGCAAGCTTGATCTCCAAGCCAGCAATGTACGTAACTTGGGAGTGCGCGAATGGCGTATTAGCAAGCTTGCCTTGGTCAATCCGGATGCAAGTTTGAATGCAACGGGTAAGTGGAGTATCAATGTGAAAAATGGTGAGGATACGACTTCGTTGAGTTACACCTTGGATATTGTTAATGCAGGGAAGTTGCTGGATCGCTTGGGTTACAAAGACGTATTGCGTGGTGGTAAGGGGAAGATAGACGGTGAGATGCAGTGGCAGGATTTGCCATCTTCGATTGATTATCCTAGCTTGTCTGGGAAGGTACATTTGGACGTGGCGGCAGGACAGTTTTTGAAAGTCGATCCAGGTGCGGCCAAACTGTTGGGAGTGTTGAGTTTGCAATCTTTGCCGCGTCGTTTGACGTTAGATTTTCGTGACGTGTTTTCTGAGGGATTTTTGTTCGATAACATCAGTGCTGTTGCGACGATGGATCGTGGTGTGGTGAAAACAGATAATCTCAAAATGCGCGGTGTGAGTGCAACAGTGTTGCTTGATGGAAGCGTTGATTTGGTGCAAGAAACACAAAACTTGCATGTTGCTGTTATTCCTGAAGTGAACGTCGGTGCTGCATCCGTCGCTTATGCGGTGGTGAATCCCGTAGTCGGATTAGGCAGTTTTTTAGCGCAATTGTTTTTACGCGATCCTTTGATGAAAGCCTTCACTTTTCAGTACAAAATCACAGGTCCATGGAAAGATCCGAATGTGCTTAAGATCAATACCAAAACATCGGCTAACGATGATAAGAGTAAGTAAAGGTACATCAGCATCGTTGTACTTGTGG
Source organism: Oxalobacteraceae bacterium (assembly GCA_021151485.1). GTDB lineage: Bacteria > Pseudomonadota > Gammaproteobacteria > Burkholderiales > Burkholderiaceae_D > JAGKXB01. Next base: position 44,149 of record JAGKXB010000004.1, on the reverse strand, counting down.
TTTGTATATACAGTTTGATTTGATTTTTTAAGTGCCTACCAATTTCGTCATCATGAATCCAACTACCATCGCTGCCATACAAATGGTTTCCACGCCATCTTTAGAAGAAAACATTGTCACTGCCCGCAGCTTGATTGCGCAAGCGGCAGAGCAAGGAGCGCAGTTGGTGTTGTTGCCAGAATATTGGGCTGGCATGGGACGTGATTTGATGGATTATGCAGAAGTTTTGCACAATGGCCCGATTCAGCGCTTTATGTCTGATATGGCACGTCAACATCAGCTATGGTTGATAGGTGGTACTCTGCCATTAAGTTCACCGGAAGTTGGCAAGGTATTTAATGCAACGTTGGTCTACAACCCGGACGGCTTGTTGGCTTATCGCTACGACAAAATGCATTTGTTTAGTTTTGCTAATCCCGCCAAAAATGAAAGCTACGATGAGTCACGCAATATTATTGCTGGTGCACAAATTGGCAGCTTTGAGGCACCATTCGGCAAAGTTGGATTATCCGTGTGCTATGACTTGCGTTTCCCCGAGCTCTATCGTGCCATGGGAACTTGCGCATTGATTGTGGTGCCAGCGGCGTTTACGTATACGACGGGTATCGCACATTGGGAGGTTTTATTGCGTACTCGCGCGATTGAAAATCAGTGTTATGTATTGGCCGCCGCGCAAGGTGGTCAGCATCAAAATGGTCGTCACACCTGGGGACACAGCATGCTGATCGATCCTTGGGGTCAAGTCAAAGCGGTTCTGCCTGAGGGAATTGGCTTGGTCAGTGGTGTCATTGATCAATCCTATCTGGACAGCGTACGCACCAATTTGCCTGCGTTGCAGCATCGTCGTTTGTAACGTATACCTTTGCGATTTTTAAGATGGGCAAACCAGAGATTGCTCGATAGTCTACAATTGACGTTTCATAATTGACGACCTGCGGTGACATATTGTCCGCGCGCTCAATTCATCTCAATATCTCAATTCAACAAAGCTGAACACCATGACATCATTTGCACCCAATCTCAGTGCGTTGAACATCGCACGCGATGTATTACTGACGCCTTTTGGTTTGGATGAAACCAAACTATTGCGCGCTTTAGGTACCATGTTTACGCATCGTGTTGAGTATGCTGATCTGTACTTTCAATTAACTAAGAGCGAAGGTTGGAGTTTGGAAGAGGGTATCGTCAAAACTGGTAGCTTTTCGATCGATCAAGGTGTTGGTGTACGTGCGGTGTCGGGAGATAAAACTGCTTTTTCGTATTCAGACGAAATTTCTGAGCGCACTTTATTGGAAGCTGTTGCCGCCACGCGCACCATTGCACGCGCTGGTAGTGGTAAGGTCAAAGTAGCAGCTTCGATGCAACAAGTTGGTGGTCGTTCCTTGTATTTGCCTACCGATCCTTTGGCAACCTTGACGGCAGAAGAAAAAGTCAAATTACTAGAGCGTATAGAAGCCATCGCACGGGCGCAGGATCCACGCATTGTGCAAGTCATGGCGGGGTTGGCTGGTGAATATGATGTCGTATTGGTCGCTCGCAGTGATGGCGTGTTGGCGGCGGATATTCGGCCTTTGGTACGTCTTTCGATTACGGTGATTGCTGAGCAAAATGGCCGCCGTGAAACCGGTTCTAGCGGCGGCGGTGGGCGTTTTGGTTATGGCTATTTTAGCGATGACATCTTGACCCAATATGCTGAGCAAGCGGTGCACGCTGCATTGGTTAATTTGGATGCGCGGCCTGCACCGGCTGGTCCGATGACCGTGGTGTTGGGGCCGGGTTGGCCAGGCGTGTTGTTGCATGAAGCGATTGGTCATGGTTTGGAAGGCGATTTTAATCGCAAAGGCAGCAGCACTTTTTCAGGCCGTATCGGCGAGCGCGTGGCAGCGCCAGGTGTGACGGTGGTGGATGATGGCACGATTGCGGATCGACGTGGTTCTTTGAATATCGATGATGAGGGCAATCCTAGCCAGTGCACGACTTTGATCGAAGATGGTATTTTGAAGGGTTATTTGCAAGATAGTTTGAATGCGCGTTTAATGAAAATGCCCGTCACTGGCAATGCGCGTCGCGAATCATTTGCGCATCTTCCCATGCCGCGCATGACCAATACCTATATGTTGGCGGGTGACAAAGACCCGGCTGAAATTTTAGCTTCGGTCAAAGATGGCCTGTATGCGGTGAATTTTGGTGGTGGCCAGGTAGATATTACCAATGGCAAGTTTGTCTTTTCTGCCAGTGAGGCGTACCGAATTGAAAATGGCAAAGTAACTTACCCCGTCAAAGGTGCGACTTTGATTGGAAATGGTCCTGATGTGCTGAACCGCGTGGTGATGATAGGGAATGATTTGCGCCTGGATGCTGGCGTTGGCGTATGTGGCAAAGAAGGCCAAAGCGTGCCAGTCGGCGTTGGGCAACCTACTTTGCGTATCGATGGCATCACCGTTGGTGGTACGGCATAAGAAATTTTTACAAATTGAGAAAGAGATGGAGAAAAAATGTTACGCACAGACGATTTGCGCATTCGTGAAATGAAAGAACTCACTCCCCCTTCGCATTTGATCCGCGAATTTGCTTGTTCTGAAATCGCCTCAAAAACGGCAGCCAACGCACGCGTTGCTTTACACAGAATTTTGCATGGACAAGACGACAGGATGATGGTGGTAATTGGCCCATGCTCGATTCACGATCCTAAAGCGGCGATGGAATACGCCAAACTATTGGTCGAGCAGCGCAAACGTTTTGCCGGCGAATTAGAAGTCGTGATGCGCGTGTATTTCGAAAAACCGCGCACCACGGTGGGATGGAAAGGGTTGATCAACGATCCGTATATGGACAACAGCTTTCGTATCAATGATGGTCTGCGTTTGGCGCGTCAGTTATTGTTGAATATTAACGAGTTGGGCTTGCCTGCTGGGACGGAATTTTTAGATGTCATCAGCCCACAATATGTGGCTGATTTAATCAGTTGGGGTGCGATTGGTGCGCGTACTACCGAATCGCAAGTACATAGAGAATTGGCTTCAGGTCTTTCGTGCCCGGTCGGTTTTAAAAACGGTACCGACGGCAATATCAAAATTGCGGTTGAGGCCATTAAAGCCGCTTCACAATCGCATCATTTCTTATCCGTCACCAAAGGCGGTCACTCCGCCATTGTCTCCACCAACGGCAATGAAGATTGCCACATCATCCTGCGCGGCGGCAAAGCACCCAACTACGACGCCGCTAGCGTTGAAGCCGCATGCAAAGAAATTGCCGGCTATGGCTTGGCCGCACGCTTGATGATCGACGCTTCGCATGCCAATAGCGCCAAAAAACCAGAAAACCAAGTTCCAGTCTGCGCCAACATCGCCCAGCAAGTCGCTGCTGGTGACAGCCGCATCGTCGGCGTGATGGTCGAATCCCATCTGGTTGCTGGTCGTCAGGATCTGGTGCCAGGTAAAGAATTGACGTACGGGCAATCGATCACTGATGGCTGTGTCAATTGGACGGACAGTGTGGCGATCTTGGAAGGTTTGGCCGAGGCAGTGAAGCAGCGACGTTTGCAGGATCCTTCTTAAAACGGAAAAGAGATCACATGCTTGATGGATTGACATTGGAAGATCTATCGACGCTAGCCGAAACCGTTGATGTGGAATGCAAGGCAGCGCAGGGACGTCATGGTCTTGGCGAAGTGCCAGAAGATTTCTGGCGAAGCTATAGCGCCATGGCGAATGGTGAAGGCGGTGTGATCTGGCTTGGGATACAGGAAAAGCCACGTGGTGTATTCCGGGCGTTGGGTTTGACCGAACTTGAAAAAGTGCGCAAGGCACTTTGGGATAACTTGCATAATCGCAAGCAAATCAGCGTCAATTTACTGACTGAACAGCAAGTGCAGCCAGTGTGTTGCGGGTGGAAGTGCCACGCGCAATACGTAAGCTCAAACCCGTGCATCTGGGAAACAATCCGTTTGGCAATACGTATTTGCGTCGGCATGAGGGCGATTACCCAGCAGACGATGAAACAGTGCGTCGTATGCTGGCTGAACGGGTGGAAGATTCGCGCGATGAACGTGTGCTGAAAGGCTTTGATTTCAGTGATCTGGATATGGAAACGGTGGCGGCGTATCGTAATCGTTTTGCTGCGGTCAAACCTGGTCATGTCTGGACAGATTTGTCGGTGCCGGATTTTTTGGAGCGTATTGGGGCAACTGGCAAGAATCGGGAAGAAGGTTATTCTGGCTTGCGGCTGGCCGGTTTATTGATGTTTGGTCGCGCCGAAGTCATTCATGATGCCTTGCCTTATTACATGGTGGATTATCAAGAAAGACCAGAATCTGGGACAGGGCAGCGCTGGATTGATAGATTGGTACCAGATGGTAGTTGGTCTGGCAATATTTATGATTTTTTCCGCCGCGTATATCAAAAGCTGACCGCTGATTTGAAAGTGCCATTTCAGTTGCAAGATGGTCAGCGAATTGAGGACACGCCCGTGCATGAAGCGTTGCGCGAAGCCTTGGTCAATACCTTGATACACGCTGATTTTTCAGGACGTGTTTCGGTATTGGTGGTGAAGCAGCCTGATATGTTCGGTTTCCGTAATCCTGGTTTGATGCGCGTGCCGATAGCGCAAGCGGTGATGGGTGGTACTAGCGATTGCCGTAATCGTCGCTTGCAAACAATGTTTCAGCTGGTTGGCTATGGCGATCATGCCGGATCTGGTTTGCCTAAGATTTATCACAATTGGCAAGGTCAGCATTGGCGCAGACCGGTGTTGCATGAATTAACGGAGCCCGACCAAACCCTGATGGAGTTGCTGATGAACAGCTTGCTGCCAGAACAGGCAGTAACGGAGTTGGAACGTCATTTAGGACAGAAGTTTTCTGCGTTACCGCCGTTGGAGCGTCTGGCTTTGGTCACAGCTGCGACAGAGGGCATGTTGAGACATGCTCGTTTGCGCGAAATTTCTACCGAACATCCAGCAGACATCAGCAAAATGTTGGCGAAATTGGTGAAAGAGAATTTGCTGGTATCGGAGGGAGTTGGGCGAGGCATGGTCTACTTTTTGCCTTGGCAAGATCGTCGATTCATGACTTTGTTTGAGGGCCGTGGTGCATCATCTTTGTCACCAGAGCTCGGCGTTATATCACCAGAGCTCGGCGCTATATCACCAGAGCTCGGACCTCTCTATCTTGAGTGGCCTCAACTTAGCAATGTACTTCAGCAGTACTTGGAAGAAATCGCGCAACCTGTTTCTACCCGAAAACGTGTTGCACCAGAATTGCTGCGCACCACCATTCTGGCGTTATGTAATGGCCAGTATCTTGGCAGGCGCGTTCTTGCTCAATTGCTCAATCGGCATCCAGACGATCTCCTCAAGCGTTTTTTGAATCCATTGGTGGATCAGCAGTTGTTGAAGTCTGCATTTCCTTCAAGTAGCGATCCAAGACAGGCTTATACGACGCAAGTTAATGTGGATAAAAACTAGTCAGCGTGAATATTTCATCGAATATTTCACCTTTCCCCAAAGATCCGAAATAGCGTTATTGGATCCAAAAAATGGATAATTATTCTGCTCATTTTTTAAGCAAATTTCAGGTAGAATAGCGCCCTTCCCGTTTTTCCCTCTATTTTTCACTTTTTATCCATGCTGCAAATCGGTCCTTATCTGTTGCGCAATAATGTTTTTTTGGCGCCTATGGCGGGGGTGACGGATCGGCCTTTTCGCCAGCTTTGTAAGCGGTTGGGGGCGGGGTATGCGGTGTCGGAAATGGCGGCTTCCAATCCGCGCTTGTGGCAGACGGAAAAGAGTGCACGACGTACGAATCATGATGGTGAGATGGAGCCGAAAGCGGTGCAAATTGCTGGGGCGAATCCATTGGAATTGGCGCAGTGCGCGCAGTTTAATGTCGATCGTGGGGCGCAGATTATTGATATCAATATGGGTTGCCCAGTGAAAAAAGTCTGCAATCAATGGTGCGGTTCGGCCTTGTTGCAGGATGAAAAACTTGTTGCTGATATTTTGCAAGCCGTGGTTGGCGCAGTGAAGGTGCCGGTGACCTTGAAGTTCCGTACTGGCTGGAATCGTGAAAATAAAAACGCCTTGAAGATTGCGCGTATTGCCGAGGATGCCGGGATTGCCATGCTGACTTTGCATGGCCGTACGCGTGCGGATGGGTATAAGGGTGAAGCCGAGTATGAAACGATTGCTGCAGTGAAAGCAACGGTGAAGATTCCGGTAGTGGCAAATGGTGATATCACCACCCCGGAACAAGCGCAGCGTGTGTTGCAGCAGACCAAGGCAGACGCGGTGATGATAGGGCGTGCGGCGCAGGGGAGACCGTGGATATGCGGCGAAATCGATCATTTTTTGCGTACTGGTACGCATTTGCCGCCGCCTTTGGTCAATGATGTTCGTTCCTTGATGGATGAGCATTTACGTGCGCATTATGCATTTTATGGCGAATTTTTAGGCGTGCGCACAGCGCGTAAGCATATCGGTTGGTATGTGCGGGATTTGATTGGTGGTGAGATTTTTCGGCAGCAGATGAATGTCATGGATGATTGCGAGGAACAGCTTGCTGCAGTCGATGCGTTTTTCGCTTCCCAGTTGGTGCATGGTGAACGTTTAAAGTATGACGTTTAGTGATGCGTTTAATTTTTGATTAATTTTTGTTTTTAATTCAGTGATTCCTAAAGCATGAGTAAAGAAAGCATACAAGCCGTTATCCAGCAAAGCCTGGAAGAGTATTTTCATAATTTGGGTGAGCAGCACGCTTCTAATGTCTATGACATGGTGATTGCTATCGTTGAGAAACCCATCTTGCAAACTGTCATGGTGCGTGCTGGTGGCAACCAGTCGCAGGCGGCGGAAATGTTGGGCATTAATCGCAATACCTTGCGCAAAAAATTGCAATTGCATGATTTGCTTTAATTTTTGATCCGAGATTGTTCATTAAGCTCCATCGTTCACTGCTAAAAGCCACTGGGTCCCCGACTAAAGCATTCGGGGGCGACGGTTTTAAGTTTTTGATGGATTATTTTTACGTGGCCTTATTTCTCATTTTTTATTGTTTTTAAATTATTTTTATCATGATTAAACAAGCTCTCATTTCTGTGTCTGACAAGACTGGCGTCGTTGATTTTTCACGCGCTTTGCACGCTATGGGCGTGAACATTCTTTCTACTGGCGGTACGGCAAAATTGTTGGCTGAGCAGGGTATTCCCGTGACAGAGGTTGCGGATTACACCGGTTTTCCAGAAATGTTGGACGGCAGAGTCAAAACATTACATCCTAAAATTCATGGCGGTATTTTGGCCAGACGTGACTTTCCTACCCATGTCAGCGCTTTGCAGCAGCATGGCATCCCAACTATCGATATGGTGGTGGTGAATCTGTATCCATTCCAGCAAACCGTCAGCAAAGCAGAATGCAGCTTGGAGGACGCGATTGAAAACATTGACATCGGTGGCCCAGCCATGTTGCGTTCTTCGGCCAAGAATCACAAAGACGTGGTCGTCATTTGCGATCCGCAGGATTACACTCGTGTGTTGGAAGAAATGCGCAGTCATCAAGGCAACGACGTTGATGTGACGTATGAAACTCGCTTTGCCTTGGCGAAAAAAGTATTCGGCCATACGGCGCAATACGATGGCGCCATCAACAATTATTTAACCTCTTTAGGCCCGGATCAACAGCACGCTAACCGTAGCGCCTATCCGCAAAACCTGAACGTGCATTTCGAAAAAGTGCAGGAAATGCGTTATGGCGAGAATCCGCATCAATCCGCTGCTTTTTATCGAGATTTGAATGCGCCAGATGGCGCGCTGGCCAAGTACACGCAATTGCAGGGTAAGGAATTGTCTTATAACAATATCGCCGACGCCGATGCTGCTTGGGAATGCGTGAAAACATTCGATCAATCCCAGGCTGCTTGCGTGATTGTCAAGCACGCCAATCCTTGTGGCGTTGCACTGGCGGATACACCTTGCGCCGCGTATAAAAAAGCTCTGCAAACCGATCCAACTTCTGCTTTCGGCGGCATTATTGCGCTCAACCGCACGGTGGATGGCGAAGCCGCGCAGGCGATTGCGCAGCAATTTGTTGAGGTGTTGATTGCGCCATCGTTTACCGCAGAGGCCAAGCAGGTGTTTGCTGGTAAGCAAAATGTGCGCTTGCTGGAAATTCCATTGGGTATATTTGGCGCCGCCGTTAATGCGTACGATATGAAGCGTGTTGGCGGTGGTTTGTTGGTGCAATCACCTGATAGCAAAAATGTGCTGGTGGATGAATTCAAAATTGTGACCAAGAAACAACCTACGCCACAACAGTTGCAAGATTTGCTGTTTGCTTGGCGTGTGGCCAAATTCGTTAAATCCAACGCCATCGTATTTTGTGGCAATGGCATGACGTTGGGCGTGGGCGCAGGTCAAATGAGTCGTGTTGATTCAGCTCGTATCGCTGCGATCAAAGCGCAGAATGCCGGCCTGACCTTGGCCGGTTCTGCAGTGGCGTCGGATGCGTTTTTCCCCTTCCGTGATGGTTTGGATGTGGTGGTTGATGCGGGCGCGACTTGTGTCGTTCACCCAGGTGGTTCGATGCGCGATCAAGAAGTCATTGATGCTGCCGATGAGCGTGGCGTGGTGATGGCGTTGACTGGCACGCGTCATTTCCGTCATTAATTTGTATTAGTAGCGATGCCGATGTCTGCCATCAACATTCTCGGCATCGACCCTGGCTTGCGCACCACGGGTTTTGGGGTGATCAGCAAGCAGGGTAACAAACTCTCTTACATTGCCTCTGGCACGATTAGCACGCTGTCGGAGCCAGATTTGCCAGCACGGTTGAAGCTGATTTTGGCTAGCGTGTCTGAAATCATCGCCACTTATCAACCAGATTGCGCTGCGATTGAGAAGGTCTTTGTGAACGTTAATCCGCAATCCACTTTATTGCTAGGACAAGCACGTGGTGCAGCGATTTGTGCCTTGGTGAGTGCGGATTTGTCGGTGGCGGAATACACAGCGCTGCAAGTCAAGCAAGCGGTCGTCGGGCACGGCAAGGCGAAAAAAGAGCAGGTGCAAAGCATGGTGCAACGTTTGTTATCGCTGTCCGGCATGCCGGGCACCGATGCAGCCGATGCGCTGGGTGTGGCGATCTGTCATGCGCACAGCATGGATTCCCTAGCTTTATTGCAAAATGTCCAATCTGGTTTAACCAATTTAACCAACCAAGGATTGCGCATGAAGCGCGGTCGTTTGGTGGGGTAGTTTTTATTAAATTCCCAAGCAAAAATAGGATCAACAAGCATGATAGGTCGCATTTCTGGGGTGTTGCTGGAAAAAAATCCACCGCAATTATTAGTTGATTGCCAGGGCGTTGGCTATGAAATCGATGTGTCCATGAGCACGTTTTACAATTTGCCGGCGCTGGGTGAAAAGGTGGTTTTGTTCACCCATCTGGTGGTGCGGGAAGATGCGCATTTGCTGTTTGGGTTTGGCAGCGTTGAAGAGCGCAAAGTGTTTCGTCAATTGATCAAGATTTCTGGTGTCGGTGCGCGCATGGCGTTGGCGATTTTGTCTGGCATGTCGACTGCCGATTTGGCGCAGGCGATTACTTTGCAAGAGGCCAGTCGCTTAATTAAAATTCCTGGTGTCGGTAAAAAAACTGCTGAGCGTTTGTTGCTGGAATTAAAAGGCAAATTAGGTGTGGAGTTAAACATTTCTGGTGGCATTGCACATCTTGTTACGAACACGAATGACGATGTTTTACATGCTTTATTGGCGCTGGGTTATACCGAAAAAGAAGCGCTGTTGGCGCTCAAGCAAGTGCCAGCGGAGTTGAGCGTTTCAGAAGGCATCAAGTTGGCATTGAAGGCTTTGTCCAAGGGTTAAAAAGGTAAAAAGATAAGTATGAGTATCCAAACCGATGATTTCACCGAGCAACGCATTATTGCCGCGACGCCAGCTTCGTCGAATGAAGAGGCGATGGAGCGTGCCTTACGTCCTAGGCAATTACAGGAATATGTCGGGCAAGCAAAAGCGCGTGAGCAGTTGGAGATTTTTATTGCCGCGGCCAAAAAGCGCAAGGAAGCGCTGGATCATACTTTGCTGTTCGGCCCGCCAGGCTTAGGTAAAACCACACTAGCGCACATCATTGCCCATGAAATGGGTGTCAACATGCGCCAGACTTCTGGTCCGGTATTGGAGCGCCCAGGCGATTTGGCGGCGATTTTGACTAATCTGGAAGCCAATGACGTGCTGTTTATCGATGAAATCCATCGCCTTTCGCCGGTGGTGGAAGAAATTCTTTATCCGGCATTAGAGGATTATCAGATTGATATCATGATAGGAGAAGGCCCAGCGGCGCGTTCCGTCAAACTCGATTTGCAACCGTTCACGCTGGTGGGCGCAACCACGCGCGCCGGCATGTTGACCAATCCTTTGCGCGATCGCTTTGGCATCGTGGCGCGCCTGGAGTTTTATACCGTCGCTGAATTAACCAAGATCGTTACGCGTAGTGCGTCCCTGTTAAAAGCCGTGATTGATGATGCTGGTGCCAGAGAAATCGCCCAGCGCGCTCGTGGTACGCCACGGATTGCCAATCGTTTGCTGCGTCGCGTGCGGGATTATGCCGAGGTCAAAAGCAATGGCAAGATCAGTAAAGCGATTGCCGATGCTGCATTAATGATGCTGGATGTTGATCCATTAGGCTTAGATGTCATGGATCGCAAGTTGTTGGAAGCGGTGTTATTCAAATTTAGCGGTGGGCCAGTCGGGTTGGATAATTTAGCCGCCGCGATAGGCGAAGAGCGTGACACCATCGAAGACGTGCTGGAGCCGTATTTGATTCAGCAAGGATTTTTACAGCGCACACCACGCGGCCGTATCGCCACGCCAGCAACCTACCAGCATTTTGGCGTCAGTGCCCCGCAGACTGGGCCGAATGGTGAGGCTTGGGTGAGTGGTTAAGTTGTGGGCATCGGCTTGTTGTAGATGATTGATTTCTATAACTTCTTGGGAGAAGGCGAAAACTGCTCCCGCAGGTAAGCATTAATGTTGGCACCGATGCCATAAGCACAAAAAATACGTGCGCTTCTTCCTGCAAGTGTGGGGATGTAGGTGCTTTTGATTGTTTGCCAGCGATTCGCCAAAGGAATATTCGGCCTGTTGTAATAATCAAAGCCAGCCACATGAAATAAAGCTGCACCAACCTGCATGACAACAGGACAAATGATTTGCGCAATCCCTTTTGCATACTGGGCTGAAAAATTATATTTGTCCTGTAAGTGATTGCTAAGTTTGTTTGGAAGCGCAAATGCGCCTGCCATGGTTAAGCCATCACGTATGATAAAAAGACCAATGCTGGCGCGTGGAAGCGTGCTAACTGCGCCTTTTCCATATAGACCGGCGAGGATGCAATCTCGTTTGATGGACGCTGCTGTGTTGACGATGGTTGTGACAATTAATTTGGGAATAACGGCATCTTGCTTGTAATGACCTGCGACAGTTTCTGTTGCATTGGCTGCGACATAAGTGACAGCGCATACACCGGCAACCGCGCGATAGGCTGAAAACAGATTTCGGTGTTGTTTAGGGGAAAGTTGTTGTGCACTATCTTTTAGGCTTTCTAAAACAGTACGTTTGCCGCTGATGTTTTCTACGACTGCTTTATCGATAAAAGTGGCAATAGAGCCGGCTGTGGCTCCAGCAATGATCCCTGCTACCGTCCCAAATTGCAGTTTGTTCCCTAGGTTGGAATTTTCAATATTCTCTGTTGTATCAATGCAGTCGGTTGTGGCTGGATTGGGTGTTTGCTTGTTGGTTAAAACTTGCAGGAGCGCGGTATCGTCACGGCGTTCTGCATAAGCTAGCACGCTTTCCCCATACAATATTTCTTCATGGATGTCGATTTCGCTTCCTTCAAACAATGCTTGCTTGGTTTCCAGACTGACGGAGTCTGAGATCAAAGCAAGTTTTGTGAGGTTCGTTATCTCTGGCTCTGAACGGTTGATTTGTTCTAAAAGAGAACTCAAGGCTGTCGCATCATTTTTATCAATGATGGCAGCGAGTTGTTTTGCCGCGCATGTTGGCGCATTTTGCGCGTGGGAAAAAAATAGTGAAGAAGCAATTGGTGCGTTAATCATCATAACCCTTGAAAAAATATCAGGAAAATCTAGCGATGTTTCACTAATAATGTCGTTCGCCTCTTGTTTTGTTGCATTTTAATTAATATTTGTGTTAATTATATGCTCATATAGTTATTTTTTCGACATGTTTTTTTGGGGTGTAAGAATGTAAAGATTCGTGGTGTGCACTGATGGTGTGGCGGCACGGCATCACTCATTCCCAATAAGGAGTTTGGGGGCGAGAAAGCGCTAATTAGGATTGCTGCTCATGAGCCGCCAATGCAAAAAAGGCGGGAAATTCCCGCCTTTTTTGAGGTGCGTGTATGGCTTACTAAGATTACTGCCCCGCTCCCAACAACAAAGCATTCAAGCGTTTCACAAAGCTTGCTGGATCGACTAATGATCCGCCTTCTGCCAGCATGGCTTGATCGAATAGGATGTGTGTCCAATCGGCAAATTTTCCGTCTTCTTCCTTCAAGCGTTGTACCAATGGATGGTTGGGATTGATTTCCAGAATTGGCTTGGTGTCAGGCGTGCTTTGGCCGGCAGCTTTTAGCATGCGTAGTAAGTTGCCGGACAATTCGTGCTCATCGGCGACTAGACAGGCAGGTGAGTCGGTTAAGCGGAAGGTGATGCGCACATCCTTGGCTTTGTCGGCTAAGGTTTCTTTCATCTTGCCAACCAACGCTTCGTACTCAGTTTGCGTTTCTTCGTGTTGCTTTTTCTCGGCTTCGTCTTCCAATTGGCCTAGATCGAGCCCGCCTTTGGCAACGGATACCAATTCTTTGCCTTCAAAATCGGTGAGGAAGGAGAGCATCCATTCATCTACGCGATCGGTTAACAGCAAGACTTCAATGCCTTTTTTGCGGAAGATTTCAAGGTGCGGGCTGTTTTTTGCTGCGGCATAACTGTCTGCCGTGACGTAAAAAATCTTGTCCTGGCCTTCTTTCATGCGTGCCACATAATCTGCAAATGACACGGTTTGTGCATCGCTATCGTTGTGGGTGGATGCCATGCGCAATAGCTGGGCGATGCGATCTTTGTTGCTAGCATCTTCTCCTATGCCTTCTTTGAGAACTTGACCGAATTCTTTCCAGAAGGTTTGATATTTGTCTTTTTGTTCTTGCTCGTCGGCGTTGGCCAATTCTTCCAACATGCCCAGTACACGTTTGGTTGAACCTTCACGGATAACTTTGACATCGCGTGATTCTTGTAGGATTTCACGCGAGACGTTCAATGGCAAATCGCTGGAGTCAATCACGCCTTTGACGAAACGCAAGTAAACAGGCATCAGTTGCTCCGCATCGTCCATGATGAACACGCGTTTTACGTACAATTTGATACCACCACGTTTGTTGCGATCCCACATATCAAATGGGGCACGGGCCGGAATGTATAGCAATTGTGTGTATTCGCTGCGGCCTTCCACGCGGTTATGCGTGTGTGTCAGTGGCGCTTCAAAATCATGGGAAACGTGTTTGTAAAACTCTTCGTATTGTTCTGTCGTGATGTCGGACTTATTGCGTGTCCATAAAGCATTCGCTTGGTTGATGGTTTCAAACTCATCCTTGATGACGGTTTCTTTTTTCTCTGCGTCCCATTCTTCTTTTTTCATCAAGATGGGGAGGGAAATGTGGTCGGAATATTTGCGGATGGTGGATTTGATTTTCCAGCTCGACAAGAATTCTTCTTCCCCTTCACGCAAATGCAAGATGATTTCTGTACCGCGTGATGGTTTGTCGATCGTTTGAACGCTGTAATCGCCTTCTCCGCCTGATTCCCAGCACACGCCTTCCGACGCTGCGGCACCTGCCCGACGAGAATTGACCGTAATTTTGTCGGCCACGATAAAGCCGGAATAAAACCCAACCCCAAACTGCCCAATCAGCGCCGCATCTTTTTGTTGGTCGCCTGACAGCTTGCCAAAGAATTCCTTGGTGCCGGATTTAGCAATCGTGCCCAAATGCGCAATCGCTTCTTCACGGCTCATTCCTATTCCGTTATCGGAAATAGTAATCGTACGTGCATCTTTGTCGAAGCCGACTTTGATGCTGAGTTCATGATCATTGCCATACAAGGCATCATTGTTAATCGCTTCAAAGCGCAGTTTGTCCGCTGCATCAGACGCATTGGAAATCAATTCGCGCAAGAAAATTTCTTTGTTGGAATACAAAGAATGAATCATCAATTGCAGCAATTGCTTAACTTCCGCTTGAAACCCCATGGTTTGTTTTTCAGATACTGTCATTTTTCCCTCATGAAATACATAGTTATGTGGATTGATATCGATTTGTATCGATTTATTGATACGAGCTGCAGAGAAATGGGGATGGTGGCGGTGATTTCAAGTTTTTGATGAGCGTTGCAGAGGACGTAATGCATCATCATCCTAGTGAGTGCCGTCTTGCTGCGCATACTAAAATTGATTTGATTTTGTCCACTGCACCGGGTGAAAAAGTAGCCCCCGGCGCAGCGCTAAGATTATCTTATGCGGGTCTTTTGTTATTTGTATATTTTCTGATTTGTCGCTTGAGGACTGGGTGGTGGCATTTGTTGTGTACGTAAGAAGTCACTTCTCAAATTGTAGGCATCATCACCGCCAATATGTTTCAGTTCGGTGGATATATCTTTTGAAGTCAAAGTAGTGGTGGGTGCTTCTGCCAGGCTCGGGCATAAGTTCGCCATTTCTAATATTCCGTTGATATTGACCTTGTCGATGCCGTTGATTGATGCATATTTTGTTTGAATTGCTGTGAGTCCTTCATATGTGATGGATGCAGCTTTTTCAATGCCGGCCCAAATACCATCTTGGATATGTCGCTCGTGTGATGCACTTACTTTGATACCTGAATGTTTGAATATAAAGTTTTTGATGTTTTCTATATATGGAGCGCGTGCCAGCGCGTCAGAGTCATCAGAAAATGCTCGTAATAATTGGCGAAACTCTTCTTTAAAGTGATCGAATGCTCCGCCCTGAATATTCGAGACAGATTGATCGATAATGAAGTATTTGAAGTCTGATGTGAGAAAAATATTACCTGGGTTTTCCTGCCCCGTGATTCCAAATCTATCTCGATGGCAGCATAAAAAGTCAAATACGAGATTTTCTCCAAAATTACGCAGTATTTCGGGTGATTTGAAGATGGGTTCTGGAGAGAAAATTTCTGTCCTGGTTTGTGAGTCTGCAAGGGATCGCCCATTAAGAAAGTCCATGACCATCACAGAAGAAGATGCGGGTAATTCAGCGAGTTGCTTTTTAAAGTCGGCAATTGATTCTCGGGTTGCTGGGCAATCTGTGTGTAAAGAAATTGTTTTAATTCTGTCTGTTAATGTTTTAAATGCCGCCGAGTTGGTGTCAAGAGAAGTATGTTGCGGTGTATTAAATCCGAACGCATCAGCGAGTGAGTACGCAAAAAACTCTGCGGCTGGATTAAAGGGGAGCTTGAGGGCAACAATGGCGCCAGATTTTCCCGTGAGAAAAAAAACGCCTCCGTTTGAGCCTAATGTTGACCGTCGAATGCTAATGATTTTTGAAAAATCTTGTGTGTCTTTATTAAAAATTTCCGTGGGGTCAATCAATAGTGAGGCACTGTACGCCGCTGTTTCAGCTGCCAATTCATCATGAGTCGTTGTTGTGTGGGACTCAATTGAGTGTGTTGAGTCAATGGATTCAGCTCTAAATCTGCGTGGTACGTAGAATCGAATGGTTTTTTGATTTGTGGCTATTTCTGTGGCCATTGTTGTTTCTGTGTCTGTTGATATTTTCAACAGGGCTCGCATTTCTTTGCTGATTTCGCTATGCGTAGATAAATTTAGCAAGGTTGGGTCAGCGTTTTTTGCCAGTAAATATTCTACAAATTGTTTGTCGCCATTTCTCACCGCGACATCTAACAGCGTGCTTCCATTTTGAAGGTGTGCATTAATGTCAAATGGGGTGTGATCTAACAAATACTGTAATAGTATTGTTTTGATTTCAAAATTAGGACTGTTTTCTTCATTTGCCATCAATGCGTTAGTGACCACCCGTGTAACTTCTGAGTTAATTTTGTTTGTTTCTTGTAAGGTTAAGCTTACATCGTGGCTGTTGCCAGTTTTGATACTCTCTTCAAGCGTTTCTGTAATTGATGAGAAAGCAATAGATGATGGTGTGTGGTGGCCTGGGAGGCGCGCAGCAACGGTAGAAAACATTTTAGTGACTCCCTAAACAAATTGATCAATTGTTTAATAGATTGTTTTTTGACTGCTTTATAACTCTTTAGGTTCAGACGATGAGAAAAGTTTTTTGAACTCGTTGTTGGAAACCCCTCCGATACCATAAGCGGTAAAGGCTCTAAATGTTCTAACCACTAACGCACTGGGATATTGAGAGCCTATTCTTGCGAATCGATTTTTTATCAATTGTGGGTTTTGTCGTGCGTCATTTATCATCAATTGGATGGATCGCATCGTTTTGCTTGTTATAGATCCCGCATTGATTTTTGCGTATCGTTCTTGGAGCGTTGAACCTGGATGATTGTAGAGATCGAATGATAGTAGATGGAAAGGAGTAATAAAGGCTTGCATCAAAGCAGGAACAAGAAGTTGGGTGGTGCGATGGGCCTCTGTGTCGGACATGCCATATTTTTTGCAGACTTCAGCCGCGTATGGGGGGAGTGTGAAGGCCGCTCCCATTGTGAAGACGTCGCGAACGAATAGCATTGTCCTGCCTGCTAGTGGCATGGGACGGGCCGGGCCTTTGCCCCCTAGTTGTGCATAAATACCATCTTTGATATTAGATAGAATGATATTGGTTGTCGATGAGAAGATGAGCTTGGGTATGGTCGAGTCTTGTCCAAGATTGTTGCATACCGTTTCCGTCGTATTTGCTGTTATATACGTGCCTGCATACAGCATCACCACCGGTGAGTAATAGGGATTTCGAATAAAAGAAATCGGTTGTTTGCAAAGTTCTGTCAGGCCGTTTTGTAGCCCTTTAACTAAGCCGCTGCTTTTGCCGGATAAACTTTCAACCATGGATTGGTCAATGATGCGAACAAACGGGGAAACGATTAAAGCGGCGATTGTGCCTGCTGCTGTCACGCCAGCCACATTGTTGAGTGGATTGGCAGTGGAGGCGGGGCGCGGTGACGTGGGTGCGTTATTAGCGGAGGATTTTTCTAGAATTTGTGTAAGTTCATGGTCCTGATTGTCGTGGGCAATTTGTGCTGCAGTTTTTCCCTCGCTAATGGGCTCATGGAGATCAACACCATTTTGCTTTAAATGATCACAAAGTGCGCTTTTAGCCTCTTGATCTAGGCCATTGTCCTTTGTCACTAAGGTGTTTGTAATGCAGGTAATGACACCATGGTCGCCGGCTTTTGTTTGCGTCAGTGCGGTAAGTATGGCCTGCGTGTTTTTACTATCCATCGCTTGTTGTAACACGTTCTTTTCCGTTTCTGGGAAAGATGTGGTTGGTAAGCTGAGCGCGATCGTATTGCGTGTGGAAATAGTTGGTAATGTCATATTTAGTACTGAGGCGTTAGGTGGTGTTAGTTTTGGTAAATTATATATTATGCAATATTATGTGACTTGTTTTTTTGTAAAAAAATGGGGATGACGCTACAATGCGCCCCTGATGCAAGCCAGACAGTCGCTGGCTATTATTGTTTTTCAGTAATAGCGGGAGGAAGGTCCGGACTCCATAGAGCAGGGTGACGGTTAACGGCCGTCCGCTGAAAGCCGCAAGGTATAAGGCGAGGAATAGGGCCACAGAGACGAGCGTATTAAGTTACGGTGAAACGCGGTAACCTCCACTCGGAGCAATTCCAAATAGGCACGCGCTGAGGCGGCTCGCGGAGCGTGCGGGTAGGAAGCTTGAGCGCCAGAGTAATCTGGCGCCTAGAGGAATGACTGTCATAGCATGAAATCGTAAGACTTTATGCCGTAACAAAATCCGGCCTATCGGCTTGCTTCACTGAATAAAAAAAGCAACCAGAATGTATTTACACCCCGGCTGCTATAAAACTGAAAGAACTAAAACGTAAAGGTCTAAAAGCCTATTTTGTGTTTATGAGGGCAGGCACGGATGTGCAAATCATCGGCTGCCATTTCTTCCCTCCCCGCTGCCACGGCATAACCCAAGCCATCAAGCAAGGTTTTGCGCATTTCTCTAGGGGAAACGTGGCCAAGTTTGTCGATGGTGTCGTCATTGAGTCGAGTTGTGAATTTCTTTAATTTCAACTCACTGATTAATCCCGCATAAATTTGTTGTGCGATGGCTGCGGCTTGTTCGGGCGTGGGTGAGGGTACTTCATACACCGCCATGCGATTGAGCAAGGGGGCGGGAATGCCTTCCAGGCTATTTGCGGTTAAGACCCAGAAAATTTGACTGGCGTCGATTTCAACGTCGATAAATTCATCGCGAAAATTGCGCGATGTTTCTGGCTCTAGCAATTGATATAGCGCTGCCATGGGGTCGGATTGTGTGGAGCCGGTGGCTTTTTCCACTTCATCTAGCAACACGACGGGATTGGCGTATTGGCCGCGTACCAGTCGCTCGGCGATTTTGCCGCATTTGGCACCTTTCCAGCTGGCGCACGTCCCGGTGATGATAAATCCGGCGGAGAGCGCATTCATGCTGATGAATTCAAATTCTGTTTCCATCATTTTGGCTAATCGTTTGCCGAAATGGGTTTTGCCTACGCCAGGATCACCTAGCAGCAAAATGGGCATGATGTTAAAGCCCGCATTGCCTGCGCATGCCAGGCCCATGTAACGGCTTAAGTCGTCCAGCACTTCGGTGAAATTAGGGCATTCTTCGTATAACGGTGTCAAAGCATCGGTGGAGGCGGGAGAGGTCACAAAACGGTCGGCGCCAGATTCCAGCATGCGTTGGTAAAACGCTTCCAGTTCGGGTGCGCGTCCGTGACTACGTTCGAGGGCCTCGCGAACTTCGGTCATGTCGTAGACGGCTCTTGTGTGGGCGATTGTGATGTTGCTCATGTTGCGCCTCCTGCAAAAAAGTGATTGTTTCAATAACTTTTCTTGTCTTGTTGTTATCTTATACCCAATTATTTATTTTGCAACAAAAATATAGGTAAAGATGTAAATATGTAAATCGTTATATGTTGCGCATCAGTAGCCCATGTATGACGTGTGTATTTATCTCACAGCGCACTTTCAATATCGTTGATAAGTGCTTAATTCATTTGAGAATTTTCATTTTTTTGTTTCGTTTGTTTGCGCTAAGTCCTTGACTTCATTAATAAAATCATTTTTTTCTTGCGAATATTGCTTGACCAAGCATGGTGCATCCACTAAAGTGGGGGGTAGTGTGAAAAAGTGTTTATTTGTGGGGAAAATTGCGCTTTGGTTTGTGTTTGAAGTGCATTGGTTAATTGCAACAAAGATAGTAATAACAATAGAAGATAAATAAACACACACAAATTCTCTCAATTAAAGCTAAAGGGTTTTCCGTGTTCCAAGGCGCGTCCGCACTCAATCTTGATGCGAAAGGCAGGATGTCTATTCCAGCCAAGCATCGTGACGCTTTGGCGCAGCAATGCGAAGGCCGTATGACTTTGACTCGTCATCCACATGGTTGTTTATTATTTTTCCCACGTCCAGTCTGGGAAACTCATCGTGAGCAAATCGCCGCTTGGCCCATGTCGGCGCGCGCTTGGCAGCGTATTTTTCTTGGTAATGCATCGGATGTCGAAATGGACACGGCAGGTCGTGTCTTGATCGCACCAGAACTGCGTGCCATGGTGGGGTTGTCGCGTGATTTGATGCTACTAGGAATGGGTAGTCATTTTGAAATTTGGGATGCTGCTAAATTGGCAGAGAGTGAGTCGCAGGCTATTGCAGATGGCATGCCTGATGTTTTGAGCAATTTTTCTTTTTGACGAGTTGCCATGACCGTACAAGCATCGCCCGATTTTTTAAAAAATCAACTCTCTTTGCAACCTCAACAACCCCAACAATTTCAACATCAAACCGTGTTGTTAGATGAGGCGATTGATGCCTTGTCTATACAGGGGGTGCGAGCAGGAGGTGTTTATGTTGATGGTACGTTTGGTCGAGGTGGCCACAGTCGCAAAATTTTAGAGCATTTGGGTCCAAGTGGGCGCTTGATTGCGTTTGATAAAGACATGCAAGCGATTGCGAATGCGCAAGAGATTGCCGACTCACGTTTTGAGATTGTGCATGACAGCTTTGCCAGTATGGGGCGGGCATTGGCTGCGCGAGGCATCACGCAAATTGATGGTGTTTTGCTGGATCTGGGCATTTCATCGCCACAAGTGGATGACGCGACACGTGGTTTTAGTTTTCGTTTTGATGGTCCACTTGATATGCGCATGGACACCACGCGTGGCATGTCGGCGGCAGAATGGTTGGCGGTTGAAACCGAACAGAATATTGAGAAAGTGATAAGGGAATATGGGGAAGAACGGTTTGCTTTTCAGATTGCAAAGGCGATTGTTGCTCGCAGGGCGATCGAGCCAATTTCAACCACACGACAGCTTGCCAAGATCGTGGAAAGCGTCGTCAAAATCTCTGAAAAGGGGCGGGATCCGTCCACTCGGAGTTTTCAGGCTGTACGGATTTTCATCAATCAGGAGCTTGAAGACCTCGAGATAGGTTTGGAGCGCGCATTTTCATTTTTAGCTCCGCAGGGGCGGATGGTCGTGATCAGTTTTCACTCATTGGAGGACCGTATTGCCAAACGTTTTATGGCTTCCAAAGTGCATAAGCCGCAACCGGATCGTCGTTTGCCGATTCGTGCGGCGGATTTGCCGCAAGCAGAGATGGCATTGATATCAAAAATACGCCCTTCTCAAGAACAGATTCGTGCTAATCCGCGTGCGCGTTCGGCCATCATGCGTGTGGCGGCTAAAGTGTCTACTGAGGAGTTGGCATGATTACGCGCCTTAACTTAATCCTGACGACGCTTTTGGTGCTGTGCGCCTTATCCGTCATCAATGCGCAATATCAGGCGAGACGTTTGTTTATTGAGCTTGAGCGTGCACAAGCTGGTGCACGTCAGCACGAAATTGAATGGGCTCAATTGCAACTGGATCAATCGACCTTGGCCAAGCATGCCCGTATTGAAGAACAGGCGCTGCGTTCATTGAATATGGTGAGTGTGCACGCTGGGCAAATACAATACATCACCGTGGGAGACAAATGATGCGAGCTCGTGGGTCGCGCACAGGTTCACGTGTTGCTGCCGGCAAAGGCGTGTCTTTTGCTGCAAATCCAGTGTTGGCGATGTCTTTGTCTGCTTGGCGTTCGCGGATCGTGTTGTTTTTATTGTTTGTTGCCTTTTTGGCGTTGCTTGGTCGTGCGTTGTGGTTGCAAGGAATTTCTACGGATTTTTTGCAAAAACAAGGTGCTTCGCGTTATGCCCGTACGCTGGAATTACCCGCGACGCGCGGCAAGATTACGGATCGTCATGGTCAGGTGTTGGCGTCTTCCATGCCAGTCAAGGCTATTTGGGCTATTCCCGAGGATGTGCTAGAGGCGGAACCCAAGAAAATTCGTGAGTTGGCCGGATTGCTAGAAATGAGCGAGGCTGACTTGCGCAAGAAGCTTGATTCTGATCGCAATTTTGTGTACCTAAAGCGGCAAGTTGAATTAGAGGTATCAGAAAAAATCGCCAAACTGGGAATTGCCGGGATTGAAACACGCAAAGAATATAAGCGTTTTTATCCAGAAGGCGATGTGATGGCGCATGTGGTGGGTTTCACTAATGTGGAGGATGCCGGGCAAGATGGTATGGAGTTGTCTTCGCAAAAAATGCTGGCTGGTAAGCCGGGTAGCCGTCGCGTGATTAAAGACAGATTAGGGCATATTGTTGAAGATATTGAAGCGGTGCGTGAACCGCATGATGGTCAGGATTTAGCGTTATCGATTGATAGAAAAATACAATACATTGCCTTTTCGCAATTGCAAGAAGCCGTAGAGAAAAATAAGGCCAAAGCTGGTGGCGTTGTAGTGTTGGATGTCAAAACTGGTGAGGTGTTGGCATTGGCTAATTTGCCGACTTATAACCCAAATAATCGTTCGATATTGACGGGTGCGCAGCTACGTAATCGTGTGATGACCGATACTTTTGAGCCTGGTTCGACTTTAAAGCCTTTTACGGTTGCGTTGGGGTTGGATACTAAGCGTATTACCCCATCATCGGTATTCCAAACTGCGCCTGGGCATATGACTATAGGAACGGCCACCATCCATGATGCGCATGCGCATGGGCCATTGACGGTGTCTCAGATTATTCAAAAATCTTCGAATATCGGCACAGCTAAAATTGCACTACAAATGCAGCCAGAAGAGATGTGGGAAATGTTTACCACACTTGGTTTTGGTCAGCAGCCAAAATTTGGGTTTCCTGGGGCGGTTGCGGGTCGCGTGCGACCACCTAAAACTTGGCGCCCAATTGAGCAAGCGACCATGAGCTATGGCCATGGTATTTCTGTTTCTTTGATTCAGTTGGCACGTTCTTATTTGATTTTTGCGCGTGATGGCGATTTGATTCCCTTGTCTTTTCAGAAGGTGAATGAACTACCGGTCGGCCAGCATGTGATTACTGCGCAGTCAGCGCACGATTTGCGTGTCATGCTTGAAACCGTTGTTAGTCCAGAAGGAACCGCCCCCAAAGCACAGGTACCTGGTTATCGCGTAGGTGGTAAAACTGGTACGGCATTGAAGATTGCGGGTGGTCGTTATGTGAATAAATACGTCGCCTCTTTTGTCGGTTTCGCGCCGGCTTCTGATCCGCGCATCATTATTGCGGTGATGATTGATGAGCCTTCCAATGGCCGCCATTATGGGGGGGATGTGGCAGCTCCCGTGTTTTCCGTCGTGGCCGCGCATGCTTTACGGGCGCTCAATGTACCGCCGGACTCCAGTATTACCAATATTGTGATTCCTACTAAAACTGAGGAGGTTATGTGATGACTTTGCCTCAAGTTTTGACATGGTTGCAAAGCGTGGCGCCTAAAGCGAATTGCATATCGGATTCACGTATGGTGAAACAGGGTGATATTTTCTTTGCCTATCCAGGTGATGTGGATACGGCTGATGGTCGGCAATATATTGCGCATGCCGTACAAAATGGTGCGGCGGCGATTTTGTATGAAGCGGGTAAAGATGGTGCTGAGGAAGCTGTGTACCGTGTAAGTGCGCAACCAGTGCCGCATTTAGGATTGGCCGATTTGAAAATGCAGGCGGGTTATATCGCGAATGCCTATTACGCTCAGCCAGATGCTGGCATGTACACCATCGCCGTGACGGGCACTAATGGCAAAACTTCGTGCACGCAATGGTTGGCGAGCGCTTTGTCGCGTTTGGGAGAGCCTGTCGCCGTATTGGGTACTTTGGGCGCTGGTGTATTTACGCGTGGCAGTGGGAAGTTTGAAACAACCGGTTACACCACGCCGGATGCGGTGCTATTGCAACGTAAATTAGCTGAAATGCGCGATGCGGGCGCTAAAACTTTGGCCATGGAAGCATCTTCAATAGGTTTGGATCAAGGGCGTATGAACGGTATGCATATTGATCTGGCCTTGTTTACCAATTTGACACGCGATCATTTGGATTACCACGTAGATATGGCAGCGTATGAGGCGGCGAAAACCCGTTTGTTCGATTGGCCGGGTTTGCGTCATGCGATATTGAATCTGGATGATCCTATGGGCTTGCGTTTGGCACGACGTATGCAGCAGCGTTTGCATAATCAGGCTGAATTAATTGCTTATAGCGTGAGCGACGCCGTGCTGGATGGTGTGCCGATTTTGCGTGCGACTGACATTCGTAGTCGTCATGCGGGGACAGAGTTTCATGTGCGCTCTTCTTTTGGTAGTGCGCATGTCAAAACCCAATTGGTGGGTTTGTTTAACGTCAGTAATATTTTGGGTGTATTGGGCGCTTTGCTCGCTAAAGGCATCGCATGGAATCGCGCGATTAGTGCACTGGAAGAGTTAACCGCTGCGCCAGGGCGGATGGAACAGTTGGGGGGACAGGACGCGCCGATGGTCGTGATTGATTACGCTCATACACCCGATGCCTTGGGAAAGACTTTGCTGGCGTTGCGCTCAGTTGCACAGGAGCGTGCTGGTCAGTTGTGGTGCGTGTTTGGGTGTGGTGGTGATCGTGATCCGGGCAAACGTCCGCAAATGGGGGCAATCGCAGAAATGGCGGACCATATTATCGTCACTAGTGACAATCCACGTAGTGAAGATCCACAAGTCATCATGCAGCAAGTTGTGCAGGGCATGACAAATCCGCAAAACACCGTACTAAGTGTAGTTGCAATCGAAGATAGAGCTGCTGCCATTTTGTCCGCAGTTAAACATGCGGCAAAAAATGACGTCATTTTGTTGGCTGGTAAAGGGCATGAAACCTATCAGGAAATCAAAGGCAAAAAATTGTCATTCTCAGATACTGATCATGCTGCATTGGCGTTGGCAACGCGCGCGACCATGAAGAAGGTGGGTTAATAAGATGGATATGATGAGCATGATGAAAATGTCATTGTCGCAATTCAAGTCGTGTATACCAGATGCCGTAATGACAGAGGACGCTACCTTCACGCACGTCATCACCGATAGTCGAAAAGCAGGGCCAAAAGATAGCCTGTTTGTCGCATTGCGCGGCGAGCGTTTTGATGCACACGATTTCTTAGATCAAGTAGTGGCGCAAGGCGTCGCTGCTGTGATGGTGGAAAAACTTCCTCCTGGTTTGAAAGTGCCAGCGTTTGTGGTCCCAGATACACGTTTTGCCTTGGGTCAGTTGGGCCGCTATTGGCGGCAACAATTTGATTTGCCCATGATTGCCGTGACCGGCAGCAATGGCAAAACGACGGTTAAAGAAATGATCGCCTCTATTTTGGCGGCAGAGTTTGGTGCCGGGCATTATTTGGCCACGCAGGGCAATTTTAATAATGATATTGGCGTGCCTTTGACTCTGTTGCGCTTGCAGGCGATGCATCAGGCGGCGGTGATTGAACTGGGGATGAATCATCCCGGTGAGATTGCCGTTTTGGCCGACATGGCGCAGGCAAAGGTGGCTTTGGTGAATAACGCCCAGCGTGAACATTTGGAATTCATGGCAAATGTCGATGCCGTTGCGCAAGAAAATGGTGCGGTGATCAGTGCCCTACCAGCCGATGGTGTGGCGGTGTTTCCAGCGGATGCTGCGCATACTGGACTGTGGCGTGCATTGGCGATGTCGTCAGGGCAGCGCAGCGTGCTGACTTTTGGTTTTGCTGCCGATGCCGATGTGACTTGTCAGTATCAAAGCAAAGACATGGGCTTGGGGAGTGCTCTACAAGTCAAGTTGGGGCAACGAAGTTTTTCATTGCAGTTAAACGTGGCGGGTGAGCACAATGTGCGCAATGCCCTGGCAGCGATTGCTTGCACTGATGCGTTGGGTATCCAGACTTCTTCCATCATTCGTGGCTTGGAATCGTTTACCTCAGTGCAAGGGCGTTTGCAATCCAAAGCTGGCCGGCAAGGTGTGAGGGTGATCGACGATACCTATAACGCGAATCCCGATTCAGTTCGTGCGGCGATTGATGTGCTGGCTCAGGCGTCTTCACCACGTATCTTAATTTTGGGTGATATGGGTGAGGTGGGTCATCAAGGGCGACAGTTTCATGAAGAAATTGGTGAGTATGCCCGTAGTCACCAGATAGATTATTTGTTGACTCTGGGGCAGTTGGCGTCCTACAGCGCGCAAGCGTTCGGTGTATCGACGAATCATTCCGAAAGTATCGATGCTTTGTGCGCTGCAATTGATCGCATCATCAATACGGTGAATGCTACAACAACGGTTTCAAACCCAACAATATTGGTAAAAGGATCGCGTTTTATGAAAATGGAACGTGTGGTGCAGTATTTAATCGATCAAGCCGGTAAGCCGGAATCAACATCGCAAGGATTTCATTAATTATGTTGCTTTGGCTAGCGCAATTTTTTAAACAGGATTTGGGCCTATTGCGGGTCTTTAGCTTTATTACCTTTCGTGCGGTGTTTGCCACCATGACGGCATTGGCAATTGGCTTGATTGCTGGCCCAGCGGTGATACGCATGTTGACCAGATTGAAGGTTGGTCAAGCTGTGCGTCAAGATGGCCCACAAACGCATCTGGTCAAGTCTGGTACGCCCACCATGGGCGGTGTGTTGATTTTGATTGGGATTGGTGTATCGACTTTGCTTTGGGCGGATTTGTCGAATCGCTTCATCTGGATCGTGTTGATTGTGACATTGGGTTATGGCGCCGTGGGCTGGGCCGATGATTACCGCAAAGTGGTTTATAAAGATCCGAACGGGATGCGATCGGCAGAGAAGTATTTTTGGCAATCCATGATTGGTATTGTCGCCGCAGTTTATCTGGCGTTTTCTGTTTCTGCTCCGACTAACACTAAGGTGTGGGAATTGTTCGCGGCTTGGGTGCAATCAGGCTTCAGTATGGATTTGCCTCCCAAGGCGGATTTGATTGTGCCTTTCATTAAAAGTGTCAGCTATCCGTTGGGGGTGTGGGGTTTTATTGCGTTGACGTATTTTGTGATTGTGGGTACTAGCAATGCAGTTAATTTAACCGATGGTTTGGATGGATTGGCGATTATGCCGACCATCATGGTGGGTTCGGCTTTGGGGATTTTTGCTTATTTGACGGGGAGTGCGACTTACTCAAAATATTTGTTTATTCCGCATATTCCAGGGGCTGGTGAATTATTGATTTTTTGCGGTGCAATGGCGGGCGCTGGTTTGGCATTTCTTTGGTTTAACGCCCATCCTGCACGTGTGTTTATGGGGGATGTCGGTGCGTTGGCATTGGGAGCGGGGTTGGGGACGATTGCTGTCATTGTTCGACAAGAGATTGTTTTGTTCATCATGGGTGGGATTTTTGTGGTGGAAACTATTTCCGTCATGATTCAGGTGAGTTATTTCAAATATACAAAAAG
Organism: Oxalobacteraceae bacterium; assembly: GCA_021151485.1. Taxonomy (GTDB): domain Bacteria; phylum Pseudomonadota; class Gammaproteobacteria; order Burkholderiales; family Burkholderiaceae_D; genus JAGKXB01. The sequence goes on along the minus strand of JAGKXB010000004.1, from coordinate 17,099 downwards.
GCGTTATGGCGTCGGTCGCCGTTTCTTTTTGATGGCACCGTTGCATCATCATTTTGAGCAAAAAGGTTGGAAAGAAACGCAAGTCGTGGTGCGTTTTTGGATTATCACCATGATGTTGGTGTTGTTTGGTTTGTCTACGTTGAAATTGCGTTAATAAATTAGGTTGATAGATATTTATTCTATGAATTACCAGGGAAAACATGTGTTGGTGCTAGGGCTAGGAGAATCCGGCCTGGCGATGGTGCAATGGCTAGCGCGTTGCGGCGCCATTGTGCGTGTCGCCGACACCCGTGCAGTGCCGCAGCGTTTGCCGGCATTGCGTACCCTGTTTCCTGGAGTGGAATTTATCGGTGGTACTGATGTTGGTGATGATATCCAGGTATTTTCTCCTGCTTTATTGGACGGAATAGATTTTGTTGCATTAAGCCCAGGTCTAGCGCCGGCGCGTGAGTTGGCATTGCTTTTGCCAGCAGCACAACAAAAGAACATACCGGTATGGGGAGAAATTGAGTTGTTCGCGCAAGCATTGACAGCATTGCGAACGACTCGTGCTTATGCTCCCAAAGTCATTGCGATTACCGGCACCAATGGTAAAACCACCGTGACACGTTTGACCGGATTGTTGTGCCGGCACGCCGGATTGACGGTGCAAGTGGCGGGCAATATCAGTCCAGCGGTGTTGGAAGTATTGCGTAATGTGTTAGACGACGATGTGTTGCCGCAAGTGTGGGTATTGGAGTTATCCAGCTTCCAACTTCATACGACATACAGTCTGGAGGCCGATGCGGCGACGGTATTAAATGTCTCGCAGGACCATCTCGATTGGCATGGCAGCATGGATGCTTATGTGGCAGATAAGGCCAGGATTTTTGGCCGTCATACTGCACGTGTCTTGAATCGTGAAGATGAAAAAGTAATGCAAATGGGGGCGTCTTCATTTGCATCTTCTCCAATCACTACTTTTGGCTTACATGCGCCAACACAAGCAGGTTGTTTTGGTTTGTGTCATGAAGGCAGCATTACATGGTTGTCTGTCGCTGAACAAGAAGAACAATCAAAACAAGTTCTACAACATTTAATGCCAGTAGATGGGTTAAAAATCCGAGGTCAACACAATGCCATGAATGCGCTTGCGGCCTTGGCTTTATGTCGTGCGATTGATTTGCCATTTGCGCCATTATTGGCAGGTTTGCGCGAATATCCAGGCGAGCCGCATCGGGTGGAATTGGTCACTACGATTGCTGGTATTGCTTATTATGATGACAGCAAAGGGACCAATGTCGGTGCGACGGTGGCAGCATTGGCTGGTTTAGGCGTGATGCAAAGTGGTACTCAGCAACGTCTAGTCTTGATTGCTGGTGGCGATGGCAAAGGGCAAGATTTTGCGCCTTTGATCGCGCCTGTTCAGCGTTATACACGTGCCGTATTTTTGATCGGGAAAGATGCACCTATCCTACGTGCAACACTAGAAAAATCCAGTATTCCTTTGTTCGATTGCATCGACCTGGAGCACGCTGTACAAAGCGCGGCAGCCATCGCGCAAGAAGGCGATGCAGTTTTATTGTCCCCCGCTTGTGCCAGCTTGGATATGTTCCAAAACTACGTCCATAGAGCACAAGTGTTTGTGGATGCAGTGCGTGAGCTTGCCTTTTCGCGTGGTGAGGTGATGGCATGAAATTGTCTTCCCTATTTTCATCCTCCAATGGCACGTTTAATGGTGTGTCTGGACGTACACATCGTTCCAGCATGACAGAGTTGGACATGCCATTGATTTGGGTCGTTGTTTTATTGATGTTGTTTGGCATGGTGATGGTGTATTCGGCTTCGATTGCACTACCTGATTCACCCAAATACGCCAATTACAAAAATTCTTATTTTTTGACACGACAAGCTTTGTATATTTTGGTTTCCTTGTTGGTGTCGGTTTTTATGTTCCGGATTCCTGTGCAAACTTGGCAGCGTTGGGCACCTTATCTTTTTGTTGTTACCTTGGTTGTGTTGGCATTGGTGTTGATTCCTGGTGTAGGAAAAGGCGTGAATGGCGCCAAGCGTTGGTTGTCATTTAAGGTGTTCAATGTACAACCATCGGAATTCATGAAGCTGTTCATCGTGTTGTACGCAGCGGACTATACGGTGCGTAAGCAGCAATACATGCATAAATTAACCAAGGGCTTTTTACCTTTGGCTAGCGCTGTGGCTTTGGTAGGTTTGCTGCTGTTACTAGAACCAGATTTGGGCGCATTTGGGGTGATTGTTTGCATTGCCATGGGTATTTTGTTTTTAGGCGGCATTAATGGTATTTGGTTTGGGGGTATTAGTGCCACGCTAGTAGGTATCTTTAGTCTTGTGATTCTTTTATCGCCATGGCGACGCGAGCGTATTTTTGCTTACTTGAATCCATGGACAGAAGAAAACGCCTTAGGTAAAGCCTATCAACTGTCGCATTCACTGATTGCATTTGGCCGTGGTGAATTATTTGGTGTTGGTTTGGGTGCAAGTGTAGAAAAATTACATTATTTACCAGAAGCGCATACTGATTTCTTATTAGCGGTGATTGGCGAGGAATTGGGTTTTGTCGGTGTGTTGGTGGTGATTTTGATGTTCTACTGGGTTATCAAGCGTTCCTTTGAAATCGGCCGCCAGGCGATTGCAATGGATGCCATCTTTGCCGGATTGTGCGCGAAAGGGATTGGTATCTGGATCGGCGTGCAAGCGTTTATCAACATGGGGGTGAATTTGGGGTTATTGCCTACCAAAGGATTAACCTTGCCATTGATGAGTTATGGTGGTTCTGGCGTGGTAATTAATTGCGTTGGTCTCACTATTTTGTTACGGATTGATTACGAAAGCCGAGTGCGAATGCGCGGAGGACGGGTATGACGCGTACCAAGCGACTATTGATCATGGCGGCGGGAACGGGCGGACATATTTTTCCTGGTTTGTCGATTGCACGTGCGATGCAAGCGCGTGGTTGGCAGGTTTCGTGGTTGGGGACGACGCAGGGCATGGAGCGCGATATTGTGCCGCAACATGGGATCGATATGGATTTGATTCCTCTTGCCAATTTGCGTGGCAAGGGGTGGCGTCATGCACTGAGTGGTGTGTGGCGCTTGTTGTTTAGTTGTTTGTTGTGTTTTCGCTCTTTGGGGCGGAGCAAGCCAGATTTGGTGTTGGGCATGGGTGGTTATGTCACGGTGCCTGGCGGTTTGATGGCGAAGTTGCGCGGTATTCCAGTGGTGTTGATGAATGCAGATGCGGCTTTGTTGTTATCCAACAAAATATTGTCTCCGTTTGCGCAGCGGGTTTTGTTTGGTTTTGCCGCTGATTTTGGTTGGGCTAAGAATAAAGCGTTGGTGACGGGTAATGCAGTGCACCAAGATATGTTGCATTTACCGACTGTTGCCGAGCGTTATGCTGCGCGTCAAGGTGTGTTGCGCGTGTTGGTAGTGGGCGGTAGTTTAGGCGCCAAAGTATTGAATGAGTGCGTGCCAGCTGCCTTAGCTTTGTTGCCTGAGGCGATCAGGCCCATCGTCACGCATCAATCTGGTAAGCAGCATGTGGATGCCTTGCGTACTTTGTATGCAAATGCACAAGTCAATGCGGAGGTGCTGGATTTTATTGATGATATGCCAGCCCGTTATGCGCAAGCGGATGTGGTGATTTGTCGTGCTGGAGCGATTACGGTATCGGAGTTGACTGCTGCGGGTGTGGCTAGTGTGCTAGTGCCATTATTAGCTTCGACCACCTCGCATCAACGCAACAATGCGGTGTGGATGGCCGAACAAAAAGCCGCTTTGCATTTGCCACAAAGTGAATTGAATCCAGCTAAGTTAGCGGATTTGTTGCAAACCATCACGCGCGAGGATTGCGGCACGATGGCGCAAAAAGCCTACGCGATAGGTGTGCGTGATGCGGATCAACGCATTGCCAATGTATTGGAACAAGTAGCGAAAAAGTGAAAGCACGAGTGAAAGCACGATGAAACATAAGGTTAAAAACATCCATTTTGTAGGCATAGGCGGCAGCGGTATGAGCGGCATCGCCGAAGTGTTGCTTAATTTGGGCTACAGCGTTTCTGGTTCGGATGTCAGCAGCAATGCGGTGACGCAGCGCTTGTCCAACTTGGGTGCGCGCGTGATGCAAGGTCATGCGGTCCAGCATGTCGATGATGTGGATGCCATCGTGGTATCGAGTGCGGTCAAAGCTGATAATCCGGAAGTGCTTGCTGGGCGCGAAAAACACATCCCCATTGTGCCACGTGCGGTCATGTTGGCGGAGTTGATGCGATTAAAACAAGGTATTGCGATTGCTGGGACACACGGCAAAACGACAACGACCAGTTTGGTAGCCAGTGTGTTAGCGCAGGGTGGATTTGATCCGACTTATGTGATCGGTGGTCGTTTAAATAGCGTGGGTGCGAATGCAAAATTGGGGGGCGGTGATTTTTTCGTCGCCGAAGCGGATGAGTCGGATGCATCATTTTTGAATTTACTGCCCGTCATCGAGGTCATTACCAATATCGATGCTGACCATATGGAAACGTATGGCCATGATTTCGCCAAATTAAAACAAGCGTTTATCGAATTTACTCAGCGTTTGCCATTTTATGGCCGCGTGATGTTGTGTCTTGACGATGTGCATGTGCGTGAAATCATGCCATCGATTTCTAAGCCGATTACCACCTATGGTTTCCATGAGGAGGCGGAAGTGCGTGCAGTCGATCCGCAGGCGGTTGATGGTTATATGTTGTTTACCGTGCTGCAAGAAGGCTATCCCACCATGCAGGTACGCTTGAATCAGCCTGGTATGCATAATGTACAAAATGCTTGTGCTGCGATTGCAATTGCGCGTGAAATCGGTGTGGATGATGCGGCGACGCAAAAAGCATTGGAGCAATTTAATGGTGTAGCGCGGCGCTTTACTCGCCATGGTGAAATTGCATTGCCAACATCATCCGCATTGGATGGCAAGTCGAATGCCTCGAATGCTTCGTTTGCTTTGGTCGACGACTATGGTCACCATCCGATTGAAATGGCCGCAACACTGGCAGCTGCGCGTGGCGCGTATCCTGGACGACGCGTGGTGTTGGTATTCCAGCCACATCGTTATACGCGTACCCGTGATTTGTTTGAAGACTTTGTCAAAGTGCTTTCTACTGCGGATGCTTTGGTGTTGGCGGAAGTGTATGCCGCAGGCGAGCAACCTATCGTGGCAGCCGATGGACGGGCGTTGGCGCGTGCGGTGCGGGTAGTGGGCAAGGTGGAGCCCGTATTCGTGGAAAACATGGCGGATATGCCAGCTAGTATTTTGAGTCTGATTCAGGGGGGGGACGTTGTCATCACCATGGGTGCGGGATCGATTAGCGGTATACCAGCTAAATTGATGCAGTAATTTGATGCAGTAATGTGTTAAATGCGGTCATTAGAATAAATAAATGTTAATTAGTTAATTAAGATGGGCAGGAAAAGTATATGAAACACACGGATCACAATTTTGGCAAAGTCGGGGTATTGTTTGGTGGTCGTTCCGCCGAGCGTGAAATATCCTTGATGTCGGGCCAAGGCGTATTGCAAGCCTTACAAAGCAAAGGCATTGATGCGCATGCGTTTGATCCAGCGCAGCGTGATTTGGCGCAATTGGCAGCGGAAAAATTTGATCGTGTGTTTATCGCCTTGCATGGGCGGCATGGTGAAGATGGTAGTTTGCAAGGTGCCTTGGAGCAATTGCGGCTTCCTTATACCGGACCAGGCGTGTTGGCATCATCCGTGGCAATGGATAAAGCCATGACCAAGCGTATTTGGCTCGCCGAGGGTTTGTCGACGCCACGTTTTTATTTGCTTAATGCGCAATCAAATTGGCAAGCAGTTGCTGATAGTTTGGGTTTGCCCTTGATCGTTAAACCGGTTCATGAGGGCTCTACTTTGGGATTAACCAAAGTGACGAGTGTGGATCAATTGCCTGCTGCTTTTGCCTTGGCCGCAAAGTTTGACAAGGCAGTGATCGCAGAAGAATTTATTGCTGGTATGGAATTGACTTGCGCTATTTTGGGGAGCGGCGATCAAGCCAAGGCATTACCTGTCATTCGTATTATTGCGCCGGACGCTAATTACGATTATCAAAATAAATATTTTTCCGATGAGACGCAGTATTTGTGTCCATGTGGTTTACAGCCAGAGCAAGAAAAAGAAATTCAGGCCCTAGCGTTGGCGAGTTACCGTGCGTTGGGTTGTCGTGGTTGGAGTCGCGTGGATGTGATGGTGCGTGCAACGGACAATCGGGCATTTTTGTTGGAAATCAATACTTCGCCTGGGATGACTAGTCATTCTTTGGTTCCAATGGCCGCCAAAGTAGCGGGTTTCTCGTATGAGGATTTGTGTGTGGAAATTTTGCGTTCTGCGACATTGGATTGGGCTGTTTAGCACTATAAACACAGTCAATATGTGGAATGTATATATACAATAATCAATTGGTAAATAAGCAATTATTGGGCATCAATGTTATGATGGAAGACTATGTGGCAGGACATTAAAATGCTGAATGCGGCAACGCATGCGGTGTTGGCTTTTTTGATGCTTGCTTTATTGCTGGCTGGTGGCTGGTGGCTGGTGCAAAGACCTGTTTTTGCCCTCAAAGTTATTCGCATAGAAAGTCCTGCAAATACACAGTTACTGCATGTCAATGCACTGACTATCAGAAGTACGGCGATTCCACGCATACGCGGTAATTTTTTTACCGCCAACTTAGATTCGGTACGCCTTGCTTTTGAGGCGGTGCCTTGGGTGCGCAAGGCAACTGTACGTCGTGCATGGCCAAATCAATTGATTGTGACGTTGGAAGAGCATCATCCCTTAGGTACTTGGGGAGATGATGGCCGTTTGTTGTCGGTGCAGGGTGATGTGTTTACCGCCAATTTGGCGGAGGCTGAAGAGCATGGTCCGTTGCAAGAGTTTTCTGGGCCAGAGGGGCATGAAAAAGAAGTAGTCGCGCGTTTTGTCGAGTTGCGTAACTGGTTTGCGCCTATCAAGTTGGTGCCTGAGTCGGTGCAATTGTCTAATCGTTATGCTTGGTCTGTTAAATTGAATAATGGCTGGCAAGTTGAGTTGGGGCGTGAGCAGAGTACTAGCACATTGAAGGAGCGGGTCGATCGTTTGGTTGCGATTTATCCGCAATTGCTTACCCGTTTCCAAGACAAGATAGATAGCGTACGGCAAGTGGATATGCGTTATCCGAATGGTTTGGCTTTGAAAATAAGTAAAACAAATAAAACAAGTAAAACAAAAAATAAATAACGTAAATAAACGTCAATAACAAGTACAAAAATTGATCGAGATAATATGACAAAAGACGTAAAAAATTTGATCGTCGGCCTTGATATTGGCACTTCAAAAGTGGTGGCTGTGGTGGCCGAAGTTATGCCGGACGGAAGACATGAAGTGATCGGTTTGGGGCAGCACGAATCCAAAGGTTTGAAAAAAGGCGTGGTGGTGAATATCGAAGCCACAGTTGAATCAATTCAGCGCGCATTAGAGGAAGCGGAATTGATGGCAGATTGCAAAATTCGCAATGTTTATGCGGGAATTGCTGGTAGCCATATTCGTAGCTTCAATTCCAGCGGAATGGTGGCGATCAAAGAAAAAGAAGTCACGGCAACCGACGTGGCACGTGTGATTGAAACTGCCAAGGCGGTGAATATTCCGACTGATCAACAATTGCTGCATACCGTGCCGCAAGAATTTATTGTCGATAATCAAGAAGATGTGCGCGAACCTATCGGCATGAGTGGTATTCGCCTTGAAGTGAAAGTTCATATTGTTACGGGTGCGGTGTCGGCGGTACAAAACATTGTCAAATGTGTTCGCCGTTGTGGATTGGAAGTATCCGATTTGATTTTGCAGCCAATGGCATCTGCTGATGCCGTGTTGACGTTGGATGAAAAAGAGTTAGGCGTGGTGTTGATTGATATTGGCGGTGGTACGACTGATGTTGCGATCTTTACGGAAGGCGCGATTCGCCATACTGCGGTGATCCCGATTGCGGGGGATCAAATTACGAATGATATTGCCATGGCGTTGCGTACGCCAACTTCAGAAGCGGAAGAAATCAAATTGCGCTATGGCGTTGCCAAGCAAGAATTGGCAGATGCGACAGAAAATTTGGAAGTGCCAGGTTTGGGTGATCGTGGCCCACGTAGCTTATCTAAGCAGGCTTTGGCCGCAGTGATTGAACCACGTGTTGAAGAGTTGTTTGCACTAGTACATCAGGTAGTGCGCGAGTCAGGGTATGAGGATGTGTTGTCCAGTGGTGTTGTACTGACGGGTGGTTCGGCACTCATGCCGGGTATGGTCGCTTTGGCGGAGGACATCTTTTTAAAGCCAGCACGTTTAGGCACACCGGAATATCGCGGGCAGTTGGCCGATGTGGTGCGTAGTCCGCGTTATTCGACAGTATTGGGTTTGTTGTTGGAAGCAAAGAAGCAATATTTGCGTGGTCATATCGTTACCAGGCAACAAGGATCCGCTGGTGCGTTTGTACAGCGTATGAAAGAGTGGTTTTTAGGTAATTTTTGATAGTGATATTTCCACAAATACGCTAATGGGTTGGGTTTATCGATTATAGTAAAGAGTTTTTTTGTGGCAACTTTTCTCGTTTTCTAGATGTAGATTAAATGCAAGTGTGTTTTAAGTTTTTTGTGGTTGGGTTGGGTTTGATTTTTTGGGTCGTAAAAATTATTTTTTGATTGGATTGTAGTTTTCAGTCGCTAGCCGTCACATCGCGCGATGCTTAGCGACTGAAAGCTTCACATTAAGATAGAGGGGTACATGATGGATTTTGATATGGTAGATAGTGCAACACAAGGCACCGTGATTAAGGTGGTAGGTATTGGTGGTGCGGGTGGCAATGCCGTTCAGCACATGATTAACAAGGGCGTGTCTGGCGTTGAATTTATTGCTGCCAATACCGATGCGCAAGCATTGTTATTGTCCAAAGCGCATAACGTGATTCAGATTGGTGAGACTGGGTTGGGCGCTGGGATGAAACCAGAAGTGGGTCGTCAATTGGCAGAAGAGTCCCGTGCTCGCATCGAAGATTCATTGCGCGGCGCGCACATGGTGTTTTTGGCTGCTGGCATGGGTGGTGGTACCGGTACTGGTGCTGCCCCCATTGTGGCGGAAATTGCTAAATCATTGGGTGCATTGACAGTGGCCGTGGTTTCCAAGCCTTTTTCTTACGAAGGTCAACGTTGTATGGATATCGCCGATGAGGGTTTGGAAGCCTTGTCGCAACATGTTGATTCCCTCATCATTATTTTGAATGAAAAGCTGGAAGAGATTTACGAAGACGACAGCATGATGGAGTGGCTGCAACATGCGGATGATGTGTTGAACAACGCGGTGGCAGGGATTGCTGAAATTATCAATGTGCCTGGCCATATTAACGTCGACTTTAACGACGTCAAAACGATTATGGGCGAGCAAGGTAAGGCCATGATGGGAACTGCAACAGCCTCTGGTCCAGATCGTGCTCGTATTGCTGCAGAACAAGCAGTCGCATCCCCATTGTTGGATGGTATCGATTTGTCCGGTGCACGTGGTGTGTTGGTCAATGTGACTGCCAGCCATGGTTTGAAGGGTAAAGAAATCAAGGAAGTCATGGCGGCAGTGCGCGCTTTTGCTGCACCTGATGCATCAATTGCACAAGGGATTGCTTACGACGACACCATGGGCGACGATATTCGTGTGACAGTGGTAGCCACTGGTTTGGGACGTGCGAAAAAACCAATGCAATTAGTACAGCCTATGTTGCGTACAGGTACGCACAATGAGCCAGTGATGGCAGTGAGTCCATCTGCTGCTTCGGCAGGTTTGGGATTGGCGGCAACATCCGTGGCGGCAGCGCCAACATTTGAGGGGCTGAAAGCCCCAGCAGTATGGCGTCGTGAGTCTGCTTCCGATACCGTGCGTGCATTGGAGAAAAATGGCATGGAAACGTACGACATTCCAGCCTTCTTGCGTAAACAGGCGGATTAATTCTTCTCGAGTTATAAGGAAATTTTATGACTATTAAAATTGGTGATCGTTTACCTGAAGCGACGTTGACAGAATTTATTGACATTGAAACAAAAGGTTGTGCGTTAGGTCCAAATAGCGTCAATGTATTAGATAGCGTCAAAGATAAAAAGATTGTTATTTTCGCCGTACCCGGTGCATTTACACCGACTTGCTCTGAAAAACATGTGCCTGGTTATGTACAACATGCTGATGCTTTCAAGGCTAAAGGTGTGAGTGAAATCTGGTGTGTTGCTGCTAATGACGCCTTTGTCATGGGTGCTTGGGGCCGTGATCAAAAAGCGACCGGTGTTGTTCGCATGATGGCGGATGGTAATGCTACCTATGCCAAGGCATTGGGTCTGGATGTGGATTTGAGTAAATTTGGCATGGGCACACGCTCACAGCGTTATTCGATGTTGGTGGAAAATGGTGTTGTTACACAATTAAACGTCGAACAAAGCGGCAAATTTGAAGTGTCCAATGCGGAAACTTTGTTGGGACAACTAGGTTAATTAAATTTAACCAAGCCAATAAAAACGACGCTGGTTCGCATTGAACTAGCGTCGTTTTTTTATGGCTTGCAAGGCCGCAATCCCCATCATGCGTGCAAAAACAATAACAATCATTAAATTGCTATAATCCAACGATGTTAAAACAACGCACTATCAAAAATGTGGTCAAAAGTGTAGGAGTCGGATTGCACTCCGGCACGAAGGTCGCTTTGACGCTACACCCCGCCGCGCCCGATACCGGAATCGTATTTCGCCGTGTCGATCTTGAACCTGTGGTGAATTTCCCTGCTTCTGCAACGGCGGTGGGTGATACCAGAATGGCGTCTACGTTGATGTCGAATGGTGCCAAAGTCTCGACCGTGGAGCACATCATGTCGGCTTGCGCTGGTTTGGGTATTGATAATTTGTATATCGATGTCAGCGCAGAAGAAATTCCCATCATGGATGGATCGGCATCTTCCTTTGTTTTTCTGCTTCAACAAGCGGGTTTGCACGAGCAACAGTGTGCGAAAAAATTTATCCGCGTTAAACAAACAGTAGAAGTATCCGAAGGGCAGGGCGACCGTAAAAAATGGGCCCGCCTTGAACCGTTTAATGGTTTTAAACTGAACTTTTTTATTGAGTTCAATCACCCTGCCGTGGATAGTACTGGGCAGTTTGCCGAGATCGATTTCAGCGAAATGTCTTACGTGCAGGACGTTTCACGCGCACGCACGTTCGGATTTATGCAGGATGTCGAAAACCTGCGCGATTTAGGTTTGGCGCGTGGCGGTTCAGTCGATAACGTGATTGTGATGGATGATTACCGTATTCTGAATACCGATGGTTTGCGCTACGAAAACGAATTCGTGCGCCATAAAATTTTAGATGCGATCGGCGATTTATATCTCATCGGCCATCCGCTATTAGCCAACTATACCGCGCACAAATCAGGCCATGGTTTGAACAATCAATTACTGCGTGCTTTGTTAGCGCAACCAGAGACGTATGAGATTGTTACCTTTGACACACTGGAATCCGCGCCACCGTCTTATCAGTCCCAAACTGCTAGAGAGTGGGCATTGAATTAAGTTGTGGGAATGATCTACTGCAACATCAACGATGACGTGACAACATAGTCAGTAGCGCTGACTTCAGCGCTTCGTTTCGAGTGGATTTTTCTAATCCATCACTTAATGTGGATAGCGCCGTGATGGCCAATCTGGGCAAAATCAAGTTTTTGCGCGGTGAGGATGCGGGTGCGGTGAAGTTGGGCCGCATTTGTATTTTCATGCGTATCGCTTCGACCTGCCAGCCTGATTGAATCAGAATGTGTTGTAATTTTGGTAATTGGTGTTTTAGTTTGGCTGCCAGGGCCGCGTTTGGCATGGACAATACCAATGTGCCGTCATCAAATTGCAAAACTTTGCAGTCATGAAACATCGCAGGTAAGGCGGCGTTGCAATCAGCTTGCAATCCAATCAAGCGTTTTACTGTAGGCAGGAGCGTTGCGATTGCGTCATGCGTGCGTAAATAATCCACTGCACCGGTAGGGGAAAAAAGAGGATTGGATTGGGTTTTTTTCATTTCTCTGGGCGACACAAAGCTAAATACAAATGGCCGAGCAGTATAGCTATTTGTGGCGGATCATGATTGCAGATTGATTCGATGTAATGCGAACGAAGAACGCCTAAATTTTTGGGGATTTTCATGATCGACTATTGTTTCTTGGCTAATTGCCCAAACTTGGTCAGCACGCGTGATAAAATCGCGATCTTTTGCCACAGCCGGGCTTGGGTTTGAGCGTTTTAAAGTTTCCGGCGCTTTTTTCAAGAATTTACGTATGTCATTACTGACCCAGATTTTCGGTAGCCGCAATCAGCGCTTAATTAAGCAATATCAAAAAACCGTGCGCGCAATTAATGCGCTGGAACCCGCGATGGAAAAGTTGTCGGATGCTGAGTTGCAGGCTAAGACGCCTGCATTCAAGGCGCGCATTGCGAATGGTGAAAGTTTGTCTGACTTATTGCCAGAAGCCTTTGCTGTTTGCCGTGAGGCAAGCCGTCGTGTTTTGAAGATGCGCCACTTCGATGTGCAGCTGATTGGTGGAATGGTGTTGCATGAAGGCAAAATTGCTGAAATGGGTACGGGCGAAGGCAAGACGCTGATGGCGACTTTGCCAGCGTATTTGAATGCTTTATCTGGCGCCGGCGTGCATGTCGTGACGGTGAATGATTACTTAGCACAGCGTGATGCCGAGTGGATGGGAACATTGTACGGCTGGTTAGGGTTGACTACCGGCATCAATCTGTCACAAATGGAGCATGCTGATAAGCAAGCTGCGTATTTGGCAGACATTACGTACGGTACGAATAATGAATTTGGTTTCGATTATTTACGTGACAACATGGTGTACAGCGAGGAAGAGCGCGTACAGCGTGGTTTGAATTTTGCTGTGGTTGATGAAGTTGACTCCATCTTGATTGATGAGGCGAGAACGCCTCTGATTATTTCTGGTCAGGCTGAAGATCATAATGCACTTTATCTCAAGCTCAATAGTGTGCCTGGTTTGCTAACTTTGCAAATTGGTGAGGAAACATCGGATGGCACTGGCAGGATTGAAGTGCCGGGTGATTACGTTAAAGATGAAAAATCACATCAAGTCTTATTGACTGAAGCTGGGCATGATAAGGCTGAAAAAATATTGATGGAAATGGGTTTGTTGCCAGAAGGTGCATCGCTTTACGATGCTGCCAACATTACCTTGATTCATCACTTATACGCTGCTTTACGTGCGCATACTTTGTATTTCAAAGATCAGCATTATGTGGTGCAAAACAATGAAATTGTGATCGTTGATGAATTTACTGGTCGTTTGATGAGTGGGCGTCGCTGGTCGGATGGCTTGCATCAAGCGGTAGAGGCCAAAGAGGGCGTCAAGATTCAAAATGAAAATCAAACCTTGGCGTCGATTACATTCCAGAATTATTTCCGTATGTACACCAAATTATCGGGAATGACGGGAACCGCGGATACTGAAGCGTTCGAATTCCAGGAAATTTATGGTTTGGAAACAGTGGTTGTGCCACAAAATCGTCCCAATCAGCGCAAGGACCGGCAGGATCAAGTCTACAAATCAGCAGAAGAAAAGTATAAAGCTGTTCTGGCGGATATTCAGGATTGCTACGATCGTGGTCAGCCTACATTGGTGGGAACAGCTTCGATTGAGAACTCTGAATTGTTGGCTGAAATTTTGACGCAAGCTAAGTTGCCCCATAACGTATTGAATGCTAAACAGCATGCACGTGAGGCGGAAATTATTGCGCAGGCTGGTCGTCCTAAAGCGATTACGATTGCAACGAATATGGCTGGTCGAGGTACCGATATCGTATTGGGTGGGAATGTCGGTAAGCAGGTGCAAGTCATTGAGGCGAATCCCGATTTGTCTGAAGCCGAAAAAGCAGCGCAGGCGCAGCAGTTACGTGATGAATGGCAATCTTTGCATGATGCGGTGGTGAGCGCAGGTGGTTTGCATATTATCGGTACTGAGCGTCATGAATCACGTCGTATCGATAATCAGTTGCGTGGACGTGCTGCCCGTCAGGGTGATCCTGGTTCTTCACGTTTTTATTTGTCTTTAGATGATCCATTGTTGCGCATCTTTGCTGGTGATCGTGTGCGCGCGATTATGGATAGATTAAAAATGCCAGAAGGCGAGCCAATTGAGGCTGGCATCGTGTCGCGCTCAATTGAATCTGCGCAACGTAAGGTGGAGGCGCGCAACTTTGATATTCGTAAGCAATTGCTGGAATATGATGATGTGGCCAACGATCAGCGCAAAGTGATTTACCAGCAGCGTAATGAGTTGCTGATGGCAAGTGACATTTCTGAAATGATTACCTCTTTGCGCCATGGCGTATTTACGGATGTTTTCCGCAATTTTGTTCCGCTTGATTCGATGGAAGAGCAGTGGGATCTTGCGTCGTTGCAAGATGTATTGGCGAGTGAGTGGCAACTTGACGTACCTTTCGTTGCGATGTTGGAAGCAGATCCAAATTTGGATGAGCATGAATTACTTTCTAGTCTCCTGACTGTGGTTGACCAGGTTTATCAAGGCAGGGTCGACATGGTCGGTTATGAAGGTTTTGCTGGTTTTGAGCGCAGTGTGATGCTGCAAAGTATTGATAGTCACTGGCGTGAACATTTGGCTGCATTGGATCATTTGCGTCAAGGAATTCATTTGCGTGGTTATGCGCAAAAGAACCCTAAGCAAGAATATAAACGTGAAGCATTTGAGTTGTTTGCCCAAATGCTGGCGTTGATCAAAGGTGAAGTCATCAAGACTGTCATGACGTTACCTATTCGATCACGTGAAGAAATGGAGGCAGAAGCGGAGGCCGCCTTGACGCAGTTAGATGTTTCGAATATTCATTATCAGCATGCTGACTTCAATCCTGATGCCTCACCAGAAACGTTGCTGGCGCCAGCTAGTGATGCGCAATCTTTGGCGCAAGGTGGGCAAAATGAGTCGGATGTGCCAAAAGTGGGACGTAATGATATGTGTCCTTGTGGTAGTGGCAAAAAATATAAGCAATGCCATGGCAGCTTAGTTTGATGTGGCGTTGATTTGGTTGTTTGATTGAGATTTAAAGATAAGAATCATGGCAGTTAATTTTCCTTCTTTCACTGCGGCTGATTTACAGCCTGTACCGGGTGTTGAACTAGGTTATGCCGAGGCAGGCATTCGTAAGCAAAATCGTAAAGATTTGCTAGTGATGCGTTTGGCACCAACTGCAACAGTTGCAGGTGTTTTTACCGCTAATCGTTTTTGTGCTGCTCCAGTGCAGGTCTGTAAAACGCATTTGGCGCGTACTTCTGTTACTCATCCCGTGCGTGCTTTGGTGGTGAATACTGGCAATGCTAATGCTGGTACAGGAGCGGCAGGTTTAGCGGATGCGGAAGCAACTTGTGTGGCCTTAGCCGAGTTATTGGCTTGTGATCCATCCCAGATCTTGCCGTTTTCCACCGGTGTGATTTTGGAGCCGCTGCCGATCACCAGAATCAAAGCCGGTTTGCCACAAGCAGTTGCCAATTTGGCTGAAAATCATTGGTACGATGCCGCGGCATCTATCATGACGACGGATACTTTACCCAAAGCAGCATCGGATACGCTTCAAATTAATGGTACGACCATCACGTTGACTGGTATCAGCAAAGGTGCCGGAATGATTAAACCGAATATGGCGACCATGTTGGGTTTTCTGGCGATGGACGCGCAAGTGTCGCAGGCTGTGTTGGATCATTTGATCAAACAGGTGGCAGATGCTTCTTTTAATTGCATCACCGTTGACGGTGATACGTCGACCAATGATTCATTCATGCTCATTGCTAGTGGCGTAGCAAAGCTGCGTATCGATAGCATCGACAGTCCGGAATATGTTGCTTTGTCAAAAGCAGTCATCGCTTTGGCACAAAAGTTGGCGCAAATGATCGTACGTGATGGCGAAGGTGCAACTAAGTTCATTACGGTGAAAGTGGAGGAGGGCAAAAATAGCGAGGAGTGCCGCAAAATCGCTTATTCGATTGCCCATTCTCCTTTAGTTAAAACTGCTTTTTTTGCTTCTGATCCCAACTTGGGGCGTATTTTGGCGGCGATTGGTTATGCCGGTGTAGACGATCTTGATGTCAGCAAATTGAACTTATATTTGGATGATGTGTGGGTGGCCAAAGATGGTGGCCGTCATCCCGACTACCAAGAATCAGATGGTCAACGTGTCATGAAGCAAAGTGAAATTACTATTTCTGTCAAACTGGCACGCGGTCATGCTGCAGCGACTGTGTGGACTTGTGATTTGTCCACTGAGTACGTGAAGATCAATGCGGATTATCGCTCTTGATTCATCAGCGTTGTTAGGCTGAATTTGCACGATATGTCTTTATCCTCGCCGATTGATGTGGCGGTCGGCATTCTCATCAAACCGAACGGTGACGTCCTGCTGGCGCAGCGCCCAGTTGGTAAACCATATGCGGGCTATTGGGAATTTCCAGGTGGCAAAGTTGAGCCCAATGAAACCATTTTGGATGCGTTAAAACGCGAATTCCTGGAAGAGTTGGGCGTACAAATTCTCTCCGCACAAGCATGGTGCGGCGTCGCGTACGTGTATCCGCATGCGCACGTGCACTTGCATTTCTATATCAGTCGAGAATGGCAAGGTGAACCACAAAGCTTGGAAGGTCAGGCTTTTGCCTGGCAAGGCCAGGTATCGGTTAGCCCATTGTTGCCAGCTACTATTCCTTTGCTGGAGTGGATTGCCTCTGCTTAGCCCAGAGTGTTTATGGGCTTTTGTTGTACGCACTATCCTATAAGCGCAACCTAATTAAAACCGTAACATTGCTTAGACACGCCAGTCACTCGCTGTGCAGTGTTGATGAAGTGCATTGTTTGATAACCGTATCGGTGAAACGCAAAGCAGAAATAAATTGAAAATATGCGCCAATAAGTTTTACAATTGACAACATTATTGTTAATTTTACAATTTATATATTGCAACTAATAAAG
>JAGKXB010000072.1 GCA_021151485.1 Oxalobacteraceae bacterium | reverse complement strand
GTTCATCAGTACGCTGTGCCAATCACCAATCGCTGGTTGTCTAAACAAACGTGCGGATGGATACCAAGGGCTGTCGTTTCTATCAGTCAACCAACGCCAATCGGCATTGAACGGCAGCAATATCCAAACGGGTTTGCCCATCGCCCCCGCCAGATGGGCGATGGAGGTATCAACCGTGATCACCAAGTCCATTAAGCTCACTAATGCAGCGGTGTCGGAAAAATCTTTCAACTCATTACCGACGAAGGTAATGGCATTTTGTTGAGCAAATAACGCTTGATCGTTGGGACGCAATTCTTGTTGCAGGCAATAAAACGATCTTGGTACCTCGTTTTGCACGTCCATGATTTTCATGAAATCCATCAATGGAATCGAGCGATTTAGATCATTGCTGTGCACAGCGTTGCCGCTCCAGGCCAAGCCAATGCGCGGTGATGTTTTGTTGCCTAATTTGTTGCTCCAGATGGTTTTGTGTATTGCATCGGCGCTTACGTAATGATCGAATGAAGTCGCTATGCTGGTTGTTTTTGTGAGCAAGGATAGAAAGCGTTTGCCACGCAACAGAATGTTGTTAATCGACGAAGCGTGCTGTGTTGTGGTAGTTGTGGTAGTTGCAGTATTTTTAGTCGTTTCAGCAACGAAGGGAATGGAATCCAAATCAGTACGAAACGCCAAAGGCAGGCTGAGCAATGGGCAGTGATAATCAAATGCTGGTAATGCTTCACCTTGGCCGATGATGCGTGTGACACCTGGCAGATTGCGCAATAGTGTTTTGAGCGCTGGTTGCACTTCTAGGATGACAGTGGCGCCCAGCGCTGCGACTTTCTCGGCATAACGACAAAATTGGATGGTGTCGCCCAAGCCTTGTTCGGCATGCAGCAAGATGGTTTGGTTGCGCAGCGATTCTTGTCCTAACCAGAGTGGTTGAGAAAAATGACCTTGCGTCATCATCGCGGCTTCTGATGATTGCGTGCGCCATTCAAATTTTTGCCAACCGAGTGCGAAGTCACCCATGCTTAATCTGGATAAAGCCTCGTTCCAGTGCGCATCAGCATGGTCAGGCTTGATGGTCAATGCTTGTTCAAGATTCAGAATCGACTCTTCAAAGCGATTGAGTCGATTAAGTACAGTGCCGCGGTTGAAGAGCGCATCAGCATAGTTTGGTTGTATGGCCAACGCTCGGTCAAGGTTGATAAGGGCTTCTTCAAAGCGATGTAGTTTAAGAAGAATGGCACCACAATTGGATAGCGCTTCAACAGAATGCGGTTGAATAGCTAATCCTTTCACAAAACTGGTCAGTGCTTCTTCAGATCGATTGAGTTTGCCGAGCAGAATGCCGCGTTTGAAGAGCGCATCGGCATGGTTGGGTTGAATGGCTAATGCTTGTTCAATGCTAATCATGGCTTCTTCAATCCGATTGAGTTTGATCAGAGCCGCAGCACGACTAGAGAGCGCATCGACGTAATCGGGTTGAATCGCCAGCGTGCGATCGTAACTTTCTAGCGCTTCGTCAAAGCGGCTCAGGGCTAATAAAACATTGCCGCGGTTAAGGAAAATTCTTGCATGGCTAAGCTGCTTAGGATGACTAGATTGCTGTGCTAATGCCTGATCAAAGCTGGTTAACGCCTCCTCAAAACGTTGCAGATTCAATAAAGCGATACCACGATTGGTAAGGGCATCAGCATAATTGGGTTGAATGGCTAACGCTTTCTCAAAACT
>JAGKXB010000024.1 GCA_021151485.1 Oxalobacteraceae bacterium | reverse complement strand
CAAGCGAATATCTTGCTGTATTTGTTAGCGTCGCATTGCTTCCATCAATTACAAGGCAAGCCTGGCATTGTATTCCCAGAAAATTTTCACTCACATTTGAATCAAGGTGTTTGCATTGAATCGTTAACCAATAGTTTTGTTATTGCTAATGGCGGCGCTTTCTCTGACGTGTTTGCTACGCGTTGAGTGCTTTTGGAAGCTGAGAAAGTGATAAAACGCTTATTTACTGCGATTGCGAGAAGCTTCAAAGACGACTAACTAAGCTACTCGCAGCCATTGCCAATGCCTTAATACGCTCCCAATCGCCTGCCAACACAGCTGCTTTGGGGGTCAACCAGGAACCACCCACGCATACGACGTTTTTGCAGGCGAGAAATTGTGCTGCATTTTCCTGGCTAATGCCGCCGGTCGGACAAAAGGTCACATCCGGCATCGGCCCAGCAATCGCATTAAGCATCCCTACTCCGCCTGCTTGCATGGCGGGAAATAATTTCAAAGTATGAAACCCCGCTTCACGTGCTGTCATGACTTCTGAAGGCGTCATGACACCAGGCAACAATGGTAGGCGGGTTTGTCTGGCTGCTTCAATCAAAGCAGGCGTCAATCCCGGCGATACGCCAAACACTGCGCCTGCGTCCGATGCGGCGGTGAATTCTTCCGGCTTAGTCAGCGTACCCACACCAACAATCGCGCCTGGCACTTGTTGGCTGATGGCGCGAATCGCTGATAAACCATGTTCAGTGCGTAACGTCACTTCTAGCACGCAAATCCCACCCGCCACCAAAGCACGCGCCAATGGCACAGCATGCGCCATCTCCTCAATCGCGATAACAGGAATAACTGGGGAAAGTTGCAGGATTTGGCGAATGTCGACAGGCTGCTTCATTGTTATTGTTGTCATTTGAGTCTCTTGGTCAATTCTTAGTTAATTCCTAATTAATTCTTGCTTAAACCATTGAGAACTGGCAAAGCAAACGTGGTGGCACCCTCTTCGGCCACACTGACTGCATGGCGAAACAAAGCAAATAATTCACGCCCCATCCCAACACCATTCGCAGATAAATCAGCACATGCCGGTACGCGTGCTGCCCATACATCATTCTCTACCAAAGCCATCAACTGCCCACTTTTTGCATCCAACCGCAAGATATCACCATCACACACCAAACTAAGAGGGCCACCAACCAACGCTTCTGGCGAAACATGAATCGCTGCTGGCACTTTGCCAGATGCACCAGACATACGACCATCTGTCACCAAAGCCACATGCCAACCGGCATCTTGCAAATTGGCAAGCGCTGGCGTCAAAGCGTGTAATTCCGGCATACCGTTGGCGCGCGGACCTTGAAAGCGTAATACAGCTACAAAATCCCTTTCTAATTGCCCTGCCCGATACGCTTGCATAAACGCATCCTGCGAATCAAACACCAGCGCTGGTGCAGTGACTGCCTGATGTTCTGGCTTGACGGCAGAAATTTTCATCACCGCACGTCCCAAATTACCAGTCAGCACTCTCATCCCACCATTGGGCGCAAATGGCATCGCGGCAGTACGCAACACCGTTTCATCCGAACTTGTAGTAGGCACAGCACGCCAGGACAAGCTTTGGTCTTCCTGATTTTGCTTCCAATACGGCTCATTGCAATACGCACGCAACCCCAGGCCCATCACGGTGTTGACGTCTTCATGCAAAAGCTGCGCGTCTAATAATTCACGAATCACAAAACCCGCCCCACCCGCTGCATGAAAATGATTCACGTCAGCCTCTCCATTCGGATAAATCCTGGTAAGCGTGGGAATAACAGCAGACAATTCATCAAAATCATCCCAATTAATCACAATGCCCGCCGCCTTGGCGATCGCGACCAAATGCAAAGTATGGTTAGTTGAACCGCCCGTCGCTAACAAACCAATCATGGCATTCACCATGGTTTTTTCACTCACAATGTGCCCGACTGGCATGTATGACGCACCTTGCGCGGAAATTTCTACTGCACGTCTTCCTGCTGCTGCCGTCAAAGCATCGCGCAAAGGCGTATTTGGCGTTACGAACGCCGCACCCGGCAAATGCAACCCCATGATTTCCATCAGAAATTGATTGCTATTGGCGGTGCCATAAAAGGTACACGTACCAGGGCCATGATAAGACTGCGCTTCAGACTCCAGCAATTGGGCGCGATCAGCTTTTCCTTCTGTATACAATTGGCGGATTTTGGCTTTTTCCTGATTACCTAAACCACTCGTCATCGGGCCTGCAGGAATAAACACCGCTGGCAAATGGCCAAAATGCAAAGCGCCAATCAACAATCCCGGCACGATTTTGTCGCACACACCCAAATACACGGCTGCATCAAACATATTGTGCGACAGCGCCACCGCCGTCGCCATTGCAATCGTGTCGCGTGAAAACAAAGACAATTCCATCCCCGCCTGCCCCTGCGTCACCCCATCGCACATCGCCGGCACACCACCCGCAAATTGCGCCACACCACCCGCTTGCCGCACAGCATCTTTGATAATGTCGGGAAAACGCACAAACGGCTGATGCGCAGACAACATGTCGTTATAAGCAGAAACAATCGCCACGCAAGCTTGCCTTTGCTGCTTCAGGATCAACTTGTCATGCGCCGGAAAAGCCGCAAAACCATGCGACAAATTAGTACAAGAAAGCGTGGAACGCTGCACCCCCTGCCGCTGCGCAGCAGCAAGATGCGACAAATAAGCACTACGCGAAGCATGGCTACGCACAATAATGCGCTCGGTGACAGTGGATATCGTTGGGTGGATGGGCATTGTTAGACCTTGTTTAAAACTTTAATTACAGCTTTATTAATTTATATAAAGCAATTCATCAATTATCATCCCTTGTTTATTGTTTTATTCATCGTTTTTACTAATTTATTGCTTTCCTATGCATTCTTCCCCTTTGCCCTCTTTGCCATCTTTGACGACCAGCGCCGCTTTCCTTGCCTTGCAGGATCACTGCACCGAGGCAAAAAACTGGCATTTGCGCGATTTATTTGCCAGCGCGCCAACGCGTTTTGAGACGATGTCGATGCAGGCGGCGGGTTTGTTTTTGGATTACTCCAAAAATCGTTTAAATCAAAAAACGCTGCAACTGTTATGTAATCTAGCGCGTGAACGTCAAGTGGAAGCCAAGCGTGATGCCATGTTTGCCGGGGAAAAAATCAATCTTACCGAACACCGTGCGGTCTTGCATACGGCATTACGCGCACCACGCAATCAGGCATTCGTGCTGGATGGACAGGATATCAATCATGATGTGCATGCTGTACTCGATCAAATCAAGGCTTTCAGCGAAAAAGTACGTTCCGGCGCTTGGCGTGGTTATAGCGGCAAAGCAATCACGGACATCGTCAACATTGGCATTGGCGGCTCGGATCTGGGCCCAAAAATGGCGCATTCCGCCCTGCGCGAATTTGCGCATCCCAATTTAAATTTTCACTTTGTCTCCAATATCGATGGCCATGATGTAGACGCCACATTGGCTAAAGTCGATCCAGAAAGCACGCTTTTCATCATTGCGTCTAAAACGTTCACCACGCAAGACACCATGTTGAATGCGCATTCGACGCGCAACTGGTTTTTGCGTCATGCGGATGGCGACACATCTAAACTGGCACAACATTTCGTTGCCATTTCTAGCAATCAGGCAGAGATACAACGCTTTGGGATTGACCCCAAGAATATGTTTGTATTCTGGGATTGGGTCGGTGGGCGTTATTCAGTCTGGTCTGCTATCGGTTTATCCATCGCGATCATGATCGGTTTTGAGGCGTTTTCAGCATTCTTGGCCGGTGCACATGCCATGGATGTGCATTTCCAAACTGCGCCACTGGAATCGAATATGCCCATCTTGTTGGCACTAATTGGCTTATGGAATCGCAACTTTCTCGGCTATGCCTCATTGTTTGTCGCGCCCTACCACCAGGATTTGCGTAGATTGCCGGCTTATTTGCAGCAATTAGAAATGGAAAGCAATGGCAAAAGTGTCGCGAATGATGGCCGCCAGGTGAATTATCCAACCTGTCCGATTTTGTGGGGCGAAGCAGGTAGCAACAACCAGCATGCCTACTTTCAATTACTGCATCAGGGCGGCGACATTATTCCGGTGGATTTCATTGCGGTATTAAAACCTAGCCACCATTTACCGCAACATCACACTGCTTTGTTGGCGAATTGTTTCGCCCAGTCAGAAGCCTTCATGCGCGGCAAAAACGCGCAAGAAGTGCATGATGAATTGCAACAACAAGGCGTCAGTGAACAAGAAATCAGTAAATTTTTGCCACACAAGATATTTGCCGGTAATCGCCCTAGCAATACGCTTTTGATGGATGCCTTAACCCCCATCACGTTGGGTGCATTGCTCGCGCTGTATGAGCATAAAACCATGGTTCAAGGCGTGTTGTGGGGCATCAATAGCTTCGACCAATACGGCGTGGAATTGGGCAAACAGCTGGCGAAAAATATTCAAATGGAATTAGAAGCACAAGCGCACACCGAGCGACATGACAGCTCGACTAATGGTTTGATTGCGCGTGCTAAAGCGAGTCTTCATACAAATACGATTAAATAAATAAGTTACCGTCGTTCCCGCGGCTTTAGGCGGGAACCCAGCGTCTTTCGTTGCTTACTACCAAAAGACACTGGGTCCCCGACTAAAGCACTCGGGGACGACGGTTTTCAGTTTTTTTCATGAATGACTAACATGCCAAACAACGCCATCCAACTTGCATTTCCCACCCCAATGCAAGTTGGCGAATGCCCACTTTGGCATCCTGCAGAAAACTGCTTGTATTGGATCGACATCGCAGGCTTTGCCATCCATCGATTACACCCAACAAACGGCACGCATCACTACTGGCCTATGCCATCTGAACCCGGTGCCATCGCCTATTGCGCCTCAGGCGGTTTGATCGTGGCTTTACGCAGTGGCTTCGCCTGGCTGGATACCAACGACAAAAACAGCATCCCCCAACCGATTGCAAGCGCCGCTGCCCCCTACGATACAACCAACATGCGCTTTAACGATGGGCGCTGCGATGCTGCGGGAAGATTTTGGGTCGGTACGCTGTATGAACCACGCACGCAAGCAATGGCGGCAATGACATGCTTGGAACGTGGTGAAGTCCGTGTCGCATGGTCGGGTGGTATGACGGTTTCTAATGGTTTGGCGTTCAGCACAGATCAGCATTATTTGTATCATGCGGATACCACTAGTCATACCATACGCCGCTATGATTTTGATCTTGCTAGTGGTCAGGTAAATAACAAATCGGGACGAATCTTTAAACAATTTTCAAGCAATAAAAAGCCTAGCGATGGAACGATTTATGGCGGACGCCCCGATGGCGCTGCCGTTGATAGCGAAGGTGCTTACTGGTGCGCCATGTTTGAAGGCGCACGGCTATTACGCATCTCACCAGCAGGTGAAATCCTGCGTGACATCGCCTTACCCGTACGCTGTCCCACCATGCCCGCTTTTGGCGGTCCCGACATGCGCACTTTGTATATCACTAGCGCCCGCCATCAGCGATCAGTTGATGAATTACAACGCTATCCACTTTCTGGTTGCATTCTCTCTCTACGTGTCGATGTCGCTGGGCAAGTTGAACATGCTTATCGTCCTTAACTTGCTGAATTCAATATAATAAACGACGTGTAACGTATCTTATCTTTGCGGCAACCTTCTCTTATTTCTAAACCATGACACTGACAGATTTTGATCTTGTTTTATTCGGAAGCACCGGCGATTTAGCAATGCGCAAATTAATCCCTGCCATGCTGGCACGCGATACGGCAAAAGATTTCCCAGCCACTGCACGCATCATTTGCGTTGGTCGCAACAACTGGTCGCAGGAAGAATTCATCCGCACACTGAACCTGCATGCCAAACCACATATCAAAGTCACCTGCCTGGCGGCGGGCACATGGGAAAAATTTTGCGCTCGTATTCAATACGTCGCCTTGGATGCAACCGATGCCACTACTTACGGGCCATTGATTGCTGCCTTGCGCACCGACCCCGCAATCAGTCGCGTTTTTTATCTGGCTACGCCTTCCCAGATTTTTTCTAAAATTTGCCAAAACTTGGCTTCGCATAATCTGGCAACAGCGCATTCACGTGTGGTACTGGAAAAACCACTAGGAAATGACTTACAGAGCGCCAAACACATTAACAACAAAGTCAGCCAAGTTTTTTCAGAGTCGCAGATCTATCGCATTGATCATTATCTAGGCAAAGAAACAGTACAAAACCTGCTGGCATTACGCTTTGGCAATGTGCTGTTTGAACCATTATGGCGGCGCGAATGGATATCCGATGTACAAATCACTATCGCAGAACAACTCGGCGTTGGTTCACGCATGGAGTATTACGATAATTCCGGCGCTCTACGCGATATGTTACAAAACCATTTACTACAACTTCTTTGTATTGTTGCGATGGAGCCGCCTGTTTCTATCGAACCGGATGCCGTGCGTGATGCCAAGCTGCAAGTATTGCAATCCTTAAAACGCTACACGCCAACCATGTTGGCGAAAAATGTCGTCCGCGGCCAATATCGCGCTGGACATATTGAAGGCGTCCCTGTACCTGGCTATCGTGATGAAGAGAATGCGCCCAACGATTCCACTACTGAAACCTTTGTGGCACTCAAAGCAGAAATCAATAACTGGCGCTGGGCTGGCGTGCCATTTTATTTGCGTACAGGCAAACGTATGACGCAAAGTTTGGCTGAAATTGTGGTGCGTTTTAAAAATATTCCCCATTCGATTTTTGCTCAATCCACTAATAGTTTTCAGCCCAATTGCCTGGTCATCCGTCTGCAACCCGATGAAGGTTTACGCATGCATTTGATGGCCAAAACGCCGGGAGATGGGATGCGCCTCAAACCCACCGAACTGGAACTGGATTTCCGTGCTTCATTCAAAACACCACGCATGGAAGCGTATGAACGACTCTTGTTAGACGTGTTGCGCGGCCAATTGACGCTGTTCATGCGCAGAGATGAATTGGAAGCAGCGTGGGAATGGGTCGAGCCGATTTTGGAATATTGGGAGCAAGAAGATTCCGACCCAATTCCCTACACCGCCGGTACCTGGGGCCCCGCCGCCGCTAGCGCCTTGGTTGGGCGCGATGGTTTGCAATGGCGCGAAGAAGCATTGCCAGAAGATTAAAGACTACACACACATTAATATTTACATTCACATTGATAACGAACTCATCATGAATCAACTTAATCAACTCAATCAACTTAAACAATACACAACTGTAGTAGCCGACACTGGCGATTTTCAAGCAATGCGCGCTTACACACCACAAGACGCCACTACCAACCCTTCCCTCATTCTGAAAGCGATACAGAAGGAAGAATATCAATCGCTGCTACAAGCCACCGTACGTGATCACAAGAGTGCATCTAGCAATCACATCATGGATCATCTTTTGGTGAAATTCGGACTAGAAATTCTCAACATCATCCCAGGCCGCGTCTCTACCGAAATCGCCGCTGATCTTTCTTTTGATACCCAAGGCAGCGTAGAAAAAGGACGCGAAATCATTCGCCTATATGAAGCGGCTGGTATTCCACGCGAACGTGTTCTCATCAAAATCGCTTCCACCTGGGAGGGAATACAAGCAGCCAAAGTACTGGAACAAGAAGGCATCCACTGCAATATGACGCTGCTATTCACCCTGCCACAAGCCATGGTGTGCGCGGATGCGGGCGTGAAATTGATTTCGCCATTCGTTGGCCGCATTACCGATTGGTATAAAAAATCCACTGGCCAAGACTACATCGGCGCCGATGATCCTGGCGTGCAATCCGTGCAGCGGATTTATGCCTACTACCGCAAATTCGGCTACCCCACCGAAGTCATGGGTGCCAGCTTCCGTAATACGACACAAGTGCTGGAATTGGCCGGCTGTGATTTGCTGACCATCAGCCCAGAATTGCTACAAAAACTTACTGAAAGCGATGCGCCTGTCACACGCAAACTTTCTCCTTCGATTGTTGTCGACGCAGCGCAATTTGCTCACTTGCAAAAACTGACGCTGGACGAAAAAACATTCCGCCGCATGCAAAATGACGATGCGATGGGGACGGAAAAACTGGCAGAAGGCATCCGTCTGTTCTGCGCTGATGCGGTTAAGTTGGAAAAAATGATTCAGGTTTGTTTAGAAAGTTGAGTGCAATTTAGGATGTGTTTTAGAGGCCCAGGATTTCGCCTTAATCTATTCCTGCCACTGGCAACTGTTTCAAGGCAATGATCTCCTCAAGCCTCGCCTGAACCTCGGCTATCGAACAGGTCGAATCAATCAACTGAAAGCGCTGTGGAAACTCACTAGCACGGCGCAAATACTCTGCTCGCGTGGCAGCAAAGAAATCGCTTTTTTCTTGTTCAAACTTATCCAAAGTACGACTGGCATCTAACCTTTGCCTTGCAATATCGAGCGGGACGTCAAAAAGCAAGGTTAAATCCGGTTGTAACTCAGGATGCACCCATTGTTCTAACGCTATTAATTTTTGCCGATCTAATTTGCGTCCACCGCCTTGATACGCAAATGTGGCATCGGTGAAACGATCGGAAATTACCCAATCACCCCTGGCTAAGGCGGGTTCTATCACCTGCGCCACATGTTCCCGACGAGCGGCGAACATCAGCAAAGTTTCGGTTTCCAGATGCATTTTTTCATGTAGTAGCAAGGTGCGTAATTTCTCTCCTAACTCTGTTCCACCAGGTTCGCGGGTGCTAATCACAGTCTTGCCACGCGCACGCAACAGTTCTACGACAAAAGGAATATGCGTCGACTTGCCCGCGCCATCGATTCCTTCAAAGGTAATAAATTTCCCTCTTGTGACGCCTTGCATCTTTTTACCCTCCTCTTTGAAATCGATTAACCGCACGATTATGGTCATTCAAGTTACTGGAAAATTGGCTAGTTCCATCACCACGCGCCACAAAATATAAAGCATCCGTTTTAGCCGGATTGAAAGCAGCATCCAATGATGCTTGTCCAGGCAAGGCGATAGGCGTCGGTGGCAATCCAACTCGAGTGTACGTGTTGTGTGGCGTATCCGTCAGTAAATCGCGCTTTCTGATATTCCCCTGATAATGCTCACCCATGCCGTAAATCACTGTGGGATCGGTTTGCAGCAGCATGCCTTTTTTCAAGCGATTGATAAACACTGCCGCGATCATCGGACGCTCGGATGCCTGGCCGGTTTCTTTCTCAATAATCGACGCCATGATCAAAGCCTCGTAAGGCGTTTTATAAGGCAAAGAAGGATCACGCTTTGACCATGCTGCGTGCAAACGTTTGAGTAAAGCGGCATGTGATTGTTGGTATATCTGCAAATCACTGCTCCCCTTGGCAAACAAAAAGGTGTCTGGAAAAAACAAACCTTCCGCTGCTTTGGCGCTGTAATCAATATCGGAACTGGAATTAGCAAGATAAATTTGCTTCAATATTTCCTGATCACTCATGCCCGCAGTATCGTGTTTTAAACCCGAATGCGCCGCAATCGCTGCCCGCATTTGGGAAAAACGCCAGCCTTCTATGACGACCAGGGATTCTTGCGCGTATTCACCACGCGTTAATTGCCCCATCAATTGCCACGGTGTGATGCCGGGTTGCAAGGCATAACTGCCGGCTTTTAATTGACTACTTTGCAAACTTGCTCGTACCATCAAAGTAAACAACAAGGGATGCAAAGGCACGCCGGCACGAGTAATTTGTTGCGCCACACTACTCGCACCACTACCTGGTTGAATGGAAAACTCCATCGCTGTTTGCTTGGCCGTCAAAATCGGTTGTCTCGCCCAAAAGATCAGGCCAGCAAACAGAATGACACCAAGAAAAAATAGTTTAGAAACAACTTTCTTTACAACACTTGCAGTATTTCCCTGCGGTTTTTTATACATATTCTTTTTCATTCACATTCATTTCTTGAAAGTTTTTCCCTGCGCCCAAAGCGCGTTTCAACGCAAATTTGATGAGCTATTTATAATGAGCCCGCAATGATAATGGCTAAATATAGAAAGTACAGAAATTATGAATATCAGCGATGTAATCAATCGAGAACAAATCACAGCAGGCTTTGTTGCGCCATTAAATGACTTGGGTTTGATGGCGTTTGCAGGAGAAGAAGCAGCGGATTTTTTGCATAATCAGCTCAGCAATGATGTCAAAAATTTATCCGAAAATGGAATACGTTTGGCGGGATATTGCACGCCGAAAGGACGCTTACTGGCCACTTTTTTAGTCTGGAAAACAGCGGATGTGATTTTCTTGCAAGTCCCACGCGATATGCAAGCCGCGCTGCAAAAGCGCCTGCAAATGTTCGTCATGCGCGCCAAAGTGCAGCAAAGCAATGCCAGTGATAGCAAAATCATTCTGGGCTTCGGTGGTGCATCTGCCAGCAAAGCATTAAACACGCTCTTCCCCAATCTGCCGCCAGAACCATATACCAAAATCGAACACGATGAATTGGGCAGCTTGCTACGCTTGAGCGATGCGTGGGGTCACGCGCGCTATCAATGGATTACCAGCGAAGAAATAGCAGAGAAGCATGGTGCTGCCTTATTTCCATTACTGCATCCAGTCAGTAGTAATGCGTGGATGTTATCGAATATTCATGCCGGCGTGCCACAAATCACATTACCCACGCAAGAAAAATGGGTACCGCAAATGATTAATTTCGACCTTATCGGTGGAATTAATTTCAAAAAAGGTTGCTATCCCGGTCAAGAAATCGTGGCGCGCAGCCAATATCTTGGTACGCAAAAACGCAGAATGGCATTAGCAACTATCGCCAATACTGGCAACCCAATTCAAGCAGGCATGGAAATCCTATGCGGCAGCGATCCCGAGCAACCTTGCGGCGCGATCGTCAATGTAGTAACGCATGATGCAGGAAGTGATTGCCTAGTCGAAATCAAGCTTGCGGCGTTGGACAATGCTGGGACTGATCCCATTTATTTGCAAACTTTGCAGGGGCCAATTCTGCAATTTATGCCGTTGCCTTATGCATTGCAGTCGAGTGAGTAATTTTTTAGATAATTTTTAAATAATTTTTAAACCAACTTAACCAACTGCTTACCGAAATTCTTCCCACTCAACAAACCCATCAAGGCCTCCGGCGCGGAGGCCAATCCGTCTACGATGGACTCGCGATAACGTAATTTCCCAGCAGAAAATAACGCCGTCAGCTCAGCCAAACCCTGCGGCCAATATTCCATGTGCTCAGTCACGATAAAGCCTTGCAAGCTTAAACGGCGTGCCAATACATAGCGCATATTCTTGAATGGTATAGGCTCGCCATCATAACCAGCAATCAAGCCACATAAAGCAATTCGCCCAAAGGCATTCATGCGTGCAACGCCAGCATCAAACACGGCGCCGCCGACATTCTCAAACAGGCCATCGACGCCATCTGGCGTAGCTTGTTTAAGCTGTTCGCGCCAATTATTCGAACGATAATCAATACAGGCGTCAAACCCTAAATCTTGGACAACATAAGCACATTTTTCACTACCACCCGCAATCCCAATCACACGGCAACCACGTTGTTTGCACAATTGTCCCACCACGCTACCAACCGCACCACTCGCAGCAGAAACCAAAACCGTATCACCCGACGTAGGGTGCAAGATTTGCGTCACGCCATACCATGCCGCCATGCCAGGCATACCCAGCGCACCCAAATAGGCTGACATAGGAATTCTGCTGACATCAATTTTGCGCATTAAATGCCCATCAGAGACACCTATTTCCGCCCATCCCAAATGAGCAAGAACCGTATCGCCAGCGATGTATTGAGAATTTTTGGATTCCAACACCACACCAACCGTACCAGCAATCATGGTTTCACCCAATACTTGCGCCGCGGCATAGCTTTTCACATCATCCATACGCGCTCGCATGTAAGGATCGAGTGAAATATAGTGATTGCGGACCAAGACTTCGCCTTCTTTTATGGTGGGAATGGGCAGATTTTCTAAGCGAAAATTGTCAGCCGTAACCCTACCCTGCGGACGTGAAGCAAGAACCCAGCGTTGATAACTTGGCGTCATGGTTAAATATTGAACGACTTTTATTGACTTATTTGGATGGTGACGATGAGGATTGCTTATTTTTGATATTTTTAATATCCGCACGTCTACGGCGAGATTCTTTGGGATCGATGAGCAAAGGACGATAAATCTCAATCCGATCATGATTGCGTAGCGGTGTGTCCAACGTCTTGGGTTTGCTGTAAATACCAACACTATGCGTAGACAAATCAATTTCTGGCACGCGTTGCAAAATGCCACTTTGCATGATGGCTTGCTGCAATGTGGTACCGGGCACAACGTCTATGTCATGCAAAATTTGCATGCCTGGTTTGGCATAACAAATTTGCACATGCAAAACCGATGAAAGCTGGGAGGATTCCTTATGTTGATCCATGTATTGCCATTTATATATTACTTATAGATTAATTCCGCGCGCTTGCAAAACGAATCCACCATACTATTGGTGATCATGCTAAAGACCGGCCCAATGACTTGCTCTAGGATTTTGCTAGAAAATTCGTAATTCAAACTAAATTCAACCTTACAAGCATTGGCGCGTAAAGCCTTAAATGTCCACAAACCATCCAGGTGCTTGAAAGGCCCGTCAAGCAGCATCATATTGATTGAAGTAGCCGAGACATTGATGTTTTCAGTCGTAAAACTTTGCTTGATGCCGTGATAATGGATGTTAACGGTAGCAATCAGCTTATTTTCTTTACGTTCTTGTACCTGAACACCACCACACCAAGGTAAAAATTGAGGATAATCCTCAACCTGGTCAACCAGGGCAAACATTTGTTCGGCGCTATATTCTAATAAGACTGATTTATGGATGACTGCCATACAAACACCGTTAGCGACGAATTAAGAAGTTGATTAATAACAAAATACAAAGCGCGAATTTTAACCGAGTACATAGGCATTGCATATGAGCATTGTTGATAATAAAAAA
Source organism: Oxalobacteraceae bacterium (assembly GCA_021151485.1). Taxonomy (GTDB): domain Bacteria; phylum Pseudomonadota; class Gammaproteobacteria; order Burkholderiales; family Burkholderiaceae_D; genus JAGKXB01. Next base: position 20,795 of record JAGKXB010000024.1, on the reverse strand, counting down.
GCTTTTCACGATTACTTTATTGAAGAACGCTACGAAGCAGGTATGGTTTTGGAAGGATGGGAAGTCAAAGCCATACGCGCCGGGCGCGCACAGTTGAAGGAGTCATATGTGATCGTGCGAGATGGTGAGATATACCTATTTGGCGCTCACATCAGCCCACTGCTATCCGCTTCTAGTCATGTACATCCAGAATCCACCAGAACCCGTAAATTATTGTTGAACGCAGCAGAAATCAGCAAAATTATCGGCAAAGTTGAACGCGCTGGTTATACGCTAGTACCAGTCAATTTGCACTACTTACGTGGTCGCGTTAAATGCGAAATTGGATTAGCAAAAGGTAAAAAACAGCACGACAAACGCAATACAGAAAAAGATCGCGATTGGCAGCGTGAGCAACAACAAATTATGAAAACGCACAGGCGTTAAAGATAAAAGGTCGAACATAAAACGTAAAAAAGAGCGGAGACCCGCTCTTTTTTACATGTATTGACCACTTACATCAACGTATCAACGTATGTTGATTTTATTAATTTTTATTAGTTTTAACCACTTGCATTGCACTCGCAATCAACCCACTGATATCGCTTAAATTGGCTGGCACGATAATGGAGTTATTCGTTTTAGCTAAGTTAGCAAAAGCGCCGACATACTGTTCCGCCACTTTCAAATTCACCGCATCAGCACCACCAGGCTCGCCAATCGCCGTAGCGGTCATCCGTAAAGCATCCGCGTTTGCTTGGGCAAGTGCAACAATGGCTGCTGCTTGACCTTGCGCCAAATTGATAGACGCCTGCTTTTCACCTTCTGATCGCGCAATCGATGCTTCACGCTCACCAGTTGCAATATTGATTTGCTCCTGTTTACGGCCTTCAGAAGCAGCAATCAAAGCACGCTTCTCACGTTCCGCTGTAATTTGTGCTTGCATGGCATGCAAAATTTCTTTGGGTGGCGTCAAATCCTTGATTTCATAACGCAACACTTTCACGCCCCAATTAGCGGCAGACTCATCAACCGCATTCACAACACTGGCATTGATATGGTCGCGCTCTTCAAAAGTCTTATCAAGCTCCATTTTCCCCACGACGGAACGCAACGTGGTTTGTGCCAATTGAGTAATCGCGGCAATATAATTGGAGGAACCATACGACGCACGCATCGGATCAGTGACCTGAAAATAAAGAATGCCATCTACCTGCAACTGAGTATTGTCTTTGGTGATACAAACCTGCGGTGGCACATCCAGCGGGATTTCTTTCAAAACATGCTTGTATGCAATTCGATCAACAAAAGGCAAAACAATGTTTAATCCTGGCCCCAATGTTGCGTGATATTTACCTAATCGTTCGACTACCCAGGCATGCTGTTGTGGCACTACGTTAATGGTTTTGACAATAAAAACGATAGCGACAGCGATAACAATAAACAATCCCATCATAAGTCCCCACACAAAGTTGTATTTATGATATTTATTTAGACGAATATTCGTTAAACATTATTACGACGTTCATTTGAAACAATCAGACAACTACCGCGCACTTCACGAATAATAAAAAGACCGGCTTTAGGGGTAGAACCTTTTGCCAACTCCACGTCCCACATCGCACCTCTATACATGACGCGTGCAGTGCTTTTTTCGTCATCGCTCGTTTTCCAGGTGTCGACCGAAATCGATTGGCCAATATCCATATTCACATTGGGATCACCAAACGCATTGGATTTACTCGCTTTGCCATACTTGCTACGGCGCAACACGTAAGTAGCGAAAATCCCAATTACCGCTGCAACAACATATTGCGTAGCACTGCCAGCACCCAACCATGCCGCCACCCCAGCCGATGCAAAACCTGCCGCTATCATTAGCAAGTAAAAAGTCCCCGTCAGCATTTCCAATATGACGAGAACCCCTGCCCATATCAACCACGTCATCCAAACCACCATTGTTTTCCCTGTTGGATCATTTCAGATCGTACTAAATTGAATGAACTAAATTAATTCGATTAATTTAATGCTTCCAATCGTATTTTGGTCACTGTTCCGACCACTGTAGGCAAGGCTTCAATCGTGGCAATGGCTGCCATGATATTTTTTTCCTGTGTTTGATGCGTCAACATAATGATGTCAGTTTGTGTTTCACCTTCTGCTGGTTCTTTTTGCAACATGGCATCAATCGAAATCGTGGCATCAGCCAAAATGCGAGTGATATCAGCCAGCACACCGGGCAAATCAGCGACTTGTATGCGCAAGTAATAGCTGGTAGTGATTTCAGATATCGCTAAGACAGGGATATCGTTGATGGCATTGGGTTGGAATGCTAAATGCGGTACCCGATGTTCAGGATCAGCCGTCGCCAAGCGCGTAATATCGACCAAATCAGCAATCACAGCCGATGCCGTTGGCTCAGAGCCAGCACCTTTGCCGTAATACAAAGTCGCACCAACTGCGTCACCTTGTACCAGCACTGCATTCATCGCGCCTTCTACATTCGCAATCAAACGTTTGGTAGGAATCAACGTCGGATGCACGCGCAACTCGATACCTTCCACGCCGTTGACTAACGCACGTCGTGTAATCCCTAACAACTTGATGCGATAACCCAATTGTTCCGCATAGCGAATATCCACCGCTTGCAAATGCTGAATACCTTCCACGTAGGCCTTATTAAATTGCACCGGAATGCCAAACGCAATTGCTGACATCAACGTTGCCTTGTGCGCTGCGTCCATGCCTTCAATATCAAAAGTTGGGTCGGCTTCGGCATAGCCTAAACGCTGTGCATCTTTGAGCGCAGTCGCAAAATCTAACCCCTTGTCACGCATTTCCGACAAGATGAAATTGGTGGTGCCATTGATGATACCTGCGATCCATTGAATACGATTTGCAGTCAAACCTTCGCGCAATGCCTTGATGATAGGAATACCACCTGCCACTGCAGCTTCAAACGCCACCATCACACCCTTGTCTTGTGCGGCTTTGAAAATCTCATTACCGTGCACAGCCAACAAAGCTTTGTTAGCCGTTACTACATGCTTGCCATTAGCAATCGCTTGCAATACCAATTCTTTAGCGATGCCATAACCGCCGATTAATTCGATGACAATATCAATATCAGGATGATTGACGACTTCACGGGCGTCATTCACCACCGTGCATTGGCCATTGGTAATTTGCTTTGCACGTGCCACATCCAAATCAGCAACCATAGCAATTTCAATCCCGCGACCAGCGCGACGCATGATTTCTTCTTGGTTACGCTGCAAAACCTGGAATGTCCCTGCACCTACTGTGCCTATGCCTAGCAAACCTACTTTGATCGATTTCATAAACTTGATATTTTCTATATTTTAAAAATGATAAAAAAACTACCCTACGACGCTCAAACTGAAATTGCGTGACGCTTGCGATAACCTTCCAGAAAGCGTGCAATACGATTCAATGCTTCCGTCAAATCATCCGCGTTAGGTAAAAAGACCAAACGAAAATGATCAGGACTAATCCAATTAAATCCCGTACCTTGTACGATCAAGACTTTTTCTTCTGCCAATAACTCATAAGCAAACTGCTGATCGTCAGCAATCGGATACATCTTTGGGTCCAGGCGTGGAAACATATACAACGCCGCTTTGGGCTTGACGCACGTGACGCCAGGAATATCTGTCAACAATTGATATGCCAAATCACGTTGTTTGCGTAAGCGGCCACCAGGTGCCACCAAATCATCAATACTTTGATAACCACCCAATGCTGTTTGAATAGCAGATTGCCCCAAAGTGTTGGCACACAAACGCATTGATGCCAACATATTCAGGCCTTCAATATAATCCTTGGCATGTCTTTTCTCCCCCGACACCACCATCCAACCAGCGCGATAACCACAAGAACGGTAATTTTTAGATAAACCATTCAAGGTAATACACAACACATCATCCGCTAGTGACGCAATCGAAACATGGGTTTCTTCATCATATAAAATCTTGTCGTAGATTTCATCCGCATAGACAATCAGCTGATGCTGACGCGCGACCTCAATAATTTGCTGTAACACTTCAACTGGATACAAAGCACCCGTTGGATTATTGGGATTGATGATGACGATTGCCTTGGTATTTGAGGTGATTTTCTTTTTAATGTCATCAATATCTGGCAACCAGCCAGATTGCTCATCGCAGACATAATGAACGGGTTTTCCACCAGACAAACTCACTGCGGCCGTCCACAACGGATAATCGGGTGCAGGCACCAACACTTCATCCCCAGTATTGAGTAAAGCATTCATCGCCATCACGATCAATTCAGACGCGCCATTCCCAAGATAAATATCTTCGATAGTCACACCAGTAATATTTTTGGCTTGCGAATAATGCATGATCGCCTTGCGCGGCGCAAACAAACCTTTGGAATCGGTGTAACCCGCAGCTTGATGCAAATTCAAGATCATGTCGCGCACGATTTCATCAGGCGGATCAAAACCAAATACGGCCAAATTACCAATATTTAATTTAATGATTTTATGACCTTGCTCTTCCATTTCTCTGGATTTTTGCAGCACCGGACCACGTATGTCGTAACAGACATCAGCCAATTTGTTTGATTTTGTAATTGGTCGCAAAGCGCAACTCCTTCGTTTTTATGCTTGATTATGCTTATTTTTAGCTGTTTTTTTATGCGGAGGCTGGGGAAAAAAACGCCATAAGACATTTCATGCTGCAGCGCGAAAACAGCCATTTTGCCGAAAATGCCTTGCTTTATCAATCTAAAAGCAAGGTTTTAGGAAGGAAAAATACTATAAAAACGATACAATACGGCATCTTGCTCGCCCTAAGTTTTAGCGAACTTTAGCGAACTACACAATTAACACATGATACATGAAACTACATCCCAACCTTACTCCATCTAACCAGCACTATCAAACCGTCACTGCTTATGATGAAAATAGCGTTGAAATCAATGGTATACGTTTTACACATAGCTTAGTGGTATTACCCAAAATCGCTCCAGTCACGTGGTCTATCGCAAATTTTGCCAATCTAACTCCTGAACACTTCGCTCAAATTGAAGCCAACAAACCGGATGTTGTCATTTTTGGAACCGGTCAGCGCCAACGCTTCATTCATCCTCAATTGATTGCAAAATTGGCTGAAAAACGCATCGGTGTCGAGTGCATGAGTAACCAGGCAGCATGTCGCACATACAACATTTTAATGGCCGAAGATCGCAACGTTGCTTTGGCATTGTTATTTGAAGACGTAGCCTGAAACCAGCGATAACGATCACACTATCCATCTCATCAATTCCAACACCAACGATAGCAAACATGAAGAATCATCCGCCTTTGCCCAAATCCTTTATCTGGGTGCTGTTTTCTATTTTCTCCGTACTCTGGTTTTATTTTTTAGGAACACGCACCCTCGTCCCCACCGATGAAGGACGTTACGCTGAGATGGCGCGTGAAATGCTGGCCAGCGGTGACTGGATTACCACACGATTAAATGGCATCAAGTATTTTGAAAAACCACCACTACAAACCTGGATGAATGCACTGACCTTCCATTTTTTTGGCTTGGGTGAATGGCAAGCCAGATTTTGGACGGGCTTATGTGGTTTTATGGGAATTCTGCTCTCTGCTTATGCCGGCAAAAAAGTATTCAACCCACGCGTAGGTTTCTATGCTGGTTTGGTATTGGCATCAAGTTTTTGGTGGTTAGCGCTAGGTCACATCAACACTTTGGACATGGGTTTGTCCGGCATGATGACAATCACACTGTGTGGTTTGTTGATCGCACAACGAGCAGATGCCAGCAAAAATGAACAACGCAATTGGATGCTGGTTTGCTGGGCTGGTATGGCATTGGCCGTGTTGTCAAAAGGCTTGATTGGGATGGTTTTACCAGGTGCTGTGTTGGTGTTGTATACGTTGCTCGCACGGGACTGGAATATTTGGAGACGTCTGCATTTGGTGAAAGGATTGCTGCTATTTTTCCTCATTACCACGCCGTGGTTTGTACTGGTTTCACTCAAAAATCCTGAATTCCCCCATTTCTTTTTCGTTCATGAGCATTTCCAACGTTTTTTAACCAAGGTTCACCATAGAGAAGGCCCTTGGTATTACTTTATTCCTCTTTTGTTGGGCGGCATCGTACCTTGGTTAGCCGTATTGTTTCCTAGTTTGATACAAGGTTGGCGTCGTGAACAAGCTAACTCCAACTCCACACATTCGCCTTTTAAAGCCAAATATTTATTAATTATTTGGGCTGGATTTATCTTCTTCTTTTTTAGTTATTCCAGCTCTAAATTACCTTCGTATATTTTGCCTATTTTCCCAGCATTGGCATTATTAATTGCCGCTTATCTGGAAAATGCATCACGCAAAACATGGGCCATGACCAGTGTGCTCGTCATGCTGATGGGAATCGTTGGATTGGCATTGACCAATCAAATTGGCAATCTAGCCAAAGATCCAATGGAAACCGCCCTGTATCAAGCTTTTCAACCATGGGTGATGGCAGCTTGCATCGTTGCCTTAATTGGCGCTGGTTTGACGCTTTACATTACTTTTAATAAACGAACACAGAACTGCTCACCTGATTGGGCAGTTATCGTACTGGCGGTGACAGGTTTTATTACGGGTCAATTATTGATGACAGGTTCCGAGTCACATGGTCATTACCGTTCTGGTTTGCCTTTAGTACCAGCAATCCAAGCTGAATTACAACCAGAAACAAAGATTTATGCGGTCGGTTTATACGATCAAACCATGCCATTTTATCTACGCCGCACCATGATTTTGGTGGAGCATATGGATGAACTCGAATTTGGTTTAAAACAACAACCCGAGTTATGGCTGCCTAATCGTGAAATGTTTATCCAACAATGGATGCAAGGGCCTAAAGCCATTGCGATTACACGTCCTGCTATTTTTGCCGATTTGCAAAAACGCCATCTCCCGATGCGCGTGTTGGCTCAAGATACACGCCGGATTGTGATTACCAATGATTTAAAAAAATAAAATAATCTATGAATTTATCTACATTCGGCTTTATTTTGTCGGGCATTTGCTTAAATGCAGCCGCGCAGTTATTACTCAAAGCTGGCACCAATGCGGTCGGTGCCATTCATTTGTCCATGGCCAATTGGTTCGCTACTGGCATCAAATTGATCACACAATTGCCCATTTTGGCTGGTTTGACCTGTTATGTCGTATCAGTCGTAGTTTGGATTATTGGATTATCACGTGTTGACGTCACGATCGCTTATCCCTTGCTTTCGCTCGGCTACATTTTGAATGCCATAGGTGCTTGGTATTTTTTGGGCGAAGCTATGTCGTATCAACGTATGTTAGCTATCGCCATCATCATTGTTGGTGTTGCGCTGCTTATCCGAAGCGGAAATTAAAAGCCACACCTTACAACTTCTCACCATAAAAATACAAAGCCATGAATAGCAACACCACCGCACCTGCTCTACCCTTTTTACCCTTTTCTAAACCCAGCATAGACGAAGCGACAATCGCTGCTGTGAGTGAAGTTTTACGCTCTGGTTGGATTACTAGCGGGCCCAAAGTACAGGAATTTGAGACGCTGTTATCCAACTATTTTGGTGGTCGCCCAGTACGTACTTTTAATTCCGGCACTTGCACCATGGCCATCGCCTTACGGATCGCTGGCATAGGCCCTGGTGACGAAGTGATCACAACACCTATTTCATGGATTGCCACCGCCAACGTCATCCTTGAAGTCGGTGCCACACCCATATTTGCCGATATCGATCCGGTGACACGAAATATCGACTTGGATCAAGTTGAAGCCGCCATTACGCCACGTACCAAAGCCATCATTCCGGTTTATTTAGGCGGCTTACCCGTTGATATGGATAAGTTGTATGCGATTGCCAAAAAACACAATTTGCGCGTGATTGAAGATGCGGCGCAAGCGATCGGTTCCAATTGGAAAGGACAGCGTATAGGCGCATTGGGCGATTTGGTGTCGTTTAGCTTTCAAGCCAATAAAAACATTACGACTGCTGAAGGTGGTTGCCTGGTACTCAATAACGCAGAAGAAGCACGCCTGGCGGAAAAATACCGTTTGCAAGGCGTCAGCCGTACCGGTTTTGACGGCATTGATGTGGATGTGCTGGGTGGAAAATACAATATGACCGACATTGCTGCCGTTATCGGTTTAGGCCAAATGACATATCTTGAAGCGATTACACAACATCGTCGTGCTTTGGCGCAGCATTATTTCACGATGTTTGGTGCAACATTTGAAGCCGAAACAGGAGCGCAATTACCGCCAATGAACTTTGAAAATAGCAACTGGCATCTGTTTCAAATCATCTTGCCCAAGCAAATCAAGCGCGCGGATTTCATGGAAAAAATGCTGGAACACAACATCGGCATCGGCTACCATTACGCGCCCATCCACTTGTTTACCCTATATCGTCAACGTGGCTTCAAAGAAGGCATGTTCCCACATGCTGAACACATTGGACGTCAAACAGTCACATTGCCATTGTTTTATACACTGACAAAAGCGGACGTCGAACGTGTAGTCAACGCTGTCAAATCCGTCATGTATACGTTAAACAACTCAAATAATTAATCCATTAAATGAAACCCGAACTCTCCGTCGTCATCCCGGTTTATAACGAAGAGGCTGGTCTGAGCCAACTTTTTAATCGTCTTTATCCTGCACTTGATGCACTGAACTTGTCTTACGAAATTATTTTCGTCAACGATGGTAGCAGAGACAATTCAGTTTCTATCTTGGCGCAACAATTTCAACTCCGTCCCGACGTGACGCGTGTCATTTTATTCAATGGCAATTATGGCCAGCATATGGCCATCCTGGCGGGTTTTGAAGCAACACGTGGGGACATCATCGTGACGCTTGATGCCGACCTGCAAAATCCACCAGAAGAAATTGGTAAATTGATTGAAAAAATGCGTGAAGGTTATGACTACGTTGGTTCGATACGGCGCGTACGTCAAGACTCGGCATGGCGCACTATTGCCTCCAAAGCAATGAATCGTTTAAGAGAAAACATCACCCATATCAAAATCACTGATCAGGGCAATATGTTGCGCGCATATGGGCGCAATGTGATTGATTTGATTAACCAATGCGCAGAAGTCAATACCTTTGTTCCAGCATTAGCCTATACCTTTGCACGCAAACCCACTGAAGTTGTAGTCGAACACGAAGAACGTGCAGCAGGTGTTTCCAAATATTCTTTATACAGTTTGATACGTCTTAATTTCGACTTGATTACTGGTTTTTCGCTCGTACCTTTACAATTCTTCTCGATACTGGGTATGTTTTTATCCGTCGGTTCGGCTGCCCTCGTTGTTTTGCTATTGATTCGACGCTTCTTACTCGGCGCAGAAGCGGAAGGTTTATTTACCCTGTTTGCCATCGCATTTTTCTTGATGGGTGTGATTTTGTTTGGCATTGGCTTAGTAGGTGAATATGTCGGACGTATCTTTCAACAAGTCAGAGCACGACCACGTTATGTCGTGCAAACCATTTTGCAACAAACCCAAAACGATCAAAAACATGACTAAAAAGGCCATCGTTTTTGCGTACCACAACGTAGGCGTGCGTTGTATTAAAGTCTTGCTTGCACGTGGCGTACACATTCCTCTCGTTGTCACCCACCAAGATAATCCCGCTGAAACGATTTGGTTTGAGTCAGTAGTTGAGCTATGTCATCAATATGACATTCCTGTTGTGACGCCTAGCAGCACTGAAATTTTAGAAGAATCTTTTCATCGCCAAATACAAGCAATCCAAACTGATTTTATTTTCAGTTTCTATTATCGCCACATGCTGCCAACTTCTTTATTGAAGTTGGCAGCATGTGGCGCGTACAACTTACATGGTTCTTTATTGCCCAAGTATCGTGGTCGTGTGCCCGTCAATTGGGCCGTTTTGCACGGTGAAACAGAAACCGGTACCACCTTGCATGAAATGACAGCAAAACCAGATGCTGGCGCCATCATTGCGCAAACCAGCATCCCAATTTTGCCAGACGATACTGCTCATGAAGTATTTGGCAAACTCACGGTAGCAGCTGAACAAACGCTGTGGAATGCGTTACCCAAATTACTGTCTGGGAATGCGCCCAGGTTAGAAAACAATTTGGCGTTAGGCAGTTATTTTGGTGGTCGCACTCCAGAAGATGGGCGTATCGACTGGGCGCAAACAGCACAAACCGTCTATAACTTACATCGCGCTGTAGCCCCCCCCTATCCCGGTGCTTTTACTCAAATTGCCGATAAAATCTTTGTCATCGTAAAAGCACGTTTGGCGTCATCGTTCACCAACACATCGAATTTACCCCTAGGCTTGGCAATAGTGGATAATCAACTATTTGGCGTATGCGGCGATGGTCGTGCATTGCATATTTTGGAATTAGCTGAAAACGGAAAACCCGTTTCAGTTACAGAGCTACAAGAATATATAAACGAGTTATAAAAAAGTAACAATTTCACCATTATTTAATTATTAGTAATTTCACATTTTATGAAAAAAGTCCTCATTCTCGGCGTCAATGGCTTCATCGGCCATCATCTTTCAAAACGCATTCTGGAAACTACCGATTGGCATGTCTATGGCATGGATATGATGACCGATCGTATTAATGATTTATTAAATAACGACGCTTACAAATCACGGATGCATTTCTTTGAAGGCGACATTACGATCAACAAAGAATGGGTGGAATATCACGTCAAAAAATGTGATGTGATTTTACCCTTAGTGGCGATTGCTACCCCTTCTACCTACGTCAAACAACCACTGCGTGTCTTCGAATTAGACTTTGAAGCAAACTTACCGATCGTGCGTTCTGCCATGCAATATGGCAAACATTTGGTTTTTCCTTCTACCTCTGAAGTGTATGGCATGTGCCAGGATGAAGAATTTGATCCAGAAGAGTCCAATTTAGTTTGCGGCCCAATCAACAAACCGCGCTGGATTTACTCTTGCGCCAAACAGTTAATGGACAGAGTCATCTGGGGTTATGGCATGGAAGGCTTGAATTTCACCCTATTCCGTCCATTTAACTGGATTGGTGCTGGGTTGGATTCTATCCATACAGCAAAAGAGGGATCCTCCCGCGTCGTCACCCAATTTTTAGGGCATTTGGTGCGTGGTGAGAATATTTCATTGGTTGATGGTGGTCAGCAAAAACGTGCATTCACGTATATCGATGACGGCATTGATGCATTAATGAAAATCATTGCCAATGAAAATGGCGTTGCCAGTGGAAAAATCTACAACATCGGCAATCCCGTCAACAATTACTCCATACGCGATTTGGCTCACATGATGTTGGAGCTAGCCAAGGAATATCCTGAATATCGCGAAGCAGCCAAAAATGTCCAATTAGTTGAAACGACTTCAACCCAATACTACGGCAAAGGCTATCAAGACGTACAAAATCGAGTACCAAAAATCACCAATACTTGTGAGGAATTAAATTGGCAACCTGGTACTTCCATGAATACAACTTTGCGGAAGATTTTTGATGCTTATAAAGATCAAGTTGCTGAAGCAAAAGCCCTGGTTGATTAATTAGTTGATTAATATCTAATACAAGGGCTTTTTACCCTTACATAAATGCCATTACTCACCCTAAAAATTGACGTTGATACTTATCGCGGCACACGTGAAGGCGTACCTAATTTGGTGCGCTTGCTACAAAAACATCAAGTCAATGCCACGTTTTTGTTTTCTCTCGGCCCAGATCACACTGGCTGGGCTTTACGGCGTGCTTTTCGCCCGGGATTTTTTAAGAAAATAGCACGCACATCCGTCATTGAACATTACGGCTTCAAAACACTGATGTACGGCACCTTATTACCAGGCCCAGACATAGGAAAAAAGTGCGTAGACCAAATGCGTCAGGTAAAAGAAGCCGGTTTTGAGTGCGGCATTCATACCTGGGATCACACAGTATGGCAAGATCACGTACGCTGGCGTGATGCCAACTGGACGCAAAAGACCATGCAGCGTGCTTACCAGCGCTATCAAGAAATATTTGGACAAGCCGCTCCCACCCATGGCGCAGCTGGTTGGCAAATGAATCCTTACGCATTAATGCAACTAGATGAGTTTGGTATTGCTTATTCGTCCGATGGACGAGCCATGCTTGATAAACAAGGGGCTTTGTTACATCCTGAAGCGGGCCCCTATCGCATCAAAATGCAAGATAAAACTCTATCCTGCATCCAACTGCCCACAACATTACCCACTATGGATGAGTTGCTTGGGTGTCACATTGATGGCGAATTGGTTGATGAATCGAATATCGTCGCCACCTTGTTGAAATTAAGCAATCCAAATCCTATCAGTGATGCTGCTGGCAACGTGCGCCATCATGTCTACACATTACATGCAGAACTTGAAGGACAAAAGCTGGCACCGCTTTTTGAGCAATTGCTCATAGGATGGAAAGCGCAATCCTACGATTTAATCTCAATGGCAGAGTATTACCACGCAATAAAAGATACGACATTGCCTGTTCACAATATGGACTGGGGTACGTTACCAGGACGATCAGGTGAATTGATGGTCCAAAATTAAAAACTGGAAAATCCACTATGGCTGACAACCTACTCACACCAGATGCAATCGCTCCAGACTTTTCTGCTGCAATGACAGGAGGAGAAACCTTCCAACTATCTGATTACAAAGGAAAAAATGTCCTACTGTTCTTTTACCCCAAAGACAACACCCCCGGTTGCACCAGTGAAAACATTGCTTTCCGTGACGTTCATCCAGAGTTTTTATCCGCCAACACCGTCATTTTTGGTATTAGTCGCGATAGCATACGCTCGCATGAAAACTTCAAAGCAAAGTTGGGACTTCCGTTTGAACTCATTTCTGATGTCGATGAAATTGTCTGTAAATTATTTCAGACCATCAAATTGAAAAATATGTATGGAAAGCAAGTCTACGGCATCGAGCGCAGTACGTTTTTGATTGACGCTACAGGAAAACTGGTGAAAGAATGGCGTGGAATAAGGGTTGCCAATCACGTCGACGACGTCTTAAATTTTGTAAAAAATTTTTAAATTGAGGTTCTCATGCCACTGCCAAAAATACCCACCAAACCAGCTGCGTTATTGTCTCCACAAGATTATCCAAAATCCAATACGCTTAAATCAAGCAAAACGACAAAAGCGACGACTGTAGCTGTGGCTGTAGCTCCAGCACCAACATCGACTACTAAAACTCCCAAAGTGAGCAAACCAAAAGCAAGCCAAGTCAATAAAGCAACAATAACAAAAGACGTAAGCATCAACACAAGCACAGACACCAAACCAACAATACCGAAAGCTAATAAAGCAAGCGACGACAAGTTATTCGTACTCGACACCAATGTCCTGATGCACGATCCATCCTCTTTATTTCGATTCGAAGAGCACGATGTTTATTTGCCCATGATGACGCTAGAAGAACTAGATAATCATAAAAAAGGCATGTCTGAAGTAGCACGCAACGCCAGACAAGTATCGCGCTCCTTAGATGCACTGGTTGGTGATATTGACGATCAAGCCATCGAAACTGGCATCCTTTTATCTAAATTAGGCAATAAGGATGCCAAAGGACGCCTATTCTTCCAAACCAAATTACAAAACGTTGTACTGCCAGAAGGCTTGCCTATCGGTAAAGCAGACAACCAAATTCTCGGTGTAGTACGCGCTTTAGAAGCAGAATTACCGGGAAAATCCATCGTACTGGTTTCAAAAGATATCAATATGCGCATCAAAGCGCGTGCCTTGGGCTTATCCGCGGAAGATTATTTCAATGATCACGTGCTGGAAGACACGGATTTGCTTTACACCGGTGTCGTGCGATTGCCAAATGATTTTTGGCAAAAACATGGCAAAGGCATAGAGTCATGGCAAGAAAATAAAAATGGCAACAGTGCCACGTTTTATCGCATTACTGGCCCCATGGTGCCATCGCTGCTGATTAATCAATTTATTTACTTGGAACCAGAAGGCGAAGCGTCTTTTTATGGCCAGGTCAAACAAATTCAGGACAAAACTGCGGTCATTCAAACCTTGCGTGACTATAGCCATACAAAAAACAATGTGTGGGGAGTCACTGCACGTAATCGTGAGCAAAATTTTGCGTTAAATTTGTTGATGAATCCAGATTGTGATTTCGTCACTTTGTTAGGCCAGGCTGGTACTGGAAAAACCCTTTTAGCACTAGCAGCAGGTTTAGCCCAAGTTTTGGAAAGCAAACTCTACAACGAAATCATCGTCACCCGCGTCACTGTCCCGGTAGGAGAAGATATTGGCTTCCTACCTGGTACAGAAGAAGAAAAAATGTCGCCATGGATGGGCGCATTTGATGACAACCTGGAAGTCTTGAACAAATCCGATACTGAGGCAGGTGAATGGGGACGTGCGGCAACTCAGGATTTGATTCGGTCTCGCATCAAAATCAAATCACTCAACTTCATGCGTGGTCGCACGTTTGTGAACAAGTTTTTGATTATTGATGAAGCACAAAATTTAACGCCAAAACAAGTCAAAACACTAGTCACACGTGCTGGCCCTGGCACCAAAATTATTTGCCTTGGCAATATTGCGCAGATCGATACCCCTTACCTCACAGAAGGATCAAGTGGTTTAACTTATGTAGTTGATCGCTTTAAAGGATGGGCGCATAGCGGTCATGTTACGCTCGCCAGAGGTGAGCGCTCACGCTTGGCGGATCATGCCAGCGATGTATTGTGACAAAGTAACTCCTAGTGACTTTATGTTAAAAAAACATAAGCAACGTAAATAATTCCCATAAAAAAATCGCCCAAGTTACAAGCTTGGGCGATTTTTATTTGAATCTAAACTATTGAATTATTGCTGTTGTTGCTGTTGTTGCTGTTGTTGCTCCTGCTCCACTGCTACTTCAGCTGGATTTTCTTCAGCAACTGCCGCTTTCATGGATAACTTCAAACGACCACGATCATCGGTTTCCAAGACTTTGACGCGTACTTTTTGACCTTCTTGCAAATAATCAGTCACAGCACTCACGCGCTCGTTGGCAATTTGGCTGATATGCAACAATCCATCTTTACCTGGAATAATTTGAACAATCGCACCAAAATCCAATAATTTCAGCACCGTACCTTCATAAATTTTGCCAATTTCAACGGATGCGGTCAATTCCTCAATACGACGTTTGGCTTCTTGACCTGCAGCAGCATCAACAGAAGCGATAGTAACCACACCTTCATCACTGATATCAATTTGCGTACCAGTCTCTTCTGTTAAAGCACGAATTACTGCACCGCCTTTACCAATCACATCACGAATTTTTTCCGGATTGATTTTGATCGTAATCAAACGTGGTGCAAAATCAGACAATTCGGTTTTAACGTGTGGCACCGCTTCCTGCATCTTACCAAGAATATGCATACGGCCTTCTTTAGCTTGTGCCAATGCAATTTGCATGATTTCTTTAGTAATACCTTGAATCTTGATATCCATCTGCAATGCAGTAATACCACCAGCCGTACCTGCCACCTTGAAATCCATATCACCCAAGTGATCTTCATCACCCAAGATATCCGTTAACACAGCAAATTTGCCACCTTCTTTGATCAACCCCATAGCGATCCCGGCAACATGCGCCTTCATTGGCACACCAGCATCCATCAATGCCAAACAACCACCACAAACCGAGGCCATAGAAGAAGAACCATTCGACTCCGTAATTTCAGAAACCAAACGCATCGCATAGCTGAATTCATCTTGCGCTGGCAAAGCGGCAATCAATGCACGTTTAGCAAGACGGCCATGGCCGATTTCACGCCGTTTTGGTGTACCAACACGACCTGTTTCACCAGTGGCAAATGGCGGCATGTTGTAGTGCAACATAAACGTATCAGTTTGCTCACCTGTCAATGCGTCAATTTTTTGATTATCACGTGCAGTCCCCAAGGTCGCGACTACCAACGCCTGTGTTTCACCACGGGTAAACAAGGCCGAACCATGAGTACGTGGTAAAACGCTGGTACGGATTGAAATTGGACGAACAGTGCGTGTATCACGACCATCAATACGTGGCTCGCCTTCCAAAATTTGTGAACGCACAATCTTTGCTTCTAATTCAAACAAAATATTGCCAACTTCAGCACTCTCAGGTGCGGACTCACCGCGTGCAGTAGCTTGCTCTGCCAAAGTAGCGGAAACGATTGCCACTGCTTCTTTAATTTTGGAACTACGTGCTTGTTTTTCTCTAATTTGATAAGCAGCACGTAACAATGGCTCTGCAACGCTAGTAACTGCTGCAATCAAAGGCTCATTCTTAGGCGCAGGACTCCATTCGACTTCTGGCTTACCACCATCACGCACCAAATCATGAATAGCGTCAATCACCGTTTTCATTTGATCATGGCCAAAGACCACAGCGCCCAGCATGATTTCTTCAGACAGTTGCTCTGCTTCCGACTCAACCATCAACACCGCTGTTTCAGTACCAGCAACGACCAAATTCATTTGTGACTCTAGCAATTGAGTCATGCTTGGATTTAATACATATTCGTTGTTGATATAACCTACTCGTGCAGCGCCGATAGGGCCATTGAATGGCACACCGGAGACGCACAACGCAGCAGAAGCACCAATCATTGCTGCGATGTCTGGATCAATTTCAGGATCAACTGACAAAACATGAATAATGATTTGAACTTCGTTCAAATAGCCCTCTGGGAACAATGGACGTAACGGTCTATCGATCAAACGGGAAGTTAAGGTCTCTTTTTCAGAAGGACGACCTTCACGTTTAAAAAATCCGCCTGGAATACGGCCCGCAGCGTAGGTTTTTTCAAGGTAATCAACAGTTAATGGGAAAAAATCCTGCCCAGGTTTCACATCTTCACGCGCCACAACGGTAGCGAGTACTACTGTATCGCCAATCGACACCATGACAGCACCAGAAGCTTGACGTGCTATCTCACCAGTTTC
The DNA here is from genome assembly GCA_021151485.1 of Oxalobacteraceae bacterium. GTDB lineage: Bacteria > Pseudomonadota > Gammaproteobacteria > Burkholderiales > Burkholderiaceae_D > JAGKXB01. Next base: position 3,814 of record JAGKXB010000024.1, on the reverse strand, counting down.
AAGCGTTACTTGATGTTGGCCGTACTGAAAAGTTTTTGTAACCTTATTAAACATGCGTATTTCCTTTATTTTTTCCGACAGATTTTCAGGTGCTGTCGTCCACCATGGCATTCATTGAAACTTAAACAACGAGAAATCTATAAAACGACAAATGCCTGCGTCAGTTTTCTAACGCAGGCATTTTTATTTTCAACAACAAAAGCGCAACAAAGAATACTTAGTAATTAATTAAATATAAATAATTATTTACGCAAACCAAGTTTAGCAATCAAATCGCGGTAACGATTGACATCTTTACCTTTGAGGTAAGCAAGCAAGCTCTTACGACGATTGACCATCATGATCAGACCACGGCGTGAATGATGATCTTTTACATGTGCTTTAAAGTGATTGTTCAAATCATTGATACGAGCGGTCAATAAAGCCACTTGTACTTCTGGAGAACCCGTATCGTTTTGCCCGCGCGCATTGTCAGAAACAATGGCGGCTTTATCTGATTTACTAACTGACATAAATATACCTTTTACGTGCGGCACACGGAGTCGCAACCCCTTGTACCGTGATTAATAAAAATCTCTTGATGCGTTAAATTTGAACCACACAACAAGACCCGAGATTATATCACAACTGGGGATTTAACTTCTCAACTCCAGAATGAAGTTTGTTCAAGGCGGACAAATAAGCTTTAGCTGCTGCCACAACAATATCAGGATCAGCACCTACCCCATTCACCACACGACCGGCTTTTGATAAGCGCATAGTGACTTCACCTTGAGATTGCGTTCCAGTTGTAATAGCATTAACAGAAAACAAGACGAGTTCCGCTCCACTTTGCGCTTTTGATTCAATCGCATTGACAGTTGCATCGACCGGGCCATTGCCCTCACCTTGACAATTAACCTCAGTACCCGCAATTGAAAACACAACGTTTGATACCGGTTTACTACCCGTCTCCGAATGCTGGGATAAGGAAATAAAACGATATTGTTCATTCGCCTGTGACTGCTTTTCATCTGATACCAATGCCACGATATCTTCATCAAAAATTTCTGCCTTACGATCAGCCAATTCTTTAAAACGAACAAAAGCCGCATTGATATCCGATTCATTCTCAAGCGTAATGCCAAGCTCTTGCAAACGTTGTTTGAATGCATTACGGCCAGATAGTTTACCCAAGACGATTTTATTGGCAGTCCAACCTACATCTTCGGCACGCATAATTTCATAGGTTTCACGTGCTTTTAAGATGCCATCCTGATGAATACCTGAGGCATGAGCAAAAGCATTCGCACCCACAATCGCCTTATTTGGTTGCACAGGAAAACCCGTGATATGCGAAACGAGCTTAGAAGCTGGCACAATCTGCATGGTGTCAATCGACACATCCAGTTTAAAATAATCTTTGCGCGTTTTGATTGCCATGACAATTTCTTCCAGCGCGGTATTACCTGCACGCTCACCTAAACCATTGATAGTGCACTCCACCTGACGTGCGCCACCTATCATCACTCCAGCTAAGGAATTCGCCACCGCCATACCAAGATCATTATGACAATGTACGGACCAAATTGCTTTATCAGAATTGGGAATACGTTCACGCAAAGTTTTAATCATATTGCCGTACAGCTCAGGGACAGCATAACCAACCGTGTCGGGAAAATTAATTGTAGTAGCACCTTCTTCAATTACTGCTTCAATCACGCGACACAAAAAATCGACCTCAGAACGACTAGCATCTTCTGCGCTAAATTCGATGTCATCTGTAAACTGACGTGCAAAACGTACTGCGCATTTAGCGTGCTCAAGCACGTTTTCTGGCGTCATACGCAACTTCATTTCCATATGCAATGGTGAGGTTGCTAAGAAAGTATGTATCCGTTTTCTCGCGGCAGATTCCAGTGCTTCTGCTGCACGTGCAATATCGCGCTCATTGGCACGTGCTAATGAACAGATGGTGGAATCTTTTACGATGCCAGAAATTGCCCTGATTGCCTCAAAATCACCCGGAGATGCAGCAGCAAAACCTGCCTCAATCACATCCACGCGCATCCGCTCCAGTTGCTTGGCAATACTGATTTTTTCATCTTTACTCATTGATGCACCTGGCGATTGTTCGCCATCACGCAACGTAGTATCAAAAATAATCAGTTTGTTTGACTGCCTAGACATCATGCTTTCCTTAAAAATAAAACGATATCAATAAATCAATTAGTCACATTTACTTTTATCTAACGACTGCGCTTCAGTCTGCACAATACTGACCGAATGCCCTTTAATCCATCGCAAAATAAACACACCATAACCAGATAAACCGTATAACACAAACAAACCAAACAACACCTTAGGCGCATCACTGGCAACCACAACGAATGCCAGCACCATCAAAAACGCAGCAATGAAAGGAACGGATTTCCGAAAATTAATATCTTTGAAACTATAAAAAGGCACATTACTGACCATCGTCAAACCAGCATATAAAGTAATAATCCACGAAAACCAGCGCAGATCCGCACCTGCCCAACGCAAATCGTCCATCAGCAAAACAAAACCCGCCACCAAAGCTGCCGCAGCAGGACTAGGTAGTCCTTGAAAATAACGCTTATCCACCACAGCAATATTGGCATTAAAACGCGCTAAACGAAGCGCAGCACCAGCACAATAAACAAATGCTGCCAGCCAGCCAAGTTTACCCATACTCAGCAAAGACCATTGATAGACAACCAAAGCAGGAGCAGCACCAAACGACACCATATCTGACAAACTATCGTATTGCGCACCAAACTCACTTTGAGTATGCGTCAAGCGTGCAACGCGACCGTCTATGCTATCCAAAACCATAGCAATAAAAATAGCGATGCTGGCATGATCAAATTTATGATTCATCGCCATCACAATGGCATAAAAGCCACAAAACAATGCCGCAGTTGTAAACGCATTAGGTAATAAATAAATACCACGGCGCTGAAATAACAAAGGACGAGTCGGACGCTCATCCTTATTCCACTTTGAATAATTCAAAGGAAACTTTTTGACACGTTGCGTCTTGGAAAAAAGTGCAGCTTTATTTTTGACTTTGCGACGCTGAAAAGTTGCCATATCAATCCCTCTTAAAGCAACGCGGATAACAAAAACATTAAAAATCAAGCCCTCAAAACTCAGCCAGAATCGATGTTGTTGCCGATACTTTGTCACCAACAATCACTTTAGGCGTCGCAGTCAACGGCAAATAGACATCTACTCTTGAACCGAAGCGAATAAAGCCATAACGCTGCCCGCGCGTCAGCACATCACCAGGCTTGACATAGCAAAGAATGCGACGTGCGATCAATCCCGCAACCTGTACACAAGTCACAATCTGATTGTTGTTTGTCTTAATAATTAAGACATTTCGTTCATTTTCCAGAGAGGCTTTATCAAGATCGGCATTCACAAACTTACCAGGAAAATATTGAATATTTTCAATCCTCCCATCAACTGGTGAACGATTGGAATGCACGTTAAAAACATTCATAAATACACTGATTTTCAGCGCTTCTCGATTAGCGTAAGGATCTTGGACTTTCTCAACCACCACAATACGACCATCTGCTGGCGACAACACAACATTTTGTGCTTGCGGGATAACACGTGCGGGATCACGAAAGAACTGCAATACAAATAACGCAATAATCCAAAACGGAGTCGACCAAACGCCGATCAAATAAGTCATGAGCAAAGCCAGCGCAAACACCAGGCTCAAATAGCGCCAACCTTCACGAGCAATAATAGGATGTGGATAATTATTCAACTTCTCTCCATACAATAACAAAAATAT
>JAGKXB010000071.1 GCA_021151485.1 Oxalobacteraceae bacterium | reverse complement strand
ATTGTAAGGAATAAACTTTGGCATAAGCGAACTCCTGAGGGGTTGCGCTATTTTAACGAAAAACAATCGATTTGCGGGGTTTTTCTACAGCTTCAACGCCGAGCTAAGCGGCAGTTTTTAAGTTGTGATTTTGTGGAAACCTTTTGCGAAGCAAAACCACAAAAGCACGACTTAAAAACTGTCCAGCAACCGAAGGTTGCGGTGCTTGAGCGATTTGTTAGGTGATTTTTATTTTCCACCTATGCCAAATATTTTACCAATGTTTCCAGAAATTATTTTGGTTAAGGATTTCGGCTCATTTCCACCTTCAATTTCCGTGGCTATGCCGATGGCGACATAGCTACATTTATTAAAGTCAACTTTTTCTTCTTGAATCTGTGCGTTATTAGTAACATACGCAATACCAATAGGAATATTTTCAACGTAAGGTTTTAGCTGTGTACCGACCCAGCGGGCCGCAATAATTAAATAGGTAATTTCAGTAGATTTATTTTCATTGTTCCAGTACAGAGGTTTTTCTAGCTCCCCAAGCCAATAATCTGGGCGATCGTTGCCCGGAATTTGCCTAATGAGCTTTACAAAAAATGGTGTCTGCTCATGAAGTTCTTCCGGCGCATAATCTTAACGAAGCCGTAGAAAAACCCAATAACTACTGAATTTAACCACAGCCAATTGATTAATAATTAATTGGCTAACTTTGCCTAACTATTCTTGGATTTTCAATTGCTCCCATTCAATAAGAGCATCTTACTTTGAAAAAATGAATTGTTTGCTTGTATTCGTTCTTACTTTCACTTCGTTTTAGTGAGTTCACCATAATTCGCCAGCTTTTCGATATTGTGGATCATACAAAACAACTGCCATTGCCCCTGGACTTTGGCCTTGCCTCGCAAGCTGAAGCGTTTTAGCCCTTTGTTTGTACCTATATTCGCGAACACAGGCTCAACCGTGGACATGCGATGACTATAAACCATTTTTCCAAATTCGCTATCTACTCGCGCCTTCATCCATTCCGTATATTTGTTTTTCGTTTCCTTATCAATAATAAAAGATACCTGCCGCCCATGGCCGGTACGGTGATTCGCCGAATCCGGATTTTGCATGCACTGTTCCTTTAGCGGGCATACCCGACACTTGCTGAGCCTTCCTTCAAAGTACAACTTTTGATGTTTGCCATAACGATCTGTCCCTTCGCACTTTAACCACATGGTTTCCCCTGCAGGGCAAATGCAGGTTTTTGTCTGCGCATCAAAGTGAAACTCATTAGCAGGAATGACTTCTTTATAACGGGTTTTTATTTTCTTGATGGGTTGACGCTTGCCATATTTCGTTTTCTGATCTGCAAATTTCGGGTCGCGACTGCGAAATTTATTGTCCGGTATATAGGCATTAATTTTATGATCGTGGAGATATTCCATATTGGCTTCATTCGCAAAGCCGGTATCGGCGGTGACCAATACGTTTTTGCGATAAATATTACGGGCTATCTTTAGTTTGTTGTATCGCTCTTTGATGGATTCAATAACGGGCCGTAAGGTGTGATGCTCCTGGCCAGCACCAAACGCTTGCGCATCAATAATGACCTGGTGCTTTTTATCAACCGCCGCAATACCGTTATAACCCTGAATGGTGCCTTTACTGGTCGTCATCTTGGCGGATTCATTATCGGTAATATTGCTTTTGACTTCAGTCGGCCGTTTCGCTTGCCCCATCCGTGGGGCTGCTGTCTTTAGAAATTTATCAATTTTATCGTGCGCTTTACTCAGGGTTTCAATCGCCTGTGCTGTGCGCTTTTGCTTTTCTGCGTCGGCGGATTCCGATTTATCGATACGCCGATGCTCACGCATATGGTGGCGAATCAACTTTTTCAATTTGGCTCGCTTCTGCTGCAATTCTTTAAAGGTTCCCGACCATTCCTTTGAGGCATTAGAGGGCATTTTACAGCCGTCAATCGCAAACAGTTCATTGCCCAATAACCCCTGCTCATGACAAACCAGCAGGATTTGCTCAAACAAGGATTCAATAGCCTGAGGGTGACTGCTGATAAAACTGGCGATGGTGGTGAAATGAGGAACGGTATCGCAGGAAAGAGCTTTGAAAATAATGTTATTCGTACAGCACCACTCAATCTCACGGCTGGACGTAATGCCTTTTGAATAGGCAAATAATACAACACTCAATAAGATAGCAGGGTTGTAAGCGGGTCTACCGTTTCCTGTATTGTTGTACGCGTAATCAAAAATAGAAAGATCCAGCTTCTCATGGATTAAATAATGAATGGCATGTTCGAAAGTGCCAGGCTGCAATTGGTCGCGAAAATTAATCACCACCATGGCGTTTTGATCGTGATTGTAAGGAATAAACTTTGGCATAAGCG
>JAGKXB010000023.1 GCA_021151485.1 Oxalobacteraceae bacterium | reverse complement strand
GAAATGTCTTTTCCAATACGCCATTAATGCTATAATAGCCTGCTGTGCGCCCGGGTGGTGAAATTGGTAGACACAAGAGACTTAAAATCTCTCGCCCGTAAGGGTGTGCCGGTTCGATTCCGGCCCCGGGCACCAAGAAACAACGAAGCAATCAACTACAAAAAGCGATAAATCTATATTAATCAAGGATTTATCGCTTTTTTATTTGCCATTTATACCGCGAAATAAAGGGTAATATCCGGTTATGGGAATGAATAAAGCAACAAGACAATTTGCTGCATGGGTCGCATGTTTTGCGATTTTGCTGGCTGCCTTGGTGCCCACAATTTCTCAAACGTTAAGCATAACCAAAAGTTCAGGAATTTCTTGGATGGAAATTTGCTCAACAACTGGTACTAAGTTGATAAAAGTGACGGGTAATCAGCCTTCTAACCATTCCTTACCCACCAAAAAAACTTTGCACTTGGAATCCTGTGCATTTTGCTCTACGCACGCAGGGTCTTTTGGCCTATTACCTACTACTGTCTTTGTTTTACCCCTAGACAAAGGTTTAGATTTATTCCCTACCCTTTTCTATCAGTCACCACGTCCTCTCTTCATGTGGACAATCGCGCAATCGCGCGCACCTCCTTTCGCTTCCTGATTCTGACTGAGTGCCAGTAGCTTTGTGTTTATACAAAGCTCGGCTTGCTATTACACATTATTTCAATACAGGAAGTTGTCATGTCGACCAAACGTAAAATCTTCACCGCCCTTAGTATTATCACATTTATAACAATTGGTATTCTTGCTTATCTTAATTATCACAAACTCACCTCCACATTCATTGTTTTGCCTAATGAATCAGTAAGAATGTTGTTAGCTCCTACTCATTCAACAGTTAAACAAATTTCCAATAAATAAGGGATGACTATGTATATCAATACCATCCCTCGTACTTTTTTTAGCTGGCCTAACCTTTTATCAATCAAACAACAAGAATCTTTAAATTTAGATATAGAAGCCCAATCAGCAAAAGTGACGATAACGACTGATTCAAATGCAGATTCAGCGCCACAAAAATCAATGCCAAAAACAATGGATGCTGCAACTGAGGGGATTGCAACTGCAGCTTGTTGTGCCAAACAAGCTGGTGATGCCTTGGTCAATGCCGTTGATACAGGCATGAATGCCAGTGGGCAAAAGGCAGAAATGCATGCGCATGCAATCAGTATCCCCAAAGACGGTGCGGAAATTGCGAGTGCCGTAGCTTCTGTAACCGTCGGTGTAGCCGGTGCTTTAGCATCCATCAATGTCGCTACTGCTTATAAAAAACAAATAGATCGTTTTGAAACGGCATTAAATGAACTGGCAGAATTAAAAAAAATACATGGCTCAGCTGTTGAAATCGATGCATTGGAAGAATTTATCCAGCAGGAACTAACAACCGCCAAATTTATGCAAAGAATTCCGGGGCAATCAGCAGCAGCGGCTTCTACTCTGATGGTTATTGGTCAATTTTTTGCTCCACTTTTATCCGCCAGTATTTATCTGACTACAGCTAATGCATGCTTGCACGTGAAAAATACACTTGATCGCATTAACCAAACGACAAACCGATTGAGCATCATTAAAGAAAGCGAAGATGCTAGACGAACACAAAAAGAGCAACTTGAAACGCAGCTCTTGGCGTTACGCAAAGATTTATTTACCCCACTTTTTTCAGAGCCACCGATGACTGGCGAAGAAGCTAAGTTACATATAAAAAAAACAAATGAACATATTGAGCAAACGCTAGCAATGATTAAAGAAAACGAGGAACAAACCAAAACCAACGAAGAGTCTAGTCGCATACAAACAGAACATTTCGAAACTGAACTCTCGCTACTGCGTAAAAATCTGGCGAGTTGGATGTTGTTTGCTGGGGGAGCTGCATCTTTGGGGACAATGACGGTCGGCATGATAGAGCAATTTCCCAGCATTACTCAATTAGCATTAACCATTGCCGGAACCGTAGCCCTGCCATCTGCATTGGTGGGTGCTTTGAAATACAACACCCCGCTCTACAGCAATCCTTATACGCCTGGCGTCACGAAAGCCGTTACCGTCAATATACATAGTGAATTGCAATCAGCACAAAGAGCACATGAAACAGCTATGCAGTTACAAGCAGAACAACTGGAAGAGCAAAAACAGAGAGTTTTGCAACCACATGTGCTTAATTTCACTAATGAAAATACAGTCAAAGCAGAGTTGGTAAAAGCCGAGCAAAGAAGAACACTTGCGAATGACTATCATGCAAAAACTTTTGCAGATATGGATGCTTGTTCACGCTGGAGGTTTTATATGAACGATGTCGCCTGTGATGGCGCATCATTGATGACTTTTGGATTGGTGCAAGATCGAGTATCTAACGTAAAAAGGCAACTCAAAGAATGGGTAACAACAAAATTTAATAACAAACAAGAACAACGATTGGAGGCACTACGCACTCTACAAAAAATAGAAACTGGTCGTGATGATTTCCCCAAAGAAAACAATGCATCAGACTCTTTATTATCATTGTTAAATTTACTACATGGTACTGATTCCGTTGCGGGATCTGGGCAAGTCGCCGATGGAGTGGGTAAATTACTAGCCAGAAAGATTTTGACCGTCGCTGATGGAAAAGTAAAAATCCATACCGATTATCAAGATCTGTTTGTATGTGGCACTACAGCCAATCAAAATGACATCTTAGAAAACTTACAATTTTTGTTGTATTGTCCACCTTGTTGTAGTGGTGGTTATCAAGCTGCGACGCTCTTAGAAACATTGCGTGATTACTACTGCAACCCCGCCTCTGCTCCTTCCATTGCAGAAGCTAAAAAAATACAATTTCAAAAATTAATCGAAGAATCGACAGACCAATATTTGGCATTTGCTTTAAGTTATCAAGGGCAGGAAGAGATAGCACGTTATTCACGCTATCTTGCGGCTTTTCAAGTGGTGAATCATAGCCAGCAAAAAATCAGTGAAGCACACTGTTAACCGGATTGTCTTGCAAAACGGAAACAAAACACGTTAAGGTTTTTTTAGCCTCGTCTTAGGTGTTGGGTGCCAGCGCTGCTTGCAGCGCGGCATAGCAAGCTAGCAATGTAGTACCGGACAATCTTCCGCTTTATCTAACTGTGTATCTTTTAATAGATAGATAGATAGATAGATAGATAGATAGATAGATAGATAGATAGATAGATAGATAGATAGATAGATAAATCATTTGAGTGTTAAAATTCAATGTTTTCTGAAAATTAGAAATTTTCATCATGTCTGCGTTGGGATGCCGAATCCTTTGTTGTGCACTACTGAGGTTGGTTTCAGCGCATCCTCTCAATGGCAAATACATGGTGCGAAAAACTACCGCGAATACCTACTACTCATTGGAGCCTACGATGGACAACCTTGATCCTATTGTGCTGGCCCGCATGCAGTTTGCGGCCAACATCACCTTCCACATTCTATTTCCCACCATCAGTATCGCGCTGGGATGGGTGCTGCTCTTCTTCAAGTTGCGTTTCGTACGTACCGGCCAGAATCATTGGATGGATGCCTACCAATTCTGGGTAAAAGTGTTTGCGCTGACTTTTGCTCTTGGCGTGGTCAGCGGTATCACCATGAGTTTTCAATTCGGCACTAATTGGCCGGGATTTATGAATACGGTAGGCAATGTGGCGGGGCCTTTACTGGCCTATGAAGTGCTCACGGCATTTTTTCTGGAAGCCACGATGCTGGGAATCATGCTGTTTGGACGTGGCAAGGTAAGTGAGCGAGTGCATACAACGGCCACCTTTTTGGTCGCAGCGGGAACCACAGCCTCCGCTTTCTGGATTTTGGCGTTGAACTCGTGGATGCACACGCCAGCCGGTTTTGCAATGATTGACGGCAAAGTGCATGTGACTAGTTGGATGCAGGTTATTTTCAATCCCTCCTTCCCTTACCGCATGGCACACATGTTGATTGCCTCATGTCTGACGGTGGGATTCTTGCTGGCGGGGCTCAGCGCCTATCGCTGGCTCAAGGGTAACCGTGTGTTGGAAGTGAAAGCCACTCTGCAAACTGGCATCGTGATTGCCGCCGTATTGATTCCTATACAAATATTGGTGGGTGACTTGCACGGCCTCAATACCTTAGAACATCAACCGGCCAAAATTGCGGCGATGGAAGGTGTATGGGATACACAAAAAGGTGCTCCGGCTGTGTTGTTTGCACTTCCCGATAGCAAAACCCAAAGTAACCGATTTGAAATTGCCATTCCTAAACTCGCCTCTTTCTATCTCAAGCATGACTGGAATGGAGAGATTAAAGGCATTAAAGATTTTGGCAACTTGCATCCACCAGTTGCACCCGTATTTTGGGCCTTCCGCATCATGGTCGGAGTGGGTCTGTTGATGCTCGCAGTGAGCTGGCTGGCTATGTGGCAAGTCAGGCGTAATGTGCGTATATCGACGGGCGATGGTGTGCCGGCTAATTGGTTGCTACGCGTGTTAGTCGCCATGACTTTTGCTGGCTGGGTAGCGTTGGTGGCAGGCTGGTATGTGACAGAGATCGGTCGCCAGCCCTGGCTGGTGCAGGGTATCTTGACCGCGGCACAGGCAGCGTCGACAGTGCCCGCTGCCAACATTGCATTCACCCTAGGCATGTACCTGGTGCTCTACGCCTTGCTGTTGGTGGCTTACGTACGAGTGGTGTTCTATTTGGCTTATAAGGCAACACTGCCAACAATAGATCCGTCCAAAAATGAAGTAAGTGCCAGTACCAATCTCAAAGGAGTCCACCATGCATGACGCTTTAGCCTACTTGACCTTTCCTGACCTCAGCCAACCAGCTGGTTGGCTGCCTTTAGTATTTGCAGTAATCATGGCGCTGGCTATGTTGGCTTATGTGATTTTGGATGGCTATGACTTAGGTGTTGGCGTGTTGTTGCGAAGCGCAGACAACGAGGAACAGCGAGACATCATGATTGCGAGCATCGGGCCGTTCTGGGATGCGAATGAAACCTGGCTAGTGCTAGGTGTCGGTGTGTTGCTCGTGGCTTTCCCTTTGGCGCATGGGGTGATTTTGGGCGCACTGTATTTGCCAGTGGCGTTGATGTTAGTCGCGCTGACTTTGCGTGGCGTAGCGTTTGACTTTCGAGTCAAAGCGCGTGCCGAGCACAAGCCACTTTGGGATCGCGCTTTTTATGCCGGTTCGTTGCTGGCAAGCTGGTCGCAAGGTTTTATGCTGGGGTCGTTGGTGACGGGATTCGCCAGCGATTGGGGTAGTCGACTGTTCAGTGTAATGATTGGTTTGTGCATGGTGGCTGCCTATTGTTTACTTGGTGCTGGGTGGCTGATTATGAAAACTGAAGGCGCATTACAACTCAAAGCCGTGCGTTGGGCTCAAGGCAGCTTGTGGTTCACGGCTCTTGGCATAGCAGCCATTTCGCTGGCAACACCTTGGGTTAGCGAGCGAATTTTTGACAAATGGTTCAGCTTCCCAAATGTGGTGCTGTTGCTACCAATCCCTGCCATGACCGTGGCCCTGTTTGTTGTGATTGCACGTAGCCTCAGACGTTTGCCGACTCGCTTAAACCAAGGTAATCAATATGGTGCCGCTGTGCCGTTTGCCAGTACCGTAGGCATTTTTCTGCTAGTTTTTTATGGTCTTGCCTACAGCCTTTTCCCCTGGTTGGTGGTGGACAAACTCACCTTATGGCAGGCCGCTAGTTCCCCCCAAGCGTTGATGGTTATTTTCTATGGTGTGGTGGTGGTTTTGCCAATCATCATCGCTTACACCGTGTTTGCCTATCGCGTATTTTGGGGAAAGAGCACCGCCCTCAAGTATTGAGAGTGACTAACGGGCAATTTTTGGTAGGGTGCCTTTGATTGAGGTTATTGGTTATTGGGTATTGAATACTGGGATGTTAAAATCCGGCTCTTTTTTAAAGCTAGGAATGCTCACCATGTCCCCCATAGTCGATTCCTTTGTTGCGCACTTCGGAGAAATGGGCAGCCGTTGGGGCATCAACCGAACGGTTAGCCAGGTCTACGCGCTGCTGCTGGTTTCCGAAAACTCGCTCAATGCCGATGACATTGGCGAAGCATTGGGTATTTCGCGTTCAAATATCAGCATCAGCCTCAAGGAGTTGGAAGCATGGCAACTAGTCAAGCTGACGCGAAAACCAGGTGACCGACGTGAGTACTACGCCACGCTGGGCAGTGTGTGGGATATCTTCAAAGCGGTCGCTGCCGAAAGACGGCGACGCGAAGTAGAGCCAACTTTGACCATGTTGCGTCAAGCCTTGCTTGATCCATCAGTTGCTGAATCGGAAGGCTATGCCCTAAGCCGCATGCGTGAAATGTATGAATTGGCAGAATTGGCTAACAACTGGTTCGACGAACTTCAGCGCCTGTCGCCCGAATCCATGCTGCAATTGATGAACTTGGGTAGTAAGGTTCAAAAGCTGCTGGTCTTAAAAGATCGCACCGTAGCCGCCCTGACCGGAAATAACGACTAAGCGATGGGCTTGGGTGCGCTTAATAATCAATGATTTTCACTGACTTGATTAATGGTGTATTTAGGAATTTCCACCACCAAATCTTCATCGTGCAAAATCGATTGGCAAGACAAGCGGGAATCTGCTTCCAACCCCCAAGCTTTATCTAACAAATCTTCTTCAGTTTCTTCAGCCGGGTTGAGTGATGCAAAACCTTCCCTTATCAACACATGACAAGTCGTGCAGGCGCAGGATTTTTCACAGGCGTGTTCAATCTCAATATCGTGATCAAGCAAAATATCGCACAGTGATTTACCAGCTGGCGCATCAATAACGGCTCCTTCTGGGCATAAAACAGCATGGGGTAAGACAACAATTTGAGGCACTCAATTCACCTTTTTGGTTTCAAACAATTTCTTCTAATTTTTTGCCAGCCAATGCCATACGAACGCTTTGATCCATGCGACGGGCGGCAAACTCTTCTGTTCCGCTAGCTAATGCATCGACAGCCAATTTAATGGCATCGACGTTTTCATCTTTTAATGAAGCTTGTACTGCCTGCAACAAGCCATCCACCACACTGCGCTCATCGCTGGATAACAAATGTCCGTCTGCATCCAAGGCTGATTGAGTCGCCAACACGATCCGCTCTGCATCCACTTGCTGTTCTCTTAAGGCACGTGATTGCATGTCCGCTTCCGCAGAAGTAAAGGAGTCTTGCAACATTTTGGCGACCTCTTCGTCGCTTAAACCGTAGGAAGGTTTCACCACAATTGAGGCCTCGACACCAGAACGCTGCTCGCGTGCTGAGATCGATAACAAACCATCCGCATCGACTTGATACGTAATCCGAATCCGCGCAGCACCGGCCGCCATGGGTGGAATGTCGCGTAATTCGAATTTTGCCAGTGAGCGACAATCCGTCACCAATTCACGTTCGCCTTGCAAAACATGAATCGACAAGCTGGTTTGACCATCTTTAAAAGTAGTGAATTCCTGCGCCCTGGCACAAGGAATAGTGGTGTTGCGCGGAATAATTTTTTCCACCAAACCGCCCATAGTTTCCACGCCTAATGAAAGTGGAATCACGTCCAACAATAACCAATCATCGCCAGCAGCACGATTACCCGCCAGCAAATTAGCTTGCATCGCAGCGCCGAGCGCGACGACTTTATCGGGATCGATATTGGCATATGGTGTTTTGTGAAAAAAGTCCCCAACTGCACGCCGTATATGCGGCATGCGCGTAGCACCGCCGACTAACACAATGCCATCGACGTCATCCGCATCCAATTGCGCATCGCGTAAGGCTTTTTTCACCGCCAGCATGGTTTTGTTCACCAAATTTTGGGTGATTTCAGCAAATTTTGCGGCGCTTAAAGTCACATGTACTTCTTCACCTGAACGCAAAACCGCATCAATCGATGCTTCCGCATGCATGGACAGCACTTCTTTAGCGTCCCGTGATTTCACCATTAAAGTGCGTGTATCTTCATCCGACAATGGTGCTAATGCTGCTTGCTCGATGATCCAGCAAAAAAGCCGGTGATCGAAATCATCGCCCCCCAACGCAGAGTCGCCGCCGGTGGACAGCACTTCAAACACGCCTTTGCTCAATTTCAGGATAGAAATATCAAACGTACCACCGCCTAAATCATAGACCGCATAAATCCCCTCTTCGCCCTGAGTATGGTCCAAACCATAAGCAATGGCGGCAGCCGTGGGTTCGCTCAATAAGCGCAATACATTTAAACCAGCAAGTTGAGCAGCATCTCTGGTAGCTTGTCGTTGCGCATCGTCAAAATAAGCGGGTACCGTGATGACGGCGCCAACTAACTCATCGCCCAAGCTATCTTCTGCTCGTTGACGTAAAGTGGCGAGAATTTCAGCCGAAATCTGCACTGGGCTTTTTGTTCCAGCCACTGTTTTCAACTGCACCATACCATCGGCATCGGAAAAATCGTAAGGTAGATTTTCTACATAAGCGATGTCTTTTAAACCACGCCCCATCAATCGTTTAACTGAAACAATGGTGTTTTTAGGATCTGTCGTTTGGGCCAGCTGCGCTTTGTAGCCAATATGCGCGTGACCGTTGGGCAAATAACGCACGATGGAAGGCAATAATGGCCGCCCTTCCTCATCATTCAACACTTCAGCGATGCTGCTACGGACAGTGGCAACCAGGGAATTGGTGGTGCCCAAATCAATACCAATCGCCAGCCTGCGCTGATGCGGGACAGTGGACATGCCAGGCTCGGATATTTGCAGAAGTGCCATGTTTGATCTTTATTTAATTCTTTAATTAATTTGTTATTTATAACTACTCAGTATTGCAATCGCCCTCATCCCCGGCCACTCTCCCGTTTGCGGGAGAGTGAAGCTTTCAGGCTATTTTTTCCAAAGCCAGCATCACTTCCGCTTCCAATTTCTCCAAAAACATCCACTGCCTGACTTCATGTGCGGCCTGGGTGAAATGATTGGAATCAAAACAAGCGCTAACTTGTGCTATTTGGCTTTTACGACTGGCGCTTAAGGTGGCATCTAACTCTTCTAAAGCAGCAACATCTTTTTTCGCTTGCGCCTCTTCCAAGGTTTCACGCCATTCCATTTGCTGCATCAAAAAAGCCATGGGCATGGCTGTGTTGGATTCTGTTTCCAGCGCAACACCCTGCAACTCACACAAATAAGCGGCGCGCTTTAGAGGATTTTTCAGCGTTTGATACGCCTCATTGGCACGACTGGCCCACTGCATGGCGAGGCGCTTCTCCACGGGATTGGCAAGTGTGAATTTATCTGGATGAACCTGATTTTGTACTTCTTTATAAGCTGCATCCAACGCACGTGTATCTAGTGCAAATTGTTGCGGCAATTGAAATAAATCGAAATGATTCTGCATGAACTTGCAAATTAAATACGGAAGCTTTCGCCACAACCACAGGCATCTTTCACGTTCGGATTATGGAATTGAAAACCTTCATTCAACCCTTCCCGCGCAAAATCAAGCTCGGTGCCATCAATATAAGGCAAGCTTTTTGGATCGACAAAAACCTTCACGCCGTGCGATTCAAACACGACGTCTTCCGATGCCGCTTCATCCACATATTCCAGCTTATAAGCTAATCCGGAACAGCCTGTCGTGCGCACACCAAAGCGTAAACCGATGCCTTTTCCGCGCCGCTCGATATAGCGTTTGATATGTTTCGACGCTTTTTCAGTCAATGTAATTGCCATGCTTTTTACCGTTTATGCTGCATGCTTAGTTTGATAATCCAGTACCGCTGCTTTAATCGCATCTTCCGCCAAAATGGAGCAATGAATCTTCACTGGTGGCAAGGCCAACTCTTCAGCAATTTGGGTGTTTTTGATCGCTAATGCTTGATCCAATGTCTTACCTTTAACCCACTCTGTTACCAACGAACTAGATGCAATCGCTGAACCACAGCCATAGGTTTTAAACTTCGCGTCTTCAATCAAACCATCCGCGCTGACTTTGATTTGCAATTTCATCACGTCACCACAAGCTGGCGCGCCGACCATACCGGTTCCTACACTGTCATCACTTTTATCGAAAGCGCCTACATTGCGTGGATTTTCGTAGTGATCTAATACTTTGTCTGAATAAGCCATTTTTTATCTCGCTTTCTTTAACTTTCTAATTTGCCAAACTAATTAATGCGCTGCCCATTGGATGGCATTGATGTCAATACCCTCTTTAAACATATCCCATAAAGGAGATAGTTCACGCAATTTCGCCACCTTGGTTTTGAGCAAGTTAACCGCAAAATCGATCTCTTCTTCCGTCGTAAAACGACCGATGGTGAAGCGTATCGAACTATGCGCCAATTCATCGCTACGTCCCAAAGCACGTAACACATAAGACGGTTCCAGACTAGCTGAGGTACAAGCAGAACCGGAAGAGACCGCAATCCCTTTAATCGCCATGATGAGCGACTCACCTTCGACATAATTAAAACTGACGTTCAAATTGTGCGGCACGCGATGTGCCATGTCACCGTTGACATACACTTCTTCCATTTCCTGCAAACCGCGTGCTAAACGATCACGCAATGCTTGAATACGTGGCACTTCGGTTGCCATTTCTATCTTAGCCAAACGAAAAGCCTCGCCCATGCCAACGATTTGATGCGTTGGCAAAGTCCCGGAACGCAAACCGCGCTCATGACCACCACCGTGCATTTGTGCTTCTAGTCGCACTCTGGGTTTACGACGTACGTACAAGGCACCAATGCCTTTCGGGCCATAAGTTTTATGCGCAGTAAATGTCATCAAATCGACTTTAGTAGTAGCTAAATCAATAGCGATTTTGCCGGTTGCCTGCGCTGCGTCGCAGTGGAAAATAATGCCTTTTTCACGGCACAAGGCGCCAATTTCATCTATAGGTTGAATCACGCCAATTTCATTATTCACCAGCATCACCGATACCAAAATGGTATCTGGGCGAATCGCTGCCTGTAATTGTTCAACGGTAATCAAACCATTATCTTGCGGCTGCAAATACGTCGCTTCAAAACCCAAACGTTCCAACTCACGCACCGTATCCAACACGGCTTTGTGCTCAGTTTTGACAGTAATGATGTGCTTGCCTTTGGTTTTGTAAAACTGCGCTGCACCTTTAATCGCCAAGTTATTGCTTTCAGTCGCACCGGAAGTCCAAATGATTTCACGCGGATCGGCATTAACCAACGCAGCGACATGTGCGCGCGCTTCTTCCACGGCTTTTTCTGCGCTCCAACCATACATGTGGCTGCGCGAAGCAGGATTGCCGAATTGTTCGCGCAAATACGGAATCATCTTGTCTGCCACACGTGGATCAATCGGCGTGGTGGCGGAATAATCCATGTAAACAGGAAAATGCTCCGCCTGGATGGTGTCCATCAAAGCAGGCTTAAAATTTTGTTCTACTGCGGCCATACCAATACTCCAATTCCTATTTATATCTAATTTGTATCTAATCTGTATCTAATCACGCTAAAACATTATTACGATGCAATACGACAATGTTTCCGCTTAATTCAGCATGTTTGTTTTTTTGTTGATCCAACAAGTCCTGCAATGAAATCGAATCCAAATAATCGACAATATTTTTATTCAAATTTGCCCACAGATCATGGGTCATACAAATTGCCCCCACTTCATGATCGGCGCTATGACAATTTTTCTTGCCGCTGCACTGCGTCGTATCAATTGGTTCATCCACCGCAAACATAATGTCAGCCACGCTGATCTCCGCCGCTTTGCGCGCCAAACCATAACCACCGCCCGGGCCACGTACCGACTCAACTATTTTGTGACGCCGCAGCTTAGCGAACAATTGCTCTAAGTAAGAGAGCGAAATATCCTGACGCGTACTAATACCAGCAAGCGCAACAGGACCTGATTCATGGCGCAAAGCCAAATCAATCATCGCTGTCACGGCAAACCGCCCTTTAGTAGTCAAACGCATCCCAATTCCATCTCAAAATAAACGCAAATCAAATTAGTTGAACAATTTAGTCAAGTATATCAAATTTGAGTGTGCCTTGTTTGGAGAGGCCTTATATGAAAATAGTCATGCGATCATGCATAAATATTGCATTTTATACATGCATTAATTACAATCAAAATACCTGTATTAATTACGCAAACAAAATGCAAACGCTTAATGCCATCACAAATTTCGTTCAGGCTCAGGATGTTTTTTTCAATCTAAAGTTACCAAATGAAATAGAAAATACAGAATTGGCAGAAGCAGTTAAAAATCACAAACTTTCCGATACTGAATTGGATCGGTTAGAAAAAATCCTTTCCTCATCCGAAGCAAGTACGTATTTTTTCAATGATCCCATCGTGCAGAAAGCCTTGTTACAAGGATTCATTGCGAATACGCATATGGATGAAAGAATCGTTGCAGCGATGAAGACTTGTACTCCTGGCTTATCCTCTCACGAGCAACAAGATCTTTTTGATAATCAATTTTCCTGGCTGCTAAAAAATCCACCGATTGCATCGAATGCAAAAATTGCTCTCAGGTTTTTTACGGATATCACCCCCGAAGAACGCTCGTTTGCGCAAGAAGTTTGCAGTAATCCCAAATTTATTCCTTATCACCCCACAAAATATTCAAATCAAAATTTAAATGCTCAAATAAATTTTCGTAGTTCTGATGAGTTGATATTTTGTCGACATTTGGCGAATGTAGTATTGGATGACGTGGATCCAATTCGCCATAAAATTTCTTATGAAAATTTCTCTAGCGAGTCAAAAATTACTCAGCGTATCAAACCACATATACAAGCCAAATATGAATATGCAAAAAGTCATGCTCAAGAAGTACATCTCATTCAAAATGCTAATTGGGGAAAATTTATTACTCTCCAATTTGAGACCATGAATACGCAAGGTGTTCCACTAAAAAAAATGTTGGTGGAATCTCATGATCATGTAATGGCTGTTTGGCTCAAAATTAAATTAAAAGATGGAAAAAAATGCTATGTAGCGCATTTTTATGACCCCAATTCAACCACAACCCATACCCGTGCTGCAGCCCATGATCTGACCAGTGTGAAATATTGGACATTAGGTGCATTTCTAAATATCAAGAATAAACAACAAGAAAAATTTTATTACCCTGAAACACAACCGGTTTCCATGCTCTACGTCATTCCTGAGTCTGACAGATTGAGTTCACAAGACTATCTACAGGACCAGCACACAGCACATAACGATCGAAAATTAACTAGCGGTGATTTTAATTGGGATGCAACGGTCATCGATCATTTAATGGCTTCAGGCTTTGGCGGAACATTGAGGGAGATGATTAGTCAACTCGATACATTGCGTCGATCAGGGGTAAACTTACTGAACCTACTCAGTGCCAAAGCTGTTAATGCTACTCCCGGCCTGTATATGGCTTTGCAAGAAGGGCATGCCGATGCTATTCGAGCATACGGAGAGTTACTGAAGGCTACAGACATATCAGGTGCTGACTTACTAAATTTAATCCACGCCCAAGATGAAAATGGTACTCCTGGCCTGTATATGGCATTGCAAGAAGGGCATGCCGATGCTATTCGAGCATACGGAGAGTTACTGAAGGCTACAGACATATCAGGTGCTGACTTACTAAATTTAATCCGCGCCCAAGATGAAAATGGTACTCCTGGCCTGTATATGGCATTGCAAGAGGGGCATGCCGATGCTATTCGAGCATATGGCGAATTATTAAAAGGAGCACAAATAGCAGGTCTTGATTTATTAGATTTATTTAGTGCAAAACATATTGATGGCACTCCTGGTTTATATATAGCTTTACAACAAGGACACCGAAATGCGATCGCCGCATATTGCAATGTGATTCTTACAACTTCCACTCAGCTAGATAAAAATCAAAAAACGCTGTTGTTAACTATTTTGAGAGACAGCCATAGCAGTACTATTTTTGGTAAACGTATCAACGATGATTCTTATAATCAGTTAAAAAAAGGAAATTCAGAGTTTTATCGTCAATTTAAAGCGACGAAAAACGCATTGAAGGTATAACGTTTCATTCCTTTTTCATCAAACGCTTAAAAAAGTGCTCAAAATCATCCACATACGTAAACACTGCAGGTATCACCAATAAGCTCAATAGCGTAGATGTAATCAACCCGCCAATCACAGCAATTGCCATCGGTGAGCGGAAATTGGGGTCAGCGCCCCAACCTAGCGCCAGCGGCATCATGCCGGCGCCCATGGCAATCGTTGTCATGACGATAGGCCGACTACGTTTATGGCAGGCATCGACCAGGGCATCGAAACGGTTCATACCTGCCTGGCGAGCCAGAATTGCGTAATCGACTAACAAGATGGAGTTTTTGGTGACGATGCCCATCAACATGATGAGGCCGATCATGGAGGGCATGGAAAGCGCTTTGCCCGTTACCAACAACGCGACGAACGCGCCGCCTACCGATAATGGCAGC
This sequence comes from Oxalobacteraceae bacterium, assembly GCA_021151485.1. Taxonomy (GTDB): domain Bacteria; phylum Pseudomonadota; class Gammaproteobacteria; order Burkholderiales; family Burkholderiaceae_D; genus JAGKXB01. Next base: position 19,956 of record JAGKXB010000023.1, on the reverse strand, counting down.
GCGGCCAAAATGGTGGCAGGTTGCATAAAGTCTTTGAACAGCAACACTAGCACGCCATAAATACACAACACGCCAATCAACATCGCCACGCCAAAACTAGCGAATAAGGCTTGCATTTCCTGCGCATCACCTAGTTCGGCGATTTTCACTGCGGGCGGCAGATTCCTCATCGAGGGTAAAGCACGTGCTTCGGCGTTGAGCTCACCCAAAGAGCGACTACCCAGCTCAACGTCTAGCGTGATGTTGCGACTGCGATTCAAACGATCAATTTGTGCTGGCCCACTTTCCATACTCAAACTCGCGACATTGGACAACATGACGGGGCCATTTTTACCCGGCACCATCAAACGTTCCATAGCGGCCAAATCCATGCGCAAGGTATCGGGCAATTTGACGCGTATCGGTACTTGGCGCTCAGGCAGATTCAACTTCGGTAGATTCAAATCGTAATCCCCCGCCGTTGCTACGCGCACTGTTTCACCTATGCTGGCGGCGGTTACACCCAAATCAGCAGCACGTGCAAAATCAGGACGCACGATGATTTCTGGTCGTACCAACGAGGCGCTGGAACTGACATTGCCGATGCCTTTTAAAGTACGTAATTCACGCGCAACTTTTTGTCCAGCTTCAGCCAATGCAATCGGATCTTCGCTGCGCAATACCAATTGCATTTTGACGCCAGTATCGGGCGGTCCTACATTGAAACGTGCGCCAGGGATATTTTCTAATTGGTGACGAATTTGCGACTCAATTTCTGCCAATGATTCTTTTCTGTCACTGCGATGCGTAGTGGTCAAGGTCAGCACTGCGCGACGCGCCTCTGCCGCTGCACCTGGCGCAAACGCATCACCACTGGAACCACCACCGATGGAACTGAATACATGCTTCACATGTTTGACTTGCATCGCTGCAAGGCGAGCACTTTCCGCAACCAAACGGGTGGTTTCTAACGGCGTACCGGGTGGTAATTCAATATTGATCTGTGTTTGTGATCGATCCGCCGCTGGGACAAAACCGGTCGGCAGCAAAGGCAACAATGCGATCGAAGCCACAAAAAAGATGCCCGATCCAATCGCAGTCACCAAACGATGGCGCAAACACCAGCGCATAGTTGCCATGTAGCACTGCATGACTTTGCCATCTTGGGCTTCTTCAACATGTTGAATATTTTGGGTTTGCTTATGGGGTTTTAACAAATATGCTGCCATCATCGGCGTCAACAAACGCGCCACCACCAACGATGCCAACACCGCCAACACCGCTGTCCAGCCAAATTGCTTGAAGAACAAACCTGGTACACCACCCATAAACGCGGTCGGTAAAAACACGGCGACCAGTGCGAATGTGGTGGCAATCACCGCCATGCCGATTTCATCCGCCGCTTCCATTGCTGCTTGCATCGGTGTTTTTCCCATGCGCAAATGACGCTCGATGTTTTCGATTTCCACAATCGCATCATCGACCAACACACCCACCACCAATGCTAGCGATAGCAAAGTCACGGTATTTAAGGTGTAGCCAAAATAGGCTAGCCCAAGAAAAGTAGGAATCACCGACAAAGGTAAGGCTGCTGCAGATACCAAAGTCGCACGCCAGTCGCGTAAAAACCACCAGACAACCAATATCGCTAGCAAGGCACCTTCGTACAGCAACTCCATGGAGCCTTTGAAGTTCTCCTCCACCGGCTGGGCGTTGTCTATCACTTGCTGCAACACAACATTCGAGTGTTCATGTTGCAATTGCTCAATGGCAGCACGCGCACCACGCGCCACATCAATTTCACTTGCGCCTTTTGTTCGGAACACCTCAAACCCCACCACTGGCTGGCCATTTTGCGTTGCTGTGGCACGTGGCTCCGCCACAGTGTCTTGAATACGTGCGATTTGATCCAAGCGCACATGCGAGCCATCGGGCAAAGGAATATCCAATAACGCCAATTCCGCCGCAGTTTTAACCGTCGCAATAGTACGCACCGCTTGCTCAGCACCATTGACATCACCGCGCCCACCAGGTGTTTCTTGTTGAACAAGACGCAAGCGACGCGAAACATCAATCGCTGTGACATTGCGTGCTGCCATTTTGGCGGTATCAAGTTCGATCAATACTTCACGATTAACGCCCCCTACTCGCTTAACCGCGCCAACACCCGGCACGCTCAGCAAGCGCTTGCTCACTGCATCGTCGATAAACCAACTTAACTCCTGCGTATCCAACTTGGGCGTATTGGTGTTGACATTATTCACTGACGCTGCGGTAAACGTTAAAACAACGCGCCCAGCGGTGGATGCTTTGGTGACGGACGGATCCCGGACATCGCTGGGCAAATCGGCACGCACACGCGCCACTGCATCACGCACGTCATTGACGGCTTCTGCAATGTTTTTTTCCAGGATAAATTCCACCGTGACTTGCACTTGGCCATCCAGCACTTTGGTATAAATATTCTTAACGCCTTGCAAACTAGCAACAGAATCTTCCAACTTGCGCGCAACTTCTGTTTCCAACTGCGCTGGCGCTGCACCAGACAAAGTCGCGCTGACTGTGACGATAGGTAATTCAATATCAGGAAAATCCTGTACCGGACTGGCGCGATAAGACAGCAAGCCTGCCAAGGTGAGCAACACAAACAGCATGATTGCCGGGATAGGATTTTTGATAGAAAGCGCGGAAAAATTCACCCTGAGTCCTTATATCGATATTAACTAATAAGCAATATTTTGCGTAAAAAATCGCACAACTCCTGTGCGATTTTGTTTACTGCATAGCAGCAAGTTATGTCATTACGAGATGATTATTTAAAATTATTTAGAGCGATGTGGGCAATTGGTTTTGACGCAGTTTCCGTACAATGCCAACGCATGTTCGGCAAGTTTAAAACCACGATCTTCAGCAATTTTATGTTGACGCCTTTCGATTTCTTCATCATAAAATTCTTCCACCCGGCTGCAATCCAAGCACACCAAATGATCATGATGCGAACCTTCATTTAGCTCAAAAATGGCTTTGCCAGTTTCAAAATGATTGCGACTCAACAAACCCGCTTGTTCAAATTGAGTCAATACGCGATACACAGTAGCCAATCCAACGTCCATGTTCTCAGCCAGCAGGATTTTGTACACATCTTCCGCTGTCAAATGACGCACTTGGCTATTTTGAAAAATATCGAGAATTTTTAATCTGGGCAAAGTCGCTTTTAAACCACTGGCCTTTAGATTCATAGGGTTGTGCTGAAAATGATGACTAGAATCATTGTTTTGACCGTTTTGACTACTTTGATTATTAGCAAAATGATTGTCTAAATCATTGCTTAAGCTACTAGTTGCGTTGGTAGGGGAATTATTAGTCATGGTTACTGCTTAAAAAGGACTTAAAAAGAACGCATTTACTTTATCATATAATGTTTTATTGACGTCCTTATTATTCACTTGCTGCCTCAAATTCCTCATAATTCTTTACCTTCCTCACATTGACATCACTTATGCACCTGCTATTTTTTCGTCTGCATCACAAGATCAATTTAAACGCCTGTCTTTGCTTGTTGTTGGTCACTTGCTTGTCTGCTTGTACGACCGCCGTAAAATCTAGTAGTAACAATCCTGCCACATCGACCCATGGCGCTACTTCTACTTCTTCTACGAATAACAATAATGACGAGAATAAAGATGTTCAAATCTCACATTTATCCAAATTGCCTTGGATATTGAGATTTTTTTCAGTGCATCAAATCGATATTCAACAAGGCAACTTCATTTCACAAGAGATGATGGCGCAGTTAAAAGAAGGTATGACACAAGATCAAGTACGTTTTGTGTTAGGTACTCCCTTATTAAATGATTTATTCCACGCCGAGCGTTGGGATTATCCGTTCCGTTTACAAAAAGCAAGTGGTGAAATTATCACCAGCCATGTCACGGTTTTCTTTAAAGATAAAAAAGTAACGCGCTTTGAAGGCGGCCACTTGCCAACAGAAAAAGACTACATCGCACGCATTGCTACTCCTATACCTGAAGCTCAAAAATGACCAACCAAAATAAAAATACTTTTCCTTTAAAAATCGCTATTGCTGGCGCCAGTGGGCGCATGGGTCGTATGTTGATTGAGTCCATTATGAACAGCGATGACACCATTTTGGCTGGTGCACTAGATGTTGCAACATCAAGCAGTCTCGGTACAGATGCCACCGCTTTCACAGGTCAAAACAGCGGCATTCTCATTACTTCTGATTTGGCACAAGGTTTGGCTCAAGCAGATTACTTGATCGACTTTACGCGTCCAGAAGGCACGTTGGTACATTTACCATTTTGTGCTGAACACGGAATCAAAATGATTATTGGCACCACCGGATTTGATACTGTAGGCAAAGCAGCGATTGCTGCCGCGGCTGAAAAAACCGCTATCGTATTTGCGCCGAATATGAGCGTAGGTGTCAATGTCACCATGAAACTGCTGGAATTGGCGGCAAAAAGCTTTTCCGAAGGCTACGACATTGAAATCATCGAAGCACACCATAGACATAAAGTTGATGCACCATCCGGCACTGCGCTGCAAATGGGCGAGGTCGTCGCCAAAGCATTAGGTCGCGATTTGCAAGAGCACGCAGTGTATGCACGCGAAGGAGTAACGGGCGAGCGCGATCCATCTTCCATTGGATTTGCCACCATACGCGGCGGCGATATCGTCGGCGATCACACCGTCTTATTTGCTGGCATCGGCGAACGGATTGAAATCAGCCACAAATCCTCCAGCCGGATCACCTACGCTCAAGGCAGTCTGCGTGCCGCCCGCTTTTTAGCCAAACAAACGCATGGTTTGTATGATATGCAAGACGTATTGGGATTAAGGACAGCAAATTAACCATAAGGCAGGGAATGAATAATTTCGCACATTATTGGTCACAAGGCGATGCGATCAGCCATGCCGTTGCGTATGCCTTACTGCTGATGTCTGTTGTCAGCTGGTATTACATTCTTGCCAAAGCATTCAGCGCTTGGCGTATACGCAAGAGCGCCAACGCGCTAGAGGCTTTTTGGCAAGCGCCTACACTGGAAGACGCCATCGTTCTCATCCAGCCGGTCGATAGCGAAAATATTTATGTACCACTGGCCCAACAAGCATTCAAAGCAGCTCATTGGCAGGAGAAAAATGGTGCAACTGCAACTTCATTAAATACATCAATTGATCCCGGAGAATTGATTACCCGTACCCTGCGCCGGGAAATCAATCGCGTTTCCGCACGACTGGAAAGCGGTTTGACTCTGCTGGCATCGGTAGGTTCGACAGCACCATTTGTTGGTTTGCTGGGCACGGTATGGGGTATTTATCACGCGCTCATCACCATCTCAGCAGCAGGTGTAATGCAAATTGATCAAATTGCCGGTCCGGTTGGTGAAGCACTCATCATGACTGCGCTAGGTTTGGCTGTGGCTATTCCAGCCGTACTGGCTTACAACACGTTTACGAGGATAAATCGCGTCACCCTAGCTGAGCTGGATGGCTTTGCGCATGATTTGCATGCTTATTTGACGACTGGTGCACGCATCAAAAAATAAGAAATAGGAAACAATTCATGACCTTCGGCGGATTTAACGACAAACCAGCAGACCGCCCCATGGCGGAAATCAACGTAACGCCTATGGTGGATGTGATGTTAGTTTTACTGGTGATTTTTATCATTAGCGCCCCGTTGCTGACTCATGCCATCAAGCTTGATTTGCCCAAAGCACAGTCCGCACCAGCTGTGCAAAAAATCGAAACAGTCACGCTTTCGATTAATGCGCAAGGCAATATTTTTTGGAATGAGCAAGCGGTCACGCAAGCCGAATTGGATAACAAATTTGTCAGTGCCGCGCAAAGCAAACCATTGCCTGATTTGCAGTTGCGTATAGACAAATCAACGCGTTATGAAGTCATTGCGCAAATCATGGCGGCAGCGCAAAACAAAGGATTGACGAAATTTTCGTTCGTCACGGAATCAAAACCATGAATGTAGATTTATCCGCTATGGCTGGTGGTGACTAAACGTTCAGGCGCTAGCACACCAAATTCCTTGATCTGCGCAGTTCCAAGCAATCGGGATTGGCCGTTCTCTTCACCATACACACGTACACGCCCCTCTTTGTTTGGAATAACGACGCCTTCTTTCATCAAGGACAAACGCTGCCCGTGCAAAAAACGCCGAGTCAATTCCTGACTCAAACGCACGATAGGGAAAGAAGACAGTAAAGCATCAACAGGCGCCAGCAATTGCACGCGCTCTGTGTCCGGCATATTAGAAAGACTATCCAAGGTGATTGCTTGCGACAAAGACAAGTGTCCGACTTGTACACGGCGCAATGCCTGCAAATGGGCACCACATCCTAAAGCGTGCCCGATGTCTTCACCCAACACTCGGATATACGTTCCCTTGCTGCATTGCACTCGTAAAGTCAAATACGGTGCCTGGTAGTCGATCAATTCCAAACGATGAATAGTGATGAGGCGTGCTTCACGTTCCAACGTAATCCCTGCACGTGCATAAGCGTAATAAGGTTTGCCATCACGTTTCAAGGCGGAATACATGGGAGGAATTTGCGCAATCTCACCACGAAACTGCATCAGCACCTGCTCTATTTTCGCTTGCGTCATATCAGTGATTGGGCAGTTTTGGAGCACGTCACCCTCAATATCTCCAGTCGTAGTCGTTACGCCAAGATGCACGACAGTTTCATAAGTTTTATCCGCATCCAGCAAATCTTGTGAAAACTTGGTGGCATCGCCAAAACATAAAGGTAAAAGACCGGTAGCAAATGGATCCAGTGTGCCGGTATGACCTGTTTTTTTGGCTTGCAATAAGCGCTTAACTTTGATCAACGCATCGTTGCTTGAAAAGCCAACAGGTTTATCTAGTAATAAAACGCCATGAAGCAAACTACGAGTTTTTTTGAGTGAAATATCGATATTCGTCATAAAAAGCGACAATAACAATAAAGGTTACGCCATAGATGTCATGCCAGATACATGATTGCGATTATTTTTCTACGCATCCTTGGCTTGTACTGCATTGGCTTGATCGATCAAATCAGACAACTGCATGCCACGCGCAATCGAATTATCATGCACAAAATGCAATTGAGGCAAAGTATGAATAGTCAAGCGACGCCCCAATTGATGACGAATGAAACCCGAAGCATTGTTTAACCCTTGCAATGTATTTTTGATCGCTTCTTCGCTATCGTTTAGTGAGGTAAAAAACACTTTGGCGTGGGCGTAATCTGGCGTGACCTGCACTTCGGTGAACGTAATCATTCCTATACGTGGATCTTTTAACTCAAATGCGACAATTTCTGCCAAATCACGCTGAATTTGATCAGCGACGCGTAAGCCACGTCCAGGAATATTTTTACTATGTTTAACCATGATGTTATTTTTTGTGGGTTGAAATGCGAAGGGCACCCGCAAAGGGCGCCCCTACAAAATGTAACCCTAGTTACGTATTGAATAATTGCAAAATTACAGGGTACGAGCGATTTCCTGAATTTCAAAAACTTCCAGCTGATCGCCTTCTTTGATGTCATTAAAGTTTTTCAACGATAAACCACACTCAAAACCAGCTTTCACTTCTTTTACATCGTCTTTGAAGCGTTTCAAGGTGTCAATTTCACCCGTCCAAATCACAACGTTATTGCGCAACAACCGTACCGATGAGGTGCGTTTGACCATACCATCCAGGACAAAACAACCTGCAATAGCACCAACTTTGCTGATGATAATCACTTGGCGAATCTCGACCAAACCGAGTGCCTGTTCGCGTTTTTCTGGTGCCAACATGCCTGACATCGCAGCTTTTACGTCATTGATCGCATCATAAATAATGTTGTAATACCGAATATCAATGCCGCTCGCTTCAGCCAATTTGCGCGCCTGTGCATCAGCACGAGTATTAAAGCCAATAATGACTGCTTTAGAGGCAACAGCAAGATTGACGTCTGATTCACTAATACCGCCGACGCCAGCATGAACAACTTGTACACGGACTTCACTACCGGATAATTTCTGTAAAGAATGCACCAGTGCTTCTTGTGAACCTTGTACATCTGTTTTGATAATCATTGGCAGGTTTTTAATTTCACCTTCCGCCAATTGATCAAACATATTTTCCAACTTGGAGGCTTGCTGTTTGGCCAACTTCACATCGCGGAATTTACCCTGTCTAAACAAGGCAATTTCACGTGCTTTGCGTTCATCCGCCATCACCATAACTTCTTCACCTGCAACTGGCACTTCAACCAGACCTTGAATTTCAACTGGAATCGATGGACCAGCTTCCGTCACACTCTTACCATTCTCATCCAACATGGCGCGCACACGACCGTATGAAGATCCGGCGAGCACCACGTCTCCGCGTTTTAATGTACCTGATTGCACCAAAATAGTAGCAACCGGACCACGACCTTTATCCAGTCTCGCTTCAACTACTAGTCCTCTTGCTAGCGCATCTTTTGGTGCTTTTAATTCCAATACCTCAGCTTGCAACAATACATGTTCAAGCAAATCATCGATACCTTGCCCAGTTTTTGCTGAAACAGGAACGAAAGGAGAGTCGCCACCGTACTCTTCTGGCACCACTTGTTCAGCGATCAACTCTTGTTTAACACGATCAAGATTAGAACCAGGTTTATCGATTTTATTAATCGCTACGACCAGAGGCACACCTGCTGCTTTGGCGTGAGAAATGGCTTCCTTAGTTTGTGGCATAACACCATCATCAGCGGCCACCACCAAAATCACGATATCTGTCGCTTTCGCACCACGTGCACGCATTGCGGTAAACGCTTCGTGACCAGGTGTATCAAGGAAGGTGATAATGCCACGCGGTGTTTCGACGTGATAAGCACCAATGTGTTGAGTAATACCACCTGCCTCACCAGATGCTACTTTGGCACGACGTATGTAATCGAGTAACGATGTTTTACCATGATCAACGTGTCCCATCACCGTCACGACAGGTGCACGTGGAAAGGCTTCCAAATCGGCATGCTCAACGCCTTCATCCAAGAAGGCTTCGGGATCATCCAATTTAGCGGCAAACGCTTTATGCCCCATTTCTTCTACCAAAATCATGGCAGTTTCTTGATCTAGTACCTGATTAATCGTGCACATTTGGCCAAGCGTCATCAATTGTTTGATAACTTCTGAAGCCTTGACTGACATTTTATGCGCCAATTCCGCAACCGTGATGGTCTCTGGAACATGAATTTCTTTTACGATCGCCTCAGTTGGTTCCTGGAAATTACTTTCTCTTTCATTGTTTTGCGCATGATGGTCACCGTGATTCTGACGACGACCTTTAGGACCGCGCCATCCATCACGTCCACCTGTATTTAAGTTGCCCGCATGCTGTTTACTATGATTAGGCGTACCACGCTTCTTGGTTTCATCCTGCCAAGTAGAAGAAACATTGGCAGATTTAATCGATTTTTTATCAGCAGTAGGAGATTTTTTCTCATCTTTTTTGACGGTACTCTTTTTGTCAGCTGGTTTACGTAACGTACCCTCTGCCGCTTTTTCTACTGGAGCCGGGGTGGGAGCAGGTTCGGCAGCTTTCATTACTCTGCGAGGCGCATTCATCATGGCTTTAATCTGCGCGACTTCATCTTCGACCATTTTCCGCGCACGATCTATGCTTGCTGCCTTTTCAGCAGCTTCTTTTGTGGCCTGTGCTGCTTTTTTCTTTTCTTCTTCAATATCGGCAGCAGTATTTTTACTTACATCTTGCTGAGTAGATGGGGCAATAGGAGCATTATTTTTACTGAGGGCTAACGCAGCTTCATCAGCAATCCTTTTTGCTTCTTTTTCTGCCGCCAATTTCGCTTCCATTTCAGCTTTTTGCGCAGCAGCTCTTTCACGAGCCTCTTTTTCTTCTGCTTCCAGCTTTGCTAAGCGCTCTTGTTTTTCACGTAAATCGGCTTCTTGACGAGCAAGTAACTCTGCTTGACGCTTCTCTTCCTCAGCACGACGAATTTGTTCTTGCTCATCGGCTTGTTGAGCAATAGCCACTGGTGGGAGCTCATCCGCCTCATTACGTTTGATAAAAGTACGTTTTTTACGCACTTCTACTTGGATAGTGCGCGACTTTCCAGTTGCATCCGCTTGTTTAATTTCAGTCGTCTCTTTACGCGTCAAGGTGATTTTAGTTTTTTCACCCTCTTGCGGCGTACCATGCGTGCGACGCAAATGCTCAAGAAGTTTGTCTTTATCTTCTTTGGACAAGGGATCAGATGCCGATTTCTTTTCAACCCCAGCAGAACTTAATTGGGTAAGCAATAAATCGGCCGGCATCTTCAGCTCGGCGGCAAATTGGGCTACGTTGTTACTCGCCATTCCATCCTCTTTTCTATCTACTTCAGCAAATTACTTAATGTACTTTTAAAACCTCAATGCAATCTTTATACAAGATTAACGTGATGAAGTAAGGCTCCATGCTTTAGCTTGTAAAGCCTTCGCACTTGTGTCGTACTGCGCATCAATAAACTTCATTTCTTCCTCAGTCACATCTTCAAATGAGTTTTCAATCAATTGACGAGCACGATCGGTCGATAAGGCCAAAATCGCACCAAATTCATCGTACGCCAAGGCAGCGAAAGCACCGATTGTCTTAATGCCTGCCAACCCCAATTTACCGGCAATAGTACGATCCATGCCTTCCAAATTGACTAATGCATCATCCATGCCTTCCAAACCTTCTTCTGAAGCAATTGCTTCAGTCACTAAGGCCTCACGTGCACGACTACGCAACTCATTAATCGTACCCTCATCAAATGCATCAATTTCCAGCATTTCACTAATAGGCACATAAGCAATTTCCTCTAAACTTGCAAAACCTTCTTCAATCAAGATATCTGCCACCTCTTGATCAACATCCAGTTTTTTCATGAAAAGAGTACGCAAGACTGCTGTTTCTAAAGCAGATTTATCGGCCGACTCCTCAGCCGTCATGATGTTGATTTTCCAGCCAGTCAACTCAGCTGCCAATCGTACGTTTTGTCCGCTACGGCCAATCGCGATGGCCAGATTTTCTTCGTCAACAACTACATCCATCATGTGTTTTTCTTCATCCACCATGATGGAAGATACATTCGCTGGCGCCAATGCACCAATCACGAACTGAGCCGGATCTTCTGACCACAATACAATATCAACGCGCTCGCCACCCAGTTCGCTGGTAACAGCTTGCACACGTGAACCACGCATCCCTACGCAAGCACCAATTGGGTCAACGCGTTTATCACCAGTAAAAACAGCAATTTTGGCACGTGCTCCTGGATCACGAGCGGCAGATTTAACTTCGAGTGCGCCTTGTTCAATTTCTGGCACTTCCAATTCAAATAACTTCATGATGAATTGTGGTGCAGTACGCGACAAAATAACTTGAGGGCCACGCATGTTACGATCCACACGCAAAATAAATGCCCGCACACGATCACCAACGCGTAAATTTTCTTTCGGTATCATCTGGTCACGAGGCAAACGTGCTTCAATCCTGCCGGATTCCACAATCGCATCACCGCGCTCCATTCGCTTAACCGTGCCAGTAACCAGTGAGTCACCTCGTTCCAAGAAATCAAGCAAAATTTGTTCACGCTCCGCATCGCGAATGCGCTGCAATACAGCTTGCTTGGTATCTTGCGCAAAACGACGACCAAAATCGATGGATTCAATAGGCTCTTCGATGTATTCATCGACCTCAATATCAGGAATTTGCTCACGCGCTTCAAAATGTAAAATCTCTTGATCTGGCAATTGCAAACCTGCCTCATCTGGCACAACATGCCAACGCCGGAAAGACTCAAACTCCCCGGTTTCACGATGAATTGTTACACGGACATCAACATCACCTTGATATCGTTTTTTCGTCGCTTGTCCAAGTGCATGTTCCAATGCGCCAAAGACAATTTCCTTATCAACATTTTTTTCGCGCGCCAGCGCATCAACCAATAATAAAACTTCGCGACTCATGTTTTGCGGCTCCTAAAATCCACTTGCGGCACCAGACGTGCCTTATCCACATCTGCGAGCGTAAAATCCAGCATCGCAGCTGTGCCATCCTTACCTTCAAATTCCAACTTCAATTGCTCTCCGTCAGGCTCATGCAAAATCCCTTGAAATGATTTGCGATTCCCAGCACCTGGGATAGCCATACGCAATTTGATCAACGCTTCCTGCCCAGCAAAGCGTACATAATCCGCATGTTTTTTTAGAGGGCGATCCAAGCCAGGTGATGAAATCTCCAACCGCTCGTAAGACACATTCTCAACAGTCAGTACATGAGACAACTGGTGACTTACCTTACTGCAATCTTCAACCGTGATAGAACCTTTTTCTGCCGCATCATTCGCACTAAAATCAATATAAACACGCAAAAGCCCATGCCCTGCCCGTTCAAAATCAATTAACTCATACCCCAACGCACCAACAGTTTTTTCAATTAAATCTAGTAATTGCAAAACCATTCTCCAAAATTATTGCAGTTATTACGCTTAATAAAAAAAAGATGGGCATTGCCCATCTTTTATTGACTACTCGCCATGCATACTTACTTAAGCGTTACCAATCAACCACTTATACCTTTGACACAAAGGCTAACAATCGCGAGATTATAGATGATTAATACACTTACCGCAATCTTGAATATCTAAATCGTGCCATATGAAGCTATCTAATACGCAAGACGTATGGCGTGCTGCGTGAATGTGGTGCTAGCATAGCGGCTTTGTTTTTTACTTTCCTTCTTATTTCCTTCATGTCACCCGAAGAATACTGCCAACAAAAAGCAACGCAAAGCGGCTCTAGTTTTTATTACAGCTTCCTGTTCTTACCACCAGAGCGACGACGGGCGATCACTGCGCTGTATGCATTTTGTCGCGAGGTAGATGATGTGGTGGATGAATGCAGCGACGAATCCGTCGCTCGTAATAAATTACTCTGGTGGCGCAAAGAAATCGTTGCGATGCTGGAAAATCACCCTTCCCATCCCGTTACCAAAGCATTACAACCCTATGTACGTATTTACGGATTAGACGGCGCGCATTTATTGGCGATTATTGATGGCATGGAAATGGATTTGCAGCAAACGCGTTATCTGGATTTTTTCGGATTGCAACGCTACTGCTGGCATGTTGCCAGCGTGGTGGGGATTTTATCTGCCAGTATTTTTGGTTTCACTCAGACAAAAACTCTGGAATATGCGGAAAAACTAGGCCTAGCTTTTCAATTAACCAACATCATTCGCGATGTAGGGGAGGATGCCCGCAAGGGACGGATTTATTTACCTATTAAAGAATTGCAGCAATTCAACGTCACTGCCGCCGATATTCTCCAATCTCGCCACAGTGAAAATTTTGTCAATCTCATGCGTTTTCAAGCCGAACGTGCGCATGCCTTATACGATGAAGCATTTGCGCTATTACCAGAAGAAGACAAACGCACTCAACGTCCTGGTTTGATGATGGCCGCCATTTATCGTACGTTGCTAACTGAAATCGAGCGAGATCAATTTCATGTATTAACGCAACGGATTTCTTTGACGCCAATACGCAAACTATGGCTGGCCTGGAAAACTTACATTCGCATGTAATGCAAAAACACTACGCAATCATAGGCGGTGGCTGGGCTGGCTGCGCTGCCGCGGTTGAGCTGACACAAGCAGGTCATCGCGTCACTTTATTTGAGGCCGCACGCAATCTGGGTGGACGTGCCCGTGCCGTTGATTGCAATGGCATGAAGCTAGATAACGGTCAGCATATTCTATTGGGTGCCTACACCGCCACTTTGGATTTGATGCTGCGCCTAGGCATAGATGAACAACAAACCATGCTGCGCTTACCATTACAAATGCGTTATCCGACTAATAGCGGTGGTATGGATTTGCTCACACAACGTTTGCCTGCACCATGGCATTTGTTATTCGGATTGATACGCAGTACGGGATTAAGCAAAACAGACAAATTCGCCCTGCTACGTTTTTTAAGCAAAATGCGATGGATGAATTGGCATTTAGCAAACGATTGCAGCGTCGCTGAATTGCTAACACGTTATGCGCAAACTGCTCGCAGCATTCAACTATTATGGCGCCCACTTTGTTTGGCAGCCTTAAATACACCCTTAGAAAACGCTTCCGCCCAAGTATTTCTGCATGTACTGCGTGATAGCTTGGGCGCTCGTCGTTCTGCGTCGGACATGTTGATTCCACGTGTGAATTTGACTAATCTGCTGCCACAGCAAGCAGCATTGTTTATCGAGCAACGTGGGGGCAAGGTGCAATACGGCACCACTGTGCAAGCGATTAATCGCTCCACTCTCCAATCGCAATGTCAATCTCCAAAATGGCAAATTGCAACCACCGCCAACCATGGTCATGATAAAAATGATGCATTTGACGGCGTCGTCATTGCGACTCAGGCAAAGCATGCACAGGCTTTATTGAGCAAGGCCGTGACAAATAATGCCTCCCCTTCATGGACAACTTTTCAATACGAGGCGATTACAACCTGCTATTTGCAATATCCACCAAACTACAAACTACCCCATGTGTTTTTTGCATTACCGGATGATGCGAGTAACGATACATGGGGACAATTTGTATTTGATCGTGGTCAGCTTGATGCACAGCAGGCAGGATTATTCGCTGTTGTCATCAGCGCTGCCAATGCAGCTATCGAGCTAGAACACGCCGCGCTAGGAACCGCCATAGCACGTCAGCTGAGCAAGACATTTGCTATGCCAGAATTGGCACACCCGATTTGGGTGAAAGTCATTTCAGAAAAACGCGCGACTTTTGCTTGTACAACCGGACTCATACGCCCAAACAATGCAACAACTTTAACGGGCGTGGTGATTGCGGGAGATTACACGGCAAGCGACTATCCCGCCACCTTGGAAGCCGCTGTGCAAAGTGGTATTAGGGCGGCAAGATTAATCGTTTGAATTCCTGAAATTAAATTGAATTAAGCAAACGGTTTCAGTAACGACAGCATTTGCACAAAAACCTTGGGATTACCAGCAATGATATCGCCTTGATATAAATAGTCCGACTCACCCGAAAAATTACCCACAATACCGCCAGATTCCGACACTAGCAACGCGCCTGCCGCGATATCCCAAGGTTGCAAACCTTTTTCAAAAAAACCATCCAAATAACCAGCCGCCACATAAGCCAAATCTAATGCAGCAGATCCTGGACGACGCAAACCTTGACACTGCTCACTCATTAAACGAAACATTTTCATGTATTCATCCATTGCAGCAGCACCACTCCTAGGCACGCCTGTACCGATCAAACTGCTCGCTATTTTGCTTTGTTTACTGACACGCAAACGCTTATCGTTCAAATAAGCACCCCCGCCCTTGGAGGCAGTAAATAAATCATTGCGATTGGGATCGTAAACCAAGGCTTGTGTCACTACACCACGTTGTTGCAAGGCAATTGAAATCGCATACTGTGGAAAGCCATGCATAAAATTGGTCGTACCATCAAGGGGATCAATAATCCAGACATTTTCATTTTCTTGTTTTTCGGAATTATTTAAAGCACCAGATTCTTCTGCCAGAATAGCGTGGTCGGGGTAAGCATTTAAAAGAATTCCGATGATTTCTCGTTCGGCAGCTTGATCGACTTCAGTCACAAAATCGTTATGTCGCTTTTCCGTGATGGTAAGTCTATCTATATCAGAGGAGGCGCGGTTAATCACTGCTGCGGCGCGGCGAGCGGCTTTGATTGCCGTATTGAGCATTGGGTGCATAAAATTTTCCGTTAAAATACGACGCCGTTGGTCGTCATTCATTACGTCATGCATTAAGTCATGCAGCAAATAATGAATTGAATAATTAATTAATCCGCCATTTTAAATGAAGCCGCCCGAAATCACGTCACAAATTCACACTTCTATTTTCAATCGCCTACGATTTGTCCTAGTTGAAACCAGCCGTCCTGGCAATATTGGCTCCGTTGCACGCGCTATGAAAACCATGGGTTTTTCAGAATTGGTACTGGTCAATCCTCGTTTCCCGGATGCATTGCAACATGAAGAAGCCGTCGCTTTTGCCAGCGGCGCACAGGATATCTTAGAAAACGCACGTATCGTTTCTTCGATTTCTGACGCGCTGATCGATTGCAATTTTGCAGCCGCAGTTTCAGCTAGACTGCGTGAATTCTCTCCACCAATCGCATCACCTCGCTCTTGGGCTACGCAATTAAGTCAAGATGTTGCTATTCATGGTGCTCTGCTATTTGGCAATGAGCGTTTTGGCTTGCCGAATGAGATCGTGGAAAAATGCAATGTGCTGATTAATATTCCAGCCAACCCAGTTTATTCATCGCTCAATTTAGCGCAAGCCGTGCAAATCCTCGCTTACGAATGCCGTATGGCAGCGCTAGGAGATACTCCACCCACCACCGATATCGGCTTTCATGGTGAATTTGCCGGCGTGCAAGAAATCGACGGTATGTTTACCCATTTAGAACAAGCATTGATCGCCATCGACTTTCTCGATCCACAGCATCCCAAAAAATGTATGTCGCGTCTAAAACGCTTATTCGCACGAACACAATTGGAGGTGGAAGAAGTCAATATTTTGCGAGGTATGGCGAAGAAAATGATGGATAAAAAATAAATTTATCACATCAAAATCACATCATATTGCTCTTGGTGATAAACCGTTTCCACCTGCAAAGAAATCGGTTTCCCAATGAAATCACCCAACTGTGCCAAATGCTGCGACTCTTCTTCCAGGAATAGATCGATCACTTCTTGTGAAGCCAGAATACGAAATTCACGCGGGTTGAATTGTTTAGCTTCGCGCATCAATTCACGCATGATTTCGTAGCAAACCGTGCGAGAAGTTTTTACTTGACCTTTGCCAGCACAGACTGGGCAGGTTTCACATAATATGTGCGCCAACGATTCTCGTGTACGCTTTCTAGTCATTTCGACCAGTCCTAAAGCAGAAAAGTCACTGATAGAAACATTGGTACGATCACGTGATAAAGCTTTTTTCAATTCTGCTAATACCGCATGGCGATGCTCCTGGTTTTCCATATCAATAAAATCCAGAATGATAATGCCACCCAAATTACGCAAACGTAGCTGACGTGCAATCGCATGCGCTGCTTCTAAATTGGTTTTGAAAATAGTGTCATCAAAATTGCGCCCACCGACAAAACCACCTGTATTGACGTCAATCGTCGTCATCGCTTCAGTTTGATCGACGATTAAATAGCCACCTGACTTCAACTCCACTCGACGTCCCAAGGCATGCAAAATTTCTTGCTCCACACCATACATATCAAACAATGGGCGCTCGCCAGCATAATGCTGCAAACGGTTGAGCACAGTGGGTGTGTAAGTTTTAGCAAATTCGTACAACTTGCCATGATTTTCACGAGAATCAATTTGAATACTAGCAGTCTCATCATGCACAAAATCACGTAATACACGCTGCGCCAAATTCAAATCTTGAAACAGTAAAGTAGGCGCTGGTTTTGTGCGTGCAGCATGACTAATGGTCGCCCAAATTTTCCGCAAATAATGAATATCTGCTTCTAAATCACTATCGGATGCTTCTTCTGCCATCGTTCTAACGATGTAACCACCTTTTTCTTCTGGTGGCAGCAATTGTTGCACTCTACTGCGTAACAACTCTCTATCCACTTCTTTTTCAATTTTTTGCGAAATACCAATATGCGAATCTTGCGGCAAATACACCAACATACGTCCCGCAACAGAAATCTGCGTGGAAAGACGGGCGCCTTTGGTACCGATGGGATCCTTGATAACTTGCACCATTAAAGATTGTCCATCGAACAGCATTTTTTCGATCGGAGTAGAGGCTGGTGTAGGTGTTTGTACAGTTGGAGTAGTCTCTCCATCTTTACCATCTTTATTCTCTCGACTCTCTGAACGCGCTAGCCAAATATCAGCCACATGCAAAAAAGCAGCACGTTCCAGACCAATATCGATAAAAGCCGATTGCATGCCTGGCAATACACGCACAACCTTACCTAAGTAGACATTACCCGTTAAACCGCGCGACAAGGTACGTTCGATGTGCAATTCCTGCACAGCACCCTGCAAAATCATCGCCACTCGGGTTTCTTGCGGCGTGATGTTAATTAGAATATTTTCATTCATACAATAATCGCGATTACAAGTATTACAAATCAATACCAGCTTGTCTTAACAGCCGCGCAGTATCAAACAAAGGCAAACCCATGATGCTGGAGTAGCTACCAGCGATGTGTTGAATAAACATGCCGGCCCAACCCTGAATTCCATATGCCCCCGCTTTATCGTATGGTTCTGCTGTCAGGCAATACGCATCAATCGCTGATTCTGGCAAATCAGCAAATGTGACTTGTGAAGTATGTGTGTGTTGCCAAACTTGATCATGAGATTGGACAACAACACTTGTCAGAACCTGGTGCGTGCGCCCAGACAAAAGGTGCAGCATCGCTTTGGCCTCTGCCATATCAGCCGGTTTTCCCAAAATTTTCTCATCAACGACAACCGTAGTATCTGCTGCCAACACTGGGTGCAAAGGCAACTTCAGAGGCAATTTTCTTGCTAACAAGACTTGCCAAGCAAAGGCAGCTTTTTCTCTTGTCACACGTGCGACATAATTTGCCGCTGCTTCACCTTCATGGATTTCTTCTGAGACGTCTGGCCCGCGTGGTAATTGCGTACGCAACGTTAACAACTCAAACTCCACACCGATCTGGTGCAACAACTCGCGCCGACGCGGGCTTTTAGAAGCCAGATAAATTTTTTTCTCAGTTTGCTTCATATATTTGTTTCATCTTTCACACTCGGTGATAAGGATGATTTTGCGTAATCGACCAGGCACGATATAGCTGTTCGGCCAGCAAGACACGCACCATGCCGTGTGGCATGGTCAGGCTCGACAAACGAATTAACCCATCAGCTTTTTCTTTGAATTGCGCATCCAAACCATCTGCACCGCCAATGATAAAGGCAATGTCACGGCCATCCTGTTGCCATTGCATCCATTTTTGTGAGAGTTGCACGCTGGTGCAGTCTTTTCCGTGCTCATCCAGCGCAATGATGCGAACACCTTTAGGTAGCACGGCTTCAATCCGGCTACGCTCCTGGGCCATGGCCCAGGCAGCAGTATTACCACCTGTGCGCTCAACAGGTTTGACTTCTTTTAAGGTAAGACGACACTCTGGTGGCATGCGTTTGGCATACTCTTCAAAACCTGTAGCAATCCATGCCGGCATTTTGTGACCAACTGCAACAATCATCAGTTGCATGAGGTGTTATTCCGCTGATTGTGTTTTGATATGACGAGTGGTTTTTCTGGGTTTGGCGACTGCTTCAGATGCTGCTGATGTTGCTGCATCGTCAGTTTTTGCAGCTTTGGTAGTTTTTGTGGTTTTGGTAGTTCTAGTGGTCTTTGCTACTTTTGCTACTTTTGCTACATTTTCTGTTTTTTCTGTGGATGCTTTAGTAGTTTTTGTTGTTCTTGTTCTCGTTGCTTTTGGTTTTTCTTCCGTTACGGGTTCAGAAGCCGTACGTTTTGAAACACGTTTTACCTTGGCTTCTGGTTTGATCTCTTTCTCACCCCAGATTTCTTCCAAACGGTAATACGAACGAATCGCTGGTTGCATGATGTGGACGATCATGTCGCCCAAATCGACCAACACCCACTCGCCAGAAGTATCGCCTTCTATACTAACAACATTGCCACCATTTTCTTTGACTTTGTCACGCACCGACGCAGCTAGCGCCTTGGTTTGACGATTGGAAGTCCCGGATGCAATCGCAATACGATCAAACAAACTCGTCAAATGAGTGGTGTCAAACAAAAGAATATCTTGCCCTTTGACTTCCTCTAAAGCATCAATGACTAAGGTTTGAAGTTTTTTAATATCCATGTAATTTTTAATTAAGGTTAGTTAAATTT
>JAGKXB010000070.1 GCA_021151485.1 Oxalobacteraceae bacterium | reverse complement strand
CCTGCGTTACCGAGTTCCTCATACAACTGAACCCATCGTAGCCGCTTTCGGATATCGTCGTTCATGACACCATTTTAGTTGAAATGATGTCTGTGAATCACACACATTACACTACGCCCGTAATAACGATTGCACCATACGTCAATGTTGATTCGACACTCATTTTTTTCTTCTCTATTTTTTAATGTTTTTAATTTATTTTGCGAATATTGAACATGCTCGTAGGCATATAACTAGCAAAATTCCAATTGTTAAACCATATTTCACGAACTTCCCAACAAGACCTGGATAATCTTTTTCGTATTCATCAAGGATGGAGAACAAATTTGTTGAGTTGGTATCAGTTTTTGATTTGGAGAGTGGATATTTTCTAAAAAACCACCAGATAAAAAGAGTAAAACTAATCGGTAAAACTAAAAAAATCATTAGTCCTGCAAAAGCGCTACCCATAAAGAACTTTCTATCGAGTTAATAAAATATTTTGCAATTTCTCATTGAGCTATGTTTTTGCCGTTTCCAGGGATTTTGGCGTCAGGTGGGGATTGGGCTTTGATGTAGATCAATGCAGGGTGATTGCAGAGTTTTTTGTAGGGTGATTTTTTAAGCACCAAGTCCCGAGATAGCTTTCGCCCAAAAAACATTCCAACGTCGCCAACTTGCGCGCATCGCCAATGACGTTGCCGTAATACCGGTTATCAGCGCGGCTGTTGGGGTCAATATTCTCCACGCCAGCCCAGGCGTAGAGCAGGGTGGTCATGATGCTGTGGCGTGTATCAGCATCGCTTGCGGCCAAAAAACTGGTCAATAAAGACTGCAACCGCCCAGTCGTATCCCGCGCCATCGCCTGATGCAAACTATGCACATTACCAAACGCCTGCAAATCCGGCAGGGCGGCGATCTCATCGCTCACTGCCACCAAATCCTGATCAATGGTTTGGGTCGTATCCATCGCAAACCAAACATCATCCATCGCCTGAGTCGACCCATCCAGACGGGTGTACTGCCCAGCCTGCAAGTGCTTATTATTCTGCGCATCCAGCACGGTTTGGCTGGTAAAAGACGTACTCAAACTCAGCACACCCGCCGCATCCAACGTCAGCAATTCCCTCTTCCCGACCCAGCCAGTGGTTTCGGCAAAGCCATTGCCGTCGTGGTCGAAGTGGATGCCGGTGGTTTTGTTGAGGGTGTCGACGCCGTTGCCGTCTAGGTCGAGGACGAGGGGGCTGACGGTGGCTTCGGCTGTGGCGAATGAGGCTTCGATGCTAGAGGAAATTTGCACATTATTCATTGCTTGCAAATTAAGTGTCGCACCTATTCCTGTGAGAGTAGCACCTGCTACTGAGATGCCAATAGCAGTCCAACCTAATGGAGAAGTTAACGCAAGTAATCCTCCGACTATGCCCACTACGTTACCAATTGCACTAACCACTTCTCCTAGCGTTACAGGTTCTCCGTTTGTTGTATGTTGTCCTGCTTTCACTAATGTCAGTGTTAGGGCCATTGTGTTAGAAAATATGCTTAGTGCAGGATTCTTTAGAGATAGTGAAGCAACAATATTTACTGCATCTGCAGCGCCAGAAATTGGTCCATTTGTTTTTAATAGCTGTACAAAATTATCTACCGTGCCAACTCCTGCAGCGGAAGTGTCAATTACTAATACAAGTCCTTCTATGGTTATTGCTGACATAAAAAATCCTTTTTAAAGAAAAGCTAGCATTAGCAACGATCCGTAAAAAACAGCAGATAAAATTGACAACCAGAAAAGCCATAACAAAAAAGTTGCCAATACATTACCTTTGCGGGCTAATTTTTTTACATCAGAATATGAAATGTCTTGTTTAAATTTAGCTGACAAGTAAGCACAGCCAATATGAAACAAGGCACCTCCAAATATAGCGAAGATAGAAAAAAACATTTTTATCCAATATGTAATTTTGAATTCATATAAAAAGTGGCGATGTCATTTGGTGTGCGCACATCATCGACCGTACGCCCACTTGTCTGCCAACGTGCTAGCGCAGCATCGTAGCCACCAACGGCGTCATAATAGCCACTATTCACAGTGCCATTCGCAATCGGCAAGCTGTTATAAACCTGCACATCCAAATTATTCCGCAGCGCAAAACTAAGCGCCATCCCACCACCCAAGCTATGCCCAACCGTGGTGATTTGATAATCCGCATAATCTTTTTTCAGCTGCGCCAGTGCTGTCTGCGCTTTTTCGCGAATCTTGGCAAATTCAGATGCCCCTGCATTCATGAGGTCAGAAGCCCAGTTGCTGAGCGCATCGGAACCTTTGAAGGAGATGGTGGCTTGTTTGGTTTGGTCGTTAACAAAGACATAAAAGCTGTTTTCTATCTTGCCTAAAGTATTGCGCTGAATGTTGTAATCAGTGCCGAGTGAACTGAGTAGTGTAGGGGTGCTTGGATCAGACAGCGTATCAATGCCTACCCAGCCCGATTTACCCAGAGTAGCTTTTAAATCTTCTGGCTTAGCATTGCTTCGATCGTATCCGTAGTAAGCCAGCACCATGCCAGTCTGTTGATTGAGTTTGGCTGTGGTATCAATAGGTGTCATAGGCATAGTGTTTTCCTCAATTGTTTACTTTGGCTTATTAGGTTTAACCACCGAAGGGCAGGCATTTTCTGCGGGCAGCTTTAAAAGCAGGACTGGCTTCACAGATATCATCTTTTTGTTTCCAATATTCATGCAAACTACTATCTTTTGGATAACCAAAACCATCTCTAAACTTTGGCCATACTTTTCCTGCTGCTGAAATAGGTGTTAAACATCGTTTTTGCTGTGGCGCAAAAATATACGTGCCGTAATACCAACATTGCTTTTTAGTCGCTTGTTCAATTTGTTTCAATCCATCTTGCCAAACAGGAACATTCAATGCCCATTCTTCTTCGGTGCCACCATAACTACGGCGACGGCTACTACCTTCATAAAATCGTTTGATGCCCACCACGATTTGCGCATCCACTGACCCTTTGGCCGCGGCATCGGCATACATTTGCTTGAGGATTTTTTTATCCTTGATTGGGTTGTCAATCAATCCATCTTCA
>JAGKXB010000069.1 GCA_021151485.1 Oxalobacteraceae bacterium | reverse complement strand
TTATTAAACGAATTGGATGCGCATGCAGCCAATATGCCCTCAATGAAATAACCAACAGGATGATTACCAAAATCGCCAGACACCAATCCCACGCGCAAATGCTCAATGGGTGTAGACCCTGATTTCTTACGCCAGCTGGTGTAAGACTGAACTTGCCGCGTTACTAACTCGCCAAAACGCTGAACGGCTTCGAACGTGATAGAAGCAGATTGCCCAGGCTGATAATTTTGTATGAAGAGCAAGAAGCTATATGCTTCAGTAATGTCCGGTTGCACTTCCAACGCTTGATCATAATTAGCCATCGCATGATCAAATGCTTGACGATAACTCGCCATTGCATTGTCGACCTGCCCAAGATCAAGCAAAATATTACCAATATTGCAATGCACCCCATTAAAATCCGGCTTGATTTCCAACACACGACGATAGCTAGCCAATGCCTTTTGAAATTGGCCAAGCTCACGCAAAACATTACCGAGGTTGAGATGGGCTTCAGGCAAATCTGGTTGAATTTGCAATGCGTGAAGGTAACTTTCTATTGCCTCGTCAAAACGCTCAAGTTCACGCAAAGCATTGCCTAAGTTGTAATGCGTGGCGGCGGAATCTGGCTGGATTTTCAATGCTAGCCGGTAACTTGTTACCGCTTCAGCAATCCTTCCCATACCAAGCAAGGTATTGCCTAAATTACAGTGCGCTTCTACAAAATCCGGTTTGAGCGTCAGTACACGGCGATAACTCAGCACGGCCTCCTCAAGCCTGCCCTGATTTTTGAATAACATAGCCAGGTTATGATGCGCATCAACATCATGCGGCAACAATTCCGCTGCTTTTTGCGTTGCGATCAAAGGATCTTTTGCTTGCCTTTGAAGTGCGACTGATAAGACTTTCCAAATAAAACCGTTTTGTGGAAAACGTGCCGTCATCGTTTGAGCAAGTGCCACTGTTTCAGCATATTGCCCCTGGTTAAATAAAGCCATCAACGCATCAATTTTTTCCTGACTAGGTCGGACTACTAATGATTGTTGAGATTGCGATGCTGGATAAAGCGTTGCATAAAATTAAATCAAACTCATTTCAGGAAACATCAATTGTGATCCGGTTAGCCATCGCTGACATCGTGTCAGGCCGCAAACCAGACGTAGATTTTGCATTTACGGGGATGTAATCTCGCTCGCTGTGGCATCGACATAACGCTGCCACATTCCTCTTAATGCGACCTCAAAATGCCCAGCAAACCGCTGGGCATCAAATAACGGGGAAGACAACACCTGCTGCCGCAAACCACTACGCAATTCTGACAAAGCCTGCACATCACTCGCATGTCCCAACGCGCGTGCCACATAATCATCGGTATCGCTCGCAATCCAATCCTGCAAACCCGCATTCGCCAAAATGCCTACACCTTGACGCGACAAAAAACGCTCCCCTGCCAACGTCAACACCGGCACACCCATCCATAATCCTTCCACACTAGTCGTCCCACCAGGAAATGGAAATGGATCCAGTGCAATATCTACTTGATGATATGCAGCCAGATATTTTTCTCGGGATTCTGCACCTTCTAACATCAAACGATCAGCATGAATACCATGCTGCGCAAAACGGGCAATCGTATTTTTCTTTACCGATTCTTCATTGAGCTGTTTCGCTTTTAAAAACAAGCGACTCGTCGGCATGGCAAGCAAGATTTTTGCCCACAACGCAACGACATCGTCGTTCATTTTGGATAAATTATTGAAACAAGCAAACGTAATGTATTGCTTCGTCAGGGCAGGAAGTGGTGCAACTTCTACCGCTACATCTGGTGGCGTAAAACATAGACGTGTTTCAGGCAATCGCCAGATTTTTTCGGTAAAGTAAATCTCCTCTTCTGGTGGCAACACCCAAGGATCCGCAATCAAATAATCGATTGCCTGCACCCCTGTAGTCGCAAAATATCCCAACCAACTTACCTGTACTGGCGCGGGCTTCCAGGCAAATACCGGTAAACGGTTGTATCCAGTATGTCCCGAAAGATCGATCAGAATATCGATCTCATCATCATGTATTTTTTGAGCCAACTGCTGATCTGACAATTGAGTCACAACGTGCCAATCATGACAACACGCTTTAATTCGCCCAGCCAATTCATCATCCCAAGAATAAGCAGAGTAAGCGATAAACTCCAAGTTATTAAACGAATTGGATGCGCATGCAGCCAATATGCCCTCAATGAAATAACCAACAGAATGATTACCAAAATCGCCGGACACCAAACCCACACGCAAGCGTCGGCCATGTTCCGATGCCCGGCGCCAGTTCGTATAAGGTTGAGCTCGCTGCGCTACCAATTCGCCAAAACGCTGGGCAGTCTGAAGCATGATTGGAACAGTTTGTTTGAAGTGATACTGCTGTATAAAAAGTAAGTTGCTGCATGCACGAGAAAAATCCGGCTGAATTTCCAGCGCTCGATGACAACTTTTCATTGCATCATTCAATTGCCCCATTTCAAACAAAACGCTGGCGAAACTAAAATGTGCCTCGGCAAAATCTGGCTTTATTTCTAATACACGACGATAGCTTGCTACCGCTTCATCAAACCTTTCTATGTTTTTCAGAGAAACAGCAAGATTATGGTGCGCCTCAACATCATCAGGCAGCAATTCCACTGCTTTACGCATTGCAGTCAACGGATTTTTTCCTTGCTTTTGCAGCGCGACCGACAGGGCTTTCCAACTAAATCCATGCTTTGGAAAGCGTGTTGTCATCATCTGAGCCAGATTAGCAACTTGAGCATATTTCCCCTGATTAAACAAACCCATCAACGCCTCGATTTCTTGCAAACTAGGTTCTGCTACCAATGATTCTTGAAATTGCTGAGATTGTTCAAATTTGGGTTGTACTTTATTGGGTTTAAAAAAATGACGAAGATGCTGGATAAAGCGTTGCATAAAATTAAATCAAACTCATTTCAGGAAACATCAATTGTGATCCGGTTAGCCATCGCTGACATCGTGTCAGGCCGCAAA
>JAGKXB010000068.1 GCA_021151485.1 Oxalobacteraceae bacterium | reverse complement strand
GCACAGGCTAAGGATCCGGGGTTCGCAGCATTTCTCATGGAAAATGGTGCTGATCTTGATCTTTGTGATGCACAAACCAAAACTGATTTGAATGCCGTAACAGAAACGGTAGGATTTCAGCCAGTCAATGACAAAACAGCCGAAGAAACAAAAGCCGTAGTCCAATCTATCCGCGAAGCACGTACATCAAAAGAAAGAATTACGCTATTGAAAGAATTTGGAGGATATCGATCTGATACCGCATCTGGTCACAACAATCACTCGCCCATCCACAATCATGCTTTTCCCCTTGATTTGCCTCGTCATACCGAGCAACAACTAGGCCATAGACCGAATGTAGCTGCAGACATTCATTCTGCTAACACAGAATTCGCCAATATTCACGGCGGCTTCGATAATGGAACTTTTTCCCAAGAAAACACACACCGCTTAGAGCTATCCCAAGAAAACACACGCCGCTTCAGGCTAAGGAATCAAACAACCCATCAACCGATATACTCACGCCACAATGATGGTAGATTCCCACTCCCATTTGGAATTAACAGCCCTATTCGCATATATGGTCCCATACAGGATAGCTGGCTCAGCCTTGGGGTTGCACTTGAAGATCGCGTGTTCGTAGAATTTTTAAGATCAAATAATGCTCTTGCCAATGATTTGAGCGCGGAAACTGAAACCAAACTAAACGCTCTAATGGCTCCCATGACATTTCGTTCTGTGGGCCAACAGTCGCCCCAGGATATCGAGAAATGGATACAAAGGATCAGTGATGCTGAAAGCTTAGACACAAGACGAACTATCTTAGAAAATCTTACTGAGCTTCATTTTGATTTTGATGCCTATATCTTCGAAAAAAATGGAGAATCATACAAATTCTTAGACTTTATGGCTGAGCTAAATGACCCTGATTCGGCCTCTTTCTTACTAGAACATGGAGCCAACACAACGCCCTGTCTTAATCAAACACGCCAAAAATTCAACGATATCATCACAACATTTGAAGAACAACAACGACAAAGAGAGCAACAACGATTAGCAGAGATAAACCGACTCGAGCCAATCATACGAGAGACAACGCTAGAACAACAAGAAGCAATACGAAT
Source organism: Oxalobacteraceae bacterium (assembly GCA_021151485.1). Classification (GTDB taxonomy): domain Bacteria; phylum Pseudomonadota; class Gammaproteobacteria; order Burkholderiales; family Burkholderiaceae_D; genus JAGKXB01. The sequence goes on along the minus strand of JAGKXB010000068.1, from coordinate 923 downwards.
ACAAAATGAAAGAATAGCCGCACTACGACAACAATTAGAACAACTACAACGACAACGAACACCTATTCCCCACCAGGCAGGTGATCCAACAGACTCAGCACAGGTCACCAACAACATAAATGCTGCGAGTAACCGCAACTTAGGACTCTACATGTCCAGAGTTATTGTATGTGCACCTTTGATAGTTGCTGGCGGCTGTCTTTATGCCACACCAATGGTATTTAACGGTCTTATATCAACTGCCTATATCACAGCACAAGCATTTGCCAGCATTGGTGCATTACCAGCTTACGCCGTTGACAAAGCTATCTGGGGTGGAATTAATATTGCCAGGACCGCTTTAGGCTATGAAAAAGCAGATACACGTTATTACTTGACCAAAACAATTGGCGGAGCTGCCTGCGTTACAGCATTGTTAGGAGTGGCAATCTTTACCAACAACTTGGTCAGCATCGGACTAAGACGCGTGTTTTTATCTGGCCCGGCAGATCTAGGTGCAAGATTGATCAGCTGGTCATTTGAAGGATGCCAATCAGATACAACAGCATATGAAAACATGCTTAAAAACTTACATGCGCATTTCGAAACTTCACAGCCTGATATGCAATGGAAAAACTGGGAAAGAATCATCACTTTCACAGGAAAACTGGCGACACACCGTGGATTCAAAGAAAATTATAAGAATACCTTTACGATTCGAGCAGAAAATCCACATACACAAGAGATGTCTCGTACACCTAATCCAAGTTATCCAGGGTTCGTACGCGGAACTCTTGCAAGCTTCGCAATGCGCATTTATCCCTAAGAACCAACCACTTAGATCATTAATAAAAAATTAATTATTAACGATCCTTAGTAATTATCGATAAAAACCCCATCCTTTTAAGGATGGGGTTTTTTATTGCCGGTCCAAATTCCTACAC
>JAGKXB010000067.1 GCA_021151485.1 Oxalobacteraceae bacterium | reverse complement strand
GCGTTTGAGGAAATCGCCAATAGAATTGTTGGCTCTGCAATGGTGATGTGGAATATCTGTGATACCTATTGGCGTCAAGGAGAGGTACTGAATCATGAGGAATTAGCCCAAGTCATTCTCGATGGGACTGAAAATCAGATTGAGAGACAACAATTTGAAACGATATTGGCATCTGACAATGCACGCACAACATTTTTTAATGATTCTGCAGTGCAAGTCATGATAGTGGAAGCCTTGTGTGATGGGAGATCAATTAATTCAGATATGCTTCATGGTTTGCGAGATTGCATCCCGAATTTGCCGGATAGTAATCAACGGCAACTTGCATTGGCAATTAAAAAGGGCAAATTTGCCACCGATTTGGCCGTACTCCTGGCAGTCGCGCAGAATCTGACCATTTTTACGGATACAGAAGCCCAAGGAACGATTGCATGGGCAATTAGTTATGACAAATTTGGCACGGATCCAGCTGTGCTTCAGGAAGTTGCGCAACATCTGGCTATCTTTACTGATCCAATAGCGCAACGAATGATTGCAGAGGCAATTAGTTATGACAAATTTGGCACTGATCCAGTCGTACTCCAGGAAGTCGCGCAGAAGCTGACAATCTTTACGGATCCAGTTACGCAAAAAATGATTGCACAGGCAATTAACCACGGCAAATTTGGTACTAATTCTGTTGTACTCCAGGCAGTCGCGCAGAATCTGACCATTTTTACGGATCCAACAGCGCAATACTTTATTGCAGTGGCAAATTGGGCCGGTAAATTTGGTCCTGATCTGAACGTAGGTCAGACAGCCACTCAACATTTGACAATCTTTACTAATCCAATCACTGAGCAAGCGCAACGAGATATTGCATCGGCAATTAGATATAGGTGCTTCGGCACTGACCGAGCAGTACTCAAGGCAGCTGCTCAGAATCTGCGCATTTTTACGGATCCAGTAGCGCAACGAGATATTGCATCGGCAATTTTGAATGGCAGATTCGGCGCTGAGCCAGATGTAGTCCAGGCAGTTGCTAAACATTTGAATATCTTTACGGATCCAGTAGCGCAATACTTTATTGCAGTAGCAAAGTTGGCCGGTAAATTTGGTACTTATTTAGGCGTACTCCAGAAAGTTTCTCAACATTTGACAATCTTTACTAATCCAATCAATGAGCAAGTGCAACGAGATATTGCATTGGCAATAAGAGATGACAAATTCGGCACTGATGTATTCGTACTCGATGCAGTTGCTCAGAATCTGCGCATTTTTACGGATCTAGAAGCGCAACGAGATATTGCATTGGCAATTAGAGATGGCGGATTCGGCGTTAATCGATCCGTACTTTGGAAAGTTGCTCGACGTCTGAAGATTCTTACGGATCCACAAGCGCAACGAAATATTGCATTGGCAATTAGAGATGGCAGATTCGGCACTGGTGTATTCGTACTCGATGCAGTTGCTCAGAATCTGCGCATTTTTACGGATACAGAAGCGCAACGAGATATTGCATCGGCAATTTATCATGGCAGATTCGGCGCTAATCCAGTCGTACTCGAGGAAGTTGCTCAGAATCTGCGCATTTTTACGGATCCAACAGCGCAACAAACGATTGCACAGGCACTTAGAAATCGCAGATTTGGCAATGATCCAGATGTACTCAACGCAATATTGAAATCCGTCCCTCAATTACCAGATACACAAACAATCATTCACCTTGTTTCAGGCTCTAGCCTTTCTGCTGCTGAAAAAATAGCAGTGCTGAGTGAGAAAAAATTCTCTTTGGATTCTATCCCTACAACACTCGGTATTCCCAAAAAAGATTGGCCTAAGTTTTTTGGTGTCAAGGCTTATTTAGGTAGTGAAATCAAAACGTTGTTGCTAGCCCATTTTCCTCATGCAACCGCAGATGGCATCGACTCAGTTTGTGATGATCATCTTGAATATGCCATCCAAATCCATCAGCAACAGCTTATTTTGTATCCTTTGAGATCTCGCCAAGATCAAGATGACTTTATCGGGTGGATGCATCCAGAAAATGGCGTCTTTTATAAACAATGCGTCACAAACATCAAAATCTTTAATTTTGCAGAACTGCAAGGCGGCTATCCCACCCTGAC
>JAGKXB010000022.1 GCA_021151485.1 Oxalobacteraceae bacterium | reverse complement strand
CAGCGCTAAGTTCGACTTGTCAAAAGAGCGTGTTCAGGAACAGAACTACCGGGTCGAACTAGCACTGCGAAAATTGAAACGATGTCTGTGAATCGCACAACTAAAGATCGAATTGAAACGTTATATCCATTACTACGCTCATCATCTGAGCTAGTACAGATCAGTTCAATTACGTTACACGGCAACATTCATTCAATCTGGCAATGATCATCCAATCATGGCCAGATTTCTATTATTCAGGATAATCAAAAACCGCAATCGACTCCACATGCGCAGTATGTGGAAACATGTTCACAATTCCTGCCTTTTTCAACACATATCCAGCTTCATGTACCAATACCCCCGCATCACGCGCCAACGTGGACGGACTGCAGGATACATACACGATCCGCTTGGGTTTGAGGGGTTGATTTAATCCAACCAAAGCCTGACACACCGCTGCCGCACCATCGCGTGGTGGATCGATCAGCATGCGATCAAATTTACCTAACGCAACAAAATCTTCCATCGTCACATCAAATAAATTCCGACTACTGAATGATGTTTTAGCAGCCAAACCATTCACTACCGCATTATCCAAAGCGCGTTCGACCAAGGCATCGCTGCCTTCGATACCAACGACAGCCGCCGCTTGGGTTGCGATGGGCAAAGTGAAATTACCCAAACCACAAAACAAATCCGCCACACGCTCATCGGCTTGTGCTTCCAACAAACGCAATGCACGTGCCACTAAAACACGGTTGATATGGTGATTAACCTGAGTAAAATCGGTCGGTTTAAAAGGCATTTTGATGCCAAATTCCGGCAATAAATAATGCAATTGATCAGTTACATCGGCAGGATCATATGGATAAAAAGGGACAGCAGTATCCGCCCCCCCCGTCTGCAACCACCATTGCACCTTGTATTCGTCGGCAAAAGACTTGAGCTTGACTTCGTCATCGGCAGTAAGTGACTGCATGATACGTAACACCATGACTGTTTTATTCTGTCCTACGGCTAATTCAATTTGCGGTAGTTTTTCAACGATCGAGAGCGATCCCACCAAACCACGCAATGGCAACAACATGGCAGAAACATGCTCGGGTAAGATGGCGCAACTTTGCATATCGGCCACAAAAGCGGATTTCTTTTCATGAAAGCCAACCAGCACCGTGCCTTTTTTACGCACATAACGCACCGACAATCTGGCGCGATAACGATACGCCCAGGTTGGCCCAGCAATCGGACGCATCATGGTTTCAGCCCGTACTTTACCGATATGCCACAAATTGTCTTCCAAAATGCGCTGCTTAATGGCAACTTGGCCAGCAGGATCCAGATGTTGCATCGCGCAACCACCGCATACATTGAAATGTTGGCACTTAGGTTTGGTTCGCAACACAGATTCGCGATGCAACGCCGTCATGTTGGCAGCTTCCCAATTGTTCTTTTTACGGAATGAGCTAAAACTTACTCGCTCACCCGGCAATGCGCCTTCTACGAATACCACTTTTCCCGGCGTACCATCTTCATTGGCTAGATGACCGATACCACGCGCATCAGCATCTAGCGATTTAATTTCAATTTGATTATCCTGCATCACTCTCGTTCTCGTTGTCATCCTTACTTTGCTGCATGTAACTTAATTTAAAGTTACAACACAGCGTCTTTTTGTACACCGTTGGCTGCCAAGACACGCTTGAGTTTAGCCAGGGCTTCTTGTTGAATTTGTCGCACGCGCTCACGGGTAATTCCCATTTCGTCCGCTAACGTCTCTAGCGTGACTACATCCCCTTCCTCTAACCCAAAACGACGCCGAATAACTAAGCGCTGTTTGTCCGACAGACTCAACAGCCAGTCATGTACCCGAACGGTCATTTCATGCGACTCCGCTTGCGATTCTGGACCATCTTCTGCATTGTCAGGCAACAGGTCCATCAAACTAGATTGTGGATCATTATCTAGTGGCGCATCCAAGGAACTGGCATGCTCAGACAAGGCGAGAATATCCTGCACTTCTTCTACGGGCCGACCAATCAAATGGGCAATATCCTCTACCGTGGCATCTTTACCATCCTGATGCTGTACCTCTAAATAATATTTGGCACGTAACACTTGATTCAATTCACGCACCATATGCACGGGCAAACGCACCGTGCGTGCCTGATTCATAATCGCACGCTCAATACTTTGGCGTATCCACCAAGTGGCATAAGTAGAAAAGCGAAAGCCACGCTCAGGCTCAAATTTCTCAATTGCATGGATTAAACCAAGATTACCTTCTTCTATCATGTCTAATAAAACAAGGCCGCGATTGATGTAATGTTTTGCAATAGAAACCACCAGGCGCAAATTGTGCTCTATCATTTTTTGGCGTGCATCAAAATCCCCCTGCTTTGCCAAAGTGGAAAAATGAATTTCCTCTGGAATAGTCAACAATGCGCGCGTGCCAATTTGATTAAGATAATACTGCGTTGCATCGGTAGTTAGTTCAGCGGCAAGTACTGCTTTCAACTCATCAACACCGTCCAATGTTGCCGCACTTTTGTCGGGACGACCAAAACTATCGCCAACACCTTCAGATTTATCCAACGTATCCAATACCACATCTGGAAAATCATCTGACGTTACCTCATCACTCAAAGACTTGCTGGATTTTGGGTTCATGATTAGCTCGATTAATTAGAATAATTAAATTAAATCTTTAAATTAAATCAATTACTTAAATCAATTACTTAAATCAACTACCTCAATCGAATTACTGGTATCACATTACTTGTACTAAATTTTTACATCAAAGTACCTATCAATTAGCTAAACCAAGGGCAGCGCTAGGTAAAAACTTGGATGGATCGACCGGCTTACCTTGGTGGCGAATTTCAAAATGCAATTTCACCGTATCTGTATCCGAACTGCCCATTTCCGCAATTACTTGCCCCTTGGTAATAGTTTGACCTTCTTTTACCACAATAGTTTTGTTATGTGCGTAGGCTGACAACAAATTATTTGTGTGTTTCAGGATAACCAAATTTCCATAACCACGAATCCCACTCCCGGCGTACATCACTTTACCCGCGCTAGCTGCACGTACTTTTTGTCCAGCTTTACCCGCGATATCAATCCCTTTACTTTTACCCTCCTCAAAAGTCGCTAATATCTTGCCATCAGCAGGCCAAACCCATGTCAACGCATCGTCATTGACAGTGGAACTTGCAATCCCATTTGCTGCAGGTGCTTTATCGACTTTAGGCGTCAGTGAGGGAGGGGCAATAGTTGAATCAGGTTTTTGCAATTCAAGCATTGCAGCTTCAGAATACGGCTGCTTGTTACCGCGCGGTCCGACTTTTACATTAGCAACTGGGTTCGCCAAAGAAGGGGAAGAGGACGAAGGTCGGACTTCAATTTCCGGTGTCATATTGACATTAAAAGTTTTCACTTCTTTCGACCCTAGCGGTGCAGATGCTGCGGGTACCGCTGCTAATTTCGCATCTGGCGGAGCAATACGCAAGACCTGATCAACCTTAATGTCATTAGGATTGCTTAAATTATTCCAGGTCACGATATCACGATAATTGAGGCCATAATCCAACGCAATATGTAAAAGGGTGTCCCCCTTTTTGACTATGTAATAAGGACCATCTGGCTTATCGACAGATGTTGTCTTTGCAGCTTCTTTAACATTCACTCTATTTGTTTTGACTGCATCAACAGATGCAGGAGCCGCAGCATGATCAATGACAGGAGCCAAATGATGTGTTGAGCCACAGGCTGTCATTAACCCACATGCCGCTACCAAGATTAAATTTAAATAAACATTCTTCGTTTTCATTACACGATTCCTGAACGCAAGGGAACAAAATGACAATGTTCTAAGGTCGAGTGCACCCAATCAGACGGCCCCACCCTTTCTATCAATTGTAAAACCTGCTCACGCGCACCAACTGGTGCGATCAATCTGCCGCCAATTGCCATTTGCTGCAGCAATTCTGACGGCACTTTTAAACCAGCGGCAGCAAGAATAATTCCATCAAAAGGTGCACAATCCGGCAAACCCATCATGCCATCGCCATAATACAAAGATAAATTTGCAAAAGACATTGTTGGAGAAGCAGTATGCGAAATCATTCGCAAATTGTGAGCAGCTAGTTCATGTAAAGCTTGAATACGCTCAATAGAATGAACTTCACGTGCAATTTGCGACAACACAGCCGCTTGATAACCACACCCCGTCCCAATTTCTAATACACGATTCAGGACACCACCATTGCGCAGCACTGCCATCATGCGTGCCACAATATATGGTTGCGAAATCGTTTGATGATGTCCGATGGGCAAAGACGCATCAATATAAGCCTGACTAGCCAAGCCAGAATCCACAAAGGCATGACGCGGCACAGCCATCATTGCAGCAAGAACAATAGGATCCTTCACCCCCTGCTTTTCAAGCCGCTGCACCATAGCACGCCGCACTGCATCTGATACCAAAGGATTAGAACGATCGGATTCGACTAATGCAGATACATGCTTATTTGCTGCGTTCTGCGTGGCCGTTTGTGGCATGACAACCTTACCCAAGGAACGCGCAGCAAAAGAAGGCGACTTATCCTTAGCAAACTCAGAAGAATTGCTGCGAATAGCAGAGAGTGACAATGGAAACTTTTGCTTCTTCTCCGTCGTCATAACAAACCTTCTTTGAGTGCATTCAATTGCGTGCTATGCGTCAAATCTATCTGTAAAGGCGTAATTGATACCTTACCCTGCGCTGTCGCATAAAAATCGGTTCCCTCACTCGCATCTTTCGCTGCACCAGCTGGCCCTATCCAAAAAATCTCCCGTCCATGCGGATCCTGCGATTTAATGATCGCTTCAGATTGATGACGTTTGCCTAAGCGCGTGGCAACAATCTCTTCCAAATCATCATAAGGGCGGTTGGGGATATTCACATTTAACAAATACGGTTTTTGCAAAGTATCAAAACGCTGCTCCACAATCCGACGTGCCATTTTTGCCGCTGATTCCAATTGACTCCAACCAGGTTCGACTTGTGAAAAGGCAATGGAAGGAATACCAAATAAAAACCCTTCTGTCGCTGCAGCCACCGTGCCAGAGTACAAGGTATCGTCTCCCATATTCTGACCTTGATTAATCCCCGAAACAACCAAATCTGGTTTGTAAGACAACAAACCCGTTAAAGCTAAATGCACACAATCAGATGGCGTACCATTCATAAAATAAAAACCATTGGCAGCACGATACAAAGACAGTGGACGATCCAAGGTTAGAGAATTGGAAGAGCCAGATCGATTACTATCCGGTGCCACCACCACAATCTCCGCAATAGGTGCCAACGCCTCAGCCAGCGCCACAATACCTGGTGCTAAATAACCATCGTCGTTACTGATAAGAATACGCATAAATAATTACAAATCCTTGATAGAAAAAAATTCCTCTACTACAGCCAAGTCACGCGTTCTTTTAAACGCCGGTAGGCTTTGCCAGATTCTCTTGCCATACGGCTTTGAAATCAAGCGAGGATCGCAAATCATTAGCACGCCACGATCAGTTTCATTCCGAATCAAACGCCCAGCGCCTTGCTTCATGTTAATAATCGCTTCCGGCAATTGATGATGGACAAAGCCATTTAAGCCCTGTTTTTCCATCACTTCAATCCGGGCAGAAAGAACTGGATCATCGGGTGGCGCAAAAGGCAATTTATCAATAATCACCAAAGACAGCGCTTCGCCACGCACATCTACGCCTTCCCAAAAACTTTGGCTACCTATCAAAACCGCATTACCAGCCAGTCGAAAACGATCCAGCAATTCTGTGCGGCCACTTTCACCCTGCACCATCAAGGGAAAAGGGAGTTGTTGATTAGAAAACTCTGCACGCAAGCGCTCTGCTGTTTGCTTCACTGCACGCAGCGTAGTGCAGAGGAAAAAAGCACGCCCGCCAGAAGCTTTCAATACTGGCAACGCTGCGTCAATTACCGCATCGGTATACGCAGGTGAATTGGGTTGCGGCAGATTATTCGGGACATACAACAGACCTTGTTGTCCATAATCAAATGGGCTGGGCCAAGAATACGCGACTTCATGCTGCAATCCCATTTGTGAGGTGAAATGACGGAAATCATTCTTCACCGCCAACGTGGCTGACGCAAAAATCCAGGCGCGCGGCACGCCTTCACGTTGCTTATTAAAAATAGGTGCAATCGATAAGGGGGTTTGATGCAATTGCAGGGAAACGGAAAACGCCTCTACCCAAAATACCGTTCCTGCGTTTTCATTATTTTCGTTGGCGTTATTCACATTATTGACGTTATTGGCGCTCTTGCTCCAATTTTTGCTATCCCAAGATTGCAGGCGCTGATTCAATTCGATCGCCCTGGTTCGGCATTGCTCAATCGTTTCTGCCCGCTCAGCCTGCGCTTCTAACACAGCAATCATGTCAGCCAACTCGACTTTGAGTTTTTCCAAAGCAGGGAAAAACTCAGAAGAAGGCGCAATCTGGTGAATCGACAAACGCACATTATCTTGCGGAAAAGCCAGACGCAAATCACGAGCTGCGCGCTCGACAGGCGTCACTACTTTCGCCCATTCTGCGCCATCACGTGCATGTGACAACCCTTCAGCCAACACATCACGGCACAACTCCAATACTTGTGAAGTGGAGATCGTATCGCCAAAAAAGAGCGAAGCAACCTCTGGCAATTGATGCGCTTCATCGAAAATGATCGTATTTGCCGACGGCAATAACTCGGCAACGCCATTGTCTTTTAAGGCGACATCAGCGAAAAACAGATGGTGATTGACTACCACCACATCCGCTTTTTGCGCTTCTTTGCGTGCTTTCATGACAAAACAATCCTGCGCATACTGGCAATCTGATCCCAAACAGGTATCGCGCGTCGAGGTTACCAAATTCCAGATTGGTGCCGTTTCTGGCACGTTTAATAATTCGGACTTGTCACCCGACATGGTAGTTTTGATAAAGCGGGAAATTTCACGCAAATAACCGACATCTTCACGCGAGGTTAAACGACCATTTTGCAGTGTCCGCTCCAGGTGAAAATGGCACACATAATTGGCCCGACCTTTCAGTAAAGCAATCGATACAGGGACATTCAGGGCCTTGCGCACTGTGGGAATATCCCGTTGGTACAATTGATCCTGCAAGTTTTTGGTACCAGTCGAGACAATCACCTTGCCGCCCCACAATAAAGCTGGAACCAGATAAGCGAAAGTTTTTCCAGTACCGGTACCCGCCTCAGCAATCAGTGTTTTTTGTTCTGCGACTGCTTGCGCGATGGCTTTAGCCATTTCAGTTTGCGCCTGACGTGGACGATAATCACCTACCGCAAGGTTTAACGCCCCCCCCATACCAAACAATTGCTCAACCTCAACATCATGCGCCCCCAATGAGGTAGCAGAAGAAGTTGAGGTTGGTGCAGAAACTGATACCGACGTTGGTATTGGTATTGGTATTGGTATTGGTATTGATGAAGTCAATGTTTCTTGAGTCAAAATAGCCACATAAATTAAGCTGGGACATCGGGGATTAATTGCATTTTAAGCAATGCAATATGATCTTTTAATTGTAAGCGCCGTTTCTTCAAACGTTGCAATTGCAACTCATTATGAGACGGTTCACGTATCAAAGTATCGATAACAAGATTCAAATCCTGGTGCTCAATTTCTAATTCAGTAATGCGATGCTGTATCTGCTCTACACTCATCTTGTCCATTTTATGGCACCTGAAAAATTGATTAACTTAAGAAAATTTAAGAAGCTAAGGCTGTGGCTGACTTGCCAAATTTTTATCACGCTCCTCAACACGAGCACGACGCTTAAATAAATTGGCCTCATTTTCGAGCAACTTCACATTAGACAACATAGTTCGACGCTGTTCTTTTGCACGATCTAAGCAAGAGGTGACGAAAAATCTTTCATAGCAAACACGCTCATCCTCTGCAAATCGCGCGGCAATACGCAATCGCTGCTCAGCTACCGCTCTCAAAGCCAAATCGGCATCTGCGACAGAATGTATCGCTTCACTAGCATTAGAAGAACGAACAGACGATGCTTGCCCGCAATCTACGGAAGGAAAAGAGGCCACATCATGTTGTGCACATGCTTGAGCAGCAGAAAATTGCATCGACAACATCACCAGGATCAATGCTTTAAGGATTTGATTCATAAGCATTTTTAAATTCAAATTTTCCACAACTACACAAGGTCAGTCATCACTTCACGCCTTTGCGCTTCCATATATTTTTTAGATTGCATCTCAATAATCCGCGACGCGGTACGATGAAATTCATTTGCCAGCATACCCTGCGTGTAAAGCGCTTCTGGCACCACAGCGGCGGACATGAATAACTTCACGTTGTAGTCGTAAAACACGTCAATCAACCAAGTAAAACGCCGCGCTTCAGAAGACATAGAAGCCGACATGGCGGGTACATCTGACAAAATGACAACATGAAAACGACTGGCAATTTCAAGATAATCATTTTGCGAGCGCGGCCCACCACACAATGTCGCGAAATCAAACCACACAACCGTACCAGCACGACGTAACGATCTGATTTCACGTGCTTCTATGTGGATGCACACATCTTCGTCATCTGTTTCTGCCACGCTGGTAAATACATGACGCAGAGCTCGATCTGCGCTTGCACCCAATGGGGTGTAATACGCACTCACCTGCTCCAACGCACGCTTGCGATAATCAACCCCAGCATCGACATTCAGAATATCCATTTTTTCTTGCAACAAAGCAATGCAAGGCAGGATTCGATCACGATGCAAACCATCCGGATACAAATCTTCTGGCGCATAGTTTGAAGTGATGACGAACGAGATACCGTTCTTAAACAAAGCCGAAAACAAATTATAAAGTATCATCGCATCCGCAATATCGCAGACATGGAACTCGTCAAAACAAATCAGGCGGTATTTTTTCGCAATCAAGCGTGCAATTTCATCCAGGGGATTTGCCACGCCTTTTAACTCGTCCAATTGCCTATGGATTTCTCGCATAAACTCATGAAAATGCAAGCGTGTTTTGCGCACGATAGGGACAACGGAATAAAAGCTGTCCATCAAAAACGATTTTCCACGTCCAACCCCACCCCACATATAAACCCCACGTGGAACCTCCGGCTGACGCAACCAACGTTTTAGTGGATTGGAACGTTGTGACTTGAAGACCAACCACTCGTCATAAGACTGTTGCAAACGCGAGATGGCAAGACGCTGTGCTTCATCGGCTTTAAAATCGCGCTTCGATAAAGCATGCGCATAAAATTCTTGGACATTCATTGATATCCGATGCAACTAAAGTGACTAAAATGACAAACAATTACGTATAAAACTTATAAGAACGTATAAACAAAAAAAGGGACGAAGAATTCTCGTCCCTTTTTTATTTCAGACGATTAAAAATTCAACGCCCGTTTATCTACTGCCAAAGCAGCTTCTTTCGTTGCTTCTGACAAAGATGGGTGTGCATGGCAAATACGTGCGATATCTTCAGAAGAAGCACGGAATTCCATAGCAACGACTGCTTCCGCAATCAATTCAGATGCTACGGGTCCAACGATGTGGACGCCCAAAATTTCATCACTCTTCGCATCAGCCAAGAATTTGACCATCCCAGAAGTATCACCCAATGCACGAGCACGTCCGTTCGCCAAGAACGGGAATGTGCCCGCTTTATAAGCAATGCCTTCCGCTTTTAATTGCTGTTCAGTCTTCCCGACCCACGCGATTTCCGGCGAAGTGTAAATAACCCATGGCACGGTGTTGAAATTGACATGCCCGTGTTGTCCAGCAATACGCTCAGCCACGGCCACACCTTCTTCTTCCGCTTTATGCGCCAACATCGGACCACGCACTACGTCACCAACCGCCCATACGTTAGGCAAATTGGTTTTGCAATCATCGTCAACGGCTACAAAGCCGCGATCATCCAGCTTCAAGCCTACGCTTTCGCCATTCAAACCATTAGTATTGGGTGTACGACCGATGGAAACGATCAATTTATCGAACACAGTTTTTTGTGCATCGCCCTTCGCATCAACGTACTCGACTGTCACGCCTTTTTTACCAGCGGTAATCGCACCGATCTTGACGCCCAAATTGATGTTCAAACCTTGCTTGGTGAACAATTTGTGTGCTTCTTTGGAGATTTGATCATCCACTGCAGCCAGAAATGTAGGCAAGGCTTCCAGCACCGTCACTTCAGCACCCAAACGACGCCATACGCTACCCATTTCAAGACCAATCACGCCAGCACCGATTACACCCAATTTTTTAGGCACAGCATCAATGGTTAACGCACCAGTATTGGAGAGAATTTGCTTTTCATCAAACTCTGCGCCTGGCAATGCACGCGCATTGGAACCGGTTGCGATAATGATATGCTTACCAGTAATCGCTTCTGCGCCCTTGTCTTTACCCGCCAACGCTACTTGAATCTGATAAGCGCCGCCTTCCGCTTTGGCGAAAGAACCACGGCCATGGAAGAAAGTAATTTTGTTCTTTTTCAGCAAATACAAAATACCTTCGTTGTTTTGCTTGATGACAGTATCCTTACGCGCCAGCATTTGCTTTAAATTCAAGCTCAAACCCTTCACGTCGATACCATGATCAGCAAAGGCGTGATTAGCGTGCTCGTAATGCTCAGAAGATTGCAATAAGGCTTTGGATGGAATACAGCCTACGTTGGTACACGTACCACCTGGCGCAGGACCACCTTGTGCATTTTTCCACTCATCAATACAAGCAACAGAAAAACCCAATTGCGCAGCGCGTATCGCAGCCACATAACCGCCTGGGCCGCCACCAATAACAACCACATCAAAATTTTTCGACATATTTAAACCTAGTCAGTAAAAGGTCAGGAATTGAAGAATAAAAAATAGAGCGCTTAGGTACACAAAAGCACCTAATACGCTCTACCCCTATCTCTGTTTTATATATTCAACAATAAACGTGCTGGATCTTCCAACGCCTCTTTCATCGCTACCAAGCCCAATACCGCTTCACGGCCATCGATAATACGATGATCGTAAGACATGGCGAGATAGTTCATAGGACGAATAACGATTTGGCCATTTTCAACGACAGGTCTTTCTTTCGTCGCATGAACGCCAAGAATCGCAGATTGTGGTGGATTGATGATAGGTGTCGACAACATAGAACCAAAAGTACCACCGTTGGAAATCGAGAAAGTACCGCCAGTCAAATCATCCATCGTCAACTTACCATCTTTGGCTTTAGCACCAAATTCAGCAATCGTTTTTTCGATTTCAGCAATCGACAATTGATCCGCATTACGCAAAATTGGCACTACCAAACCACGTGGTGAACCAACAGCAATACCGATATCAAAATAACCATGATAAACAATATCGTTGCCATCTACGGATGCGTTGATGATGGGATATTTCTTGAGTGCAGCAACCGCAGCTTTGACAAAGAAAGACATGAAACCGAGCTTAACACCATGTTCTTTTTCAAATTTGTCTTTGTATTTGTTACGCAAATCAATCACTGGCTGCATATTGACTTCATTGAACGTCGTCAAAATAGCATTGGTTGATTGGGATTCAACCAAACGCTCAGCAACACGTGCACGCAAACGGCTCATAGGCACGCGCTCTTCTGGACGTTCGCCCAAATTCAATGCTTTAGGAGCAGCGACTTGTTGCAACGCTGGTTTAGCTGCCGCTGCAGGACGAGCTGCCGCTGGTGCAGGTGCTGCTTTGGCTTCGACTGCATTGATCACATCGCCTTTGGTCACGCGTCCATCTTTGCCAGTACCCGTTACTTGTGAAGCGGACATATTATTGTCAGCCAACATTTTGGCAGCAGCAGGCATTGCAATAGTACCTGTGGTGCCTGTGCTAGCTGCACTTGCAGCAACTTGTGCTGGTGCAGCTGCTGCTGGAGCAGGAGCCGCAGCTGCAGGCGTAGCACCAGCTTTTGCTTCGGTATCGATGAGAGCAATGACTTCACCGGCAACGACGGTGCTGCCTTCAGCTTTGATAATTTGGGTGATCACACCAGCATTAGGTGCTGGTAACTCAAGCACAACTTTATCTGTCTCAACGTCGATCAAATTTTCGTCACGGGCAACAGCTTCACCCACTTTTTTATGCCACTGCAGCAAGGTCGCTTCCGCAACGGATTCGGATAACTGAGGGACTTTGACTTCAATAATTGCCATGTAAACTCCATGTCTGGTGATTCATACTGATATGGCGTACCTTTTCCAGTACGCCATGATTAGTTTATTAATTTATAAAATTGTTAATGATTATTTGGTCAAAACAAAACCTTTGAGCTTAGCAAAGGCGCCATCCAACAACGCTTTTTGCTGCGCATAATGTTTGTCATAGTAGCCAACGGCAGGAGCAGCACTAGCAGGGCGGCCAACATAAGCCAATTTTTGGCCTTGCTCCATACTCTCAAATATATTGTGCTGAATTTGAAACCATGGACCTTGGTTTTGCGGCTCATCCTGCGCCCACACCACTTCTGACAAATTGGGGAATTTCTTCAATTCAGCATCAAATGCTTTATGTGGAAATGGATACAACTGCTCAACACGGATAATCGCCGTATCGTTTTGACCACGTTCCTTACGCGCGTTGACCAAATCAAAATACACTTTACCGGAACAAACCAAGACACGTTTTACTTTCTTGGCATCAATTTTTTCATCGACTTCACCAATCACAGTCTGGAACGCACCTTTTGCCAATTCAGACAAGGGTGATCCTGCATCTTTGTTACGCAACAAGGATTTGGGCGTAAAGATCACCAAAGGCTTACGGAACATGCGCACCATTTGACGACGCAACAAATGGAAAATCTGCGCTGCGCTAGTTGGTTGTACGACTTGCATATTGTGATCTGCACACAATTGCAAGAAACGCTCGATACGTGCGGAAGAATGCTCTGGACCTTGGCCTTCATAACCATGTGGCAACATCATCACGAGACCAGAAGCACGACCCCATTTCACTTCACCAGAGCTAATGAATTGATCAATCACCACCTGTGCGCCATTGGCAAAGTCACCGAACTGCGCTTCCCAAATCGTCAATGTGTTTGGCTCAGTGGTGGAATAGCCATACTCAAAACCCAATACAGCTTCTTCGGATAAAACAGAGTCAATCACAGTAAATGGCGCCTGTTTATCAGAAACATTTTGCAATGGAATATACGTACCCGCATCCCAACGTTCACGTTTTTGGTCATGCAATACAGCATGACGATGAACGAAGGTACCACGACCAGCATCTTGACCTGTCAAACGCACGGCATAACCTGATGCCACTAAGGAAGCATAGGCCAAATGTTCGCCCATACCCCAATCCAAATTCATATCGCCACGCCCCATACTGGCGCGATCACCAATCACTTTTTCAACCAAAGCATGCGCTTTAAAGTTTTCAGGAATCGCAGCAATACGAGCAGCCAAACGCTTCAATTCTGCCAAAGGTACGGCTGTATCAGCTGCATCGGTCCATTTGCGATTGAGGAAAGGCATCCAATCAACGGCATATTTGCTCTTGAAATTGGACAGAACAGGATCAACCGTATGTTTACCAGAATCCATCGCATCACGGAACACTTTGACCATCGCATCGCCATCATCGGCTGCAATTGTTCCTTGAGCAACCAATTTATCTGCATACAACTTGCGTGTACCAGGATGAACCGCAATTTTTTTGTACATTAACGGCTGCGTCAGCGCTGGCGTATCTTGTTCATTGTGACCTAGCTTACGGTAGCAAATGATGTCAACAACGATGTCTTTCTTAAACGCCATGCGGTAATCCAACGCTATTTGCGTCGCCAACACTACCGCTTCTGGATCATCTGCGTTCACATGAAATACAGGGGCCTCAATCATCTTGACCACGTCGGAGCAATACAAAGTAGAACGTGAATCACGTGGATCGGAAGTAGTAAAACCAATCTGATTATTGATGACAATATGCACGGTACCACCTGTGCCATAACCACGAGTTTGCGCCAAATTCAACGTTTCCATGACGACGCCCTGCCCTGCGAATGCGGCATCACCGTGTACCAAAATTGGCAAAACTTGTGACCCATCTTTATCATCACGCCTATCCATACGCGCTTTGACCGATCCTTCTACAACAGGATTGACGATTTCCAAATGGGATGGATTAAACGCCAAGGACAAATGCACAGGGCCGCCAGGAGTAGACACATCACTGGAAAATCCTTGATGGTATTTGACGTCGCCAGAAGGCAAATCATCACCATGTTTACCTTCAAATTCTTCAAACAAGTCTTGTGGTGCTTTACCCAATGTATTGACCAACACATTCAAACGACCACGATGCGCCATACCGATAACGATTTCCTGTACACCTTTTTCACCAGCACGTTGAATCAATTCGTCCATGGAGGCAATAAAACTCTCGCCACCCTCCAAAGAAAAACGCTTCTGACCAACATATCTGGTATGTAAATAACGCTCTAGACCTTCTGCTGCAGTCAAACGTTCCAAGATATGCTTTTTCTTTTCCGCTGAAAAAGTGGGAGTAGAACGGATTGATTCCAAATTTTCTTGCATCCAACGCTTTTCAGCAGGATTGCCAACGTACATGAATTCTGCGCCGATGGAACGACAATACGTATCACGCAAAGCGTTCAACAAATCACGCAGGGAAGCCGTTTCAATCCCAAAATAAGTATTGCTAACATTGAATTGGATATCCATATCCGCATCAGTAAAGCCATAAAATGCTGGATCCAACTCAGGAATGCTAGGACGCTCTTGGCGTTGCAAAGGATCAAGATTGGCCCAATAACTACCCAAAAAGCGATAAGCAGAAATCAATTGCTGAACAGCAACTTGTTTACGGCCCATTTCAGCATCTTCTGCTGCATTAACGGTACGAATCGGTCCTTGCTTGGCGCGCTCTGCAAATGAAGCGATTACTGGCGCATGCGGTACGTCAGATTTGCTCGAACCATCAACAGCAGGCACATTTTGCATTGCGTCGAAATAGGCGCGCCAGTTATCACTGACTGAACCAGGATTGTCGAGGTAGGCTTCGTACAATTCTTCAACGTACGGCGCATTCCCTCCAAATAAATAGGAATTGGCGTTATATTGTTGCATCATTACTGCTCACCTTTCTTCGCGCTTCGCGAGATTAGCGGGTTCATCTAACCTTCCGCGACACGGCCTGACCGGTTAGCGGATTGCACCTCAAGATGTGGGGAAGGACTTATATTTTTTTAATAAAAAACACCGGCAAGGATAACATATTTGCGCGGTATCAAAAACGTTCGTAGTTGTTTATTATTGTGCAACATGATTAACAACTTTCCCATCACCTAGACAGGTGAGGGAAATACATACGAGATCAAACCCAAACAAGGGAAAACGAAAAAAATTAACCGCGCGCATTCATCGGCTTGACATCCCGTGGTTTCGCACCAACAAACAACTGACGCGGACGACCAATTTTTTGCTCCGGATCAGAAATCATTTCGTTCCACTGCGCAATCCAACCTACTGTGCGCGCCATAGCAAAAATACCGGTAAACAACGATACTGGGATACCAAGCGCTGATTGGACAATACCAGAGTAAAAATCCACATTGGGATATAACTTACGCGACACAAAATATTCGTCTTCTAATGCAATTTTCTCCAACGCCATCGCCAGTTTAAATAACGGATCATCCTGAAGGCCCAACTCGTTCAAAACCTCATAACAAGTTTCACGCATCAATTTTGCACGCGGATCATAATTTTTATACACACGATGCCCGAAACCCATCAACCTTACGCCTGAATTTTTGTCTTTCACTTGCTTGACGAACTCAGGAATTTTATCGACCGAGCCAATTTCTTTCAGCATATTCAATGCTGCTTCATTAGCACCACCGTGTGCAGGTCCCCACAAACAAGCAATTCCAGCCGCAATACAAGCAAACGGATTCGCACCTGACGATCCAGCCAAACGCACAGTGGAAGTCGAGGCATTTTGCTCATGGTCAGCATGCAAAATTAAAATACGATCTAAGGCACGAACCAACACATCATTGACTTTGTATTCTTCACATGGATTGGAAAACATCATGCGCAAAAAATTTGCGGTGTAAGACAAATCATTACGCGGATAAACAAAAGGTTGACCAATCGAATATTTATAAGCCATCGCCACCAATGTTGGCATTTTCGCAATTAGACGAATCGCCGATACTTCACGATGATGCGGATCATTGATATCAAGCGAATCGTGGTAAAACGAAGCCAAAGCACCAACCGTCCCCACTAAAACGGACATCGGATGCGCATCACGACGAAAACCACGATAAAAGAATTGCATCTGTTCATGCACCATCGTGTGATGCGTTACCGTATTCACAAACTTGTGTTTTTGCTCAGCATTTGGCAATTCTGCATTCAACAACAAATAACAAGTTTCCAAAAAATCGCAGTTAAGCGCGAGCTGCTCTATTGAATAACCACGATAAAGTAACTCTCCTTTATCCCCATCAATATAGGTAATCGACGAATTACAGGAAGCTGTCGACATAAAACCAGGGTCGTACGTAAATTTGCCAGTGCTACCGTACAGCTTACGAATATCAATTACATCCGGGCCAACCGTCCCTTTATAAATGGGAAAAGTGATGGATGGATCACCATTTGAGAAAGACAACGTGGCTTGATTTTCGGAATTTTCAGGGGTATTCATGACTCTTCTTTCTTAACGATAGAGATTAGAGAGGATGATTCATATTTATCCACGCAATTTGATGAGCAATGCATGAACATGCGGCAAATCGGCACTTCCTTCTGGCTCCTTGCGAGCCAATATTAAATCCATCAAATCTTGATCGCTCAAATCCAGCAAAAGCGTCAATGCATCGACTTCTTCATCGCTCATGGAAGTTTCATACGCATCAAGAAAACGCGTCAGAATCAAATCATTTTCTAATAATCCACGACGCGCACGCCAACGCAAACGAGCACGATTGGCTGGATCAGTTTGATGGTTTGATGTCATAAAGTTAATCGAATAAAAATAAAACAAAAAATAACAAAAAATAAATACGCACTCAAAAACAAGAAGCCAATATGCAATAAAGGGTGCGGCACGCCGTCACCCTTTACATGTTACTCCCATACCTTACAAAGCATCTGTAACGTATTGTTACTATGGTGTTACCACGGTTTACACCGTACGACGCAGCATCAATTCTTTAATTTTACCGATGGCCTGGGTTGGATTTAAGCTCTTAGGACACACATCGACGCAATTCATAATCGTATGGCAACGGAACAAACGATATGGATCTTCCAGATTATCCAAACGCTCGCCAGTTGCTTGATCACGACTATCTGCAATGAAGCGATACGCTTGCAACAAACCAGCAGGACCGACGAATTTGTCTGGATTCCACCAAAACGATGGACAAGACGTCGAACAGCATGCACACAAAATACATTCGTACAAACCGTCTAATTCTTCACGCTCTACTGGAGACTGCAAGCGCTCTTTTTCTGGCGGAATCGTATCGTTGATCAAGAAAGGCTTAATGGAGTGATATTGTTTGAAGAACTGTGTCATATCCACGATCAAATCACGAATCACTGGCAAACCAGGCAAAGGCCGCAACACGATGGGCTCCGTCAAATCGTTCAAATTGGTAGTACAAGCCAAACCGTTTTTGCCGTTGATATTCATCGCATCAGAACCACACACGCCTTCACGGCAAGAACGACGCAACGAAAGCGTGTCATCGACATCCGCTTTAATCCGCTGCAAAGCATCCAACAACATCTTGTCAGTGTCTTTTAATTTCACTGTCAAATGCTGCATATAAGGTTTTGCATCCTTATCTGGATCGTAACGATAAATTTGAAATTTAAGAGTTTGGGACATATTAGAACCTTAATTAATCTTAGAAAGTACGTGCTTTAGGCGCGAATGTTTCCACCGTTAATGGCTTAGTCACCACAGGCTTGTACTCCAAACGGTTACCCTCAGAGAACCACAAAGTGTGCTTCATCCAGTTTGCATCATCACGCTCTTGATAATCACGATGCGCGTGCGCACCACGGGATTCTTTCCGTGCTACCGCCGATGTAATGGTCGCTTTTGCTGTTTCAATCAAATTATCTAATTCCAATGCTTCTACACGTGCAGTGTTGAATACTTTGGATTTATCCGTGTATGAAACATTCTTGCAACGCTCGTTCAATTCCATGATGGCTTTATAGCCCTTTTGCAACAATTCATCCGTACGGAATACACCACAATATTGTTGCATAGCACTACGAATATCATTTGCCACTGTTTGTACGCGTTCACCACCGGTGCTTGATTCCAATTTAGCCAAACGCTCTCTTGCCATATCAGCCGCATCGGCCGGCAGAGGTTTGTTATTTTTGGTCTTGAGATTGCTTTGCACCACGTGATTACCCGCAGCACGACCAAACACCACCAGATCCAATAAGGAATTGGTACCCAAACGGTTCGCGCCATGAACGGATACGCAAGCACATTCACCAATGGCGTACATGCCGTTAACGATCTCATTTGGATTGCCATTTTTAGGCACAACCACTTGACCATGGATATTGGTAGGAATACCACCCATTTGGTAATGAATGGTTGGAACCACAGGAATTGGCTCTTTAGTCGCATCCACGTTGGCGAATTTGTGACCGATTTCCAAAATCGACGGCAAACGTTTTTGAATCACTTCTGCACCGATATGACGCAAATCCAATAAAACGTGATCTTTGTTTGGTCCACAGCCGCGACCTTCTTTGATCTCTTGATCCATGGAGCGAGAAACAAAGTCACGTGGCGCCAAATCTTTATACTGCGGCGCATAGCGTTCCATGAAGCGTTCGCCATTGGCGTTAATCAACAGACCACCTTCGCCACGCACGCCTTCAGTAATCAACACGCCCGCACCCGCCACACCGGTTGGGTGAAATTGCCAGAATTCCATATCTTCCAACGGCAAACCAGCGCGCGCTGCCATACCCAAACCGTCACCAGTATTGATAAAGGCGTTGGTGGAAGCAGCAAAAATACGACCTGCGCCGCCAGTAGCGAAAATCGTGGTTTTGCCTTCCAAAATCATGATTTCGCCAGTTTCCATCTCTAACGCAACCACGCCTAACACATCGCCATCAGCATCACGGATGATGTCAATTGCCATCCACTCCACAAAGAAATGGGTTTTGGCACGCACGTTACGTTGATACAAGGTATGCAATAAAGCATGGCCAGTTCTATCTGCTGCTGCGCAAGCACGTTGCACGGCTTTTTCACCGAAATTGGCGGTATGACCACCAAATGGACGTTGGTAAATCGTACCATCCGCATTGCGGTCAAATGGCATACCGAAATGTTCCAATTCGTAAACGACCTTCGGTGCTTCGCGACACATGAACTCAATCGCGTCCTGATCACCCAAATAGTCACCACCTTTAACGGTATCGAACATATGCCAATACCAGTTATCTTCAGCCATATTACCCAATGAAGCGCCAATTCCACCTTGCGCTGCCACGGTATGTGAGCGGGTAGGAAACACTTTAGACAAAACAGCAACGTTTAAACCTGCTTCAGCCAATTGCAATGAAGCACGCATGCCGGAACCACCGGCGCCAACAATAACCGCGTCAAAACGGCGAGATGGTATGGTGGATTTGATTGCCGCCACGATTACACTCTCCACAAAATCTGTACCGCCCAGCCGGCACAAGCGATTAACCACAACAGTGTGGCAACTTGCAATGTCAAACGAATAGCCATCGGTTTGACATAATCCATCCAAATATCACGCACACCAACCCAGGCGTGATAAAACAAGGCCATTAAAGCAACAAAAGTCGCCAGTTTGAACCATTGCATAGCAAACATGCCAGCCCAACCCTCATAGCTGAAGTTATTGCCAGTCAAAAATGTGACCAACAAAATAATGGTGTAAACCGCCATCACAACGGCTGTGACACGCTGCGCCAACCAATCCCTTAGGCCATAATGCGCCCCAACAACTAAACGCTTGGGGCCAACATTGTTTTTGATGTTATTTGCCATTTAAAACACTCCAAACAATTTCAATCCAACCAAGATAGTCAGTAATACGCTTACCACCAAGACTTTGGCAGCCGATTTACGTGCACAATCTTTGCTCAAACCCATGTGATTATCCATTATCAAATGACGCAAACCTGCGCAAAAATGATGTAAATACGCCCAACAAAGCGCCAAAATCACCAACTTAGCAAACCAACTTGATGTCAACCCCTTGAAATGCGCAAAGGAAATTTCAGACGTCAAGCTCTTATCTAATAAAAACAAAATGAAAGGCAACAACAAAAACAAAAACATGCCACTAACGCGATGCAAGATCGATACCCAACCTGCTAAAGGCAAACGATAGTTAGGCAGTTGCGTAATATGAATATTACGAAACTCCGGTCTGTCGCTTTTGCTGACTGGCTTGGCAGCTTCAGACATAAAAACACCCCCTTTATTTAATAAACCTTTTAACAAATCTTTCGACAAATCTTCTTTTTAATCGAAAAAACGTGTAATTCTCTCTTATTTTCGAATCTCACACCAATATGTAATTGCGTTTGAAAAGCAAAATAGGGGGATTTCATGCAAATAAGCCACACAAAAATGTCTTAAAAAGCATTTTCAATATCTAAAATATCTAAAATATTCTTAAGCTCCGCCGATTCCGCCTCTGATTTCATATGCACTAAACAGTATCAAACGGTATCATTACGGATTAGCAAATTTTTACGTGTTGCTGACGTTTTTTCCTCATTATTTTTTTCAACCTCGCATTTTTATCCCTTTTTGGAGATTTGATATGACTAAAGCACCTATGCGCGTGGCTGTGACTGGCGCAGCAGGACAAATTGGCTACTCTTTGTTGTTTCGCATTGCTAATGGCGATATGTTGGGCAAGGATCAACCTGTTATTTTGCAATTGCTAGAAATCGCTGATGAAAAAGCGCAAAAAGCACTCAAAGGCGTAATGATGGAAATCGACGATTGTGCATTTCCTTTGCTGGCTGGCATGAGCGCACATTCCGATCCAATGACTGCATTCAAAGATATCGATGTTGCCTTGCTGGTTGGTGCACGTCCACGCGGTCCAGGCATGGAGCGCAAGGATTTGTTGGAAGCCAATGCGCAAATTTTTACCGTACAAGGCAAGGCATTGAACGCCGTAGCATCACGCAACGTTAAAGTTTTGGTCGTTGGCAATCCAGCCAATACCAATGCGTATATCGCCATGAAATCTGCACCTGATTTGCCTAGCAAAAATTTTACCGCCATGTTGCGTTTGGATCACAACCGCGCTTTATCGCAAATCGCTGCTAAAACCGGCAAACCCGTTACGTCGATTGAGAAATTATGTGTTTGGGGCAATCACTCCCCAACCATGTATGCGGACTATCGCTACGCCACCATTGATGGCCAATCCGTCAAAGACATGATTAATGACGAAGCCTGGAACAAAGACACCTTCCTTCCAACCGTAGGCAAACGCGGCGCGGCTATTATTGAGGCGCGTGGCTTGTCTTCCGCGGCGTCTGCTGCCAATGCAGCAATCGATCATGTACGCGATTGGGTACTTGGTACGAATGGAAAATGGACCACGATGGGTATTCCATCAGATGGTTCTTATGGCATTCCTAAAGATACTATTTTTGGTTTCCCAGTCACCACCCAAAATGGTGAATACACCATCGTACAGGGTCTATCGATTGATGCTTTTTCGCAAGAACGCATTCAAATCACTCTGAATGAATTGCAAGAAGAGCGCAATGGCGTGAAACATTTAGTTGGCTAATTTAGCTTCAACAGGGCATCAACAAGGGATACTCCTACGGAAAAACATCATTTTCTATGGAGCTACCCCTTGTCTTTGTAGATGCTCCCTCCATGTTATTCAAGCAAGGTTCTTCGATGAAAAAAATTACCTGCATCCTGCTTTCAATGCTAACAAGCATCAGCATTAACCTCCTTCCCTCATTGGTTCAAGCTCAAAATCAAACGCAGTTGCCACAGCAAACACCAACACAATTACAAGACCAAAATCAAGCAACAACGCTCACGCTTGCGATGGTGCAAAAGAACACAAAGAAAAAAATCTCCAAAACAGAGTCAAACGACGCACACGATTTAAACAATACCGATGAAGATGCCAATGAATCAGAGATCAAAACTTCTATGGTGACCGAATATCGCTGTGAATTGGGAAATAATGTCTCAATTTACAACAACATCAACGACGATCAATATATTGCGCTACGCTGGAAAAAACGATTACATAAATTAACTCGTATTCCGACGTCAACTGGTGCACATCGTTTTGAAAATCGAAAATATGGGCTGCTGTGGATCAACATCCCCTCAAAAGGAATACTGCTTGATCTGAAAAAAGGTCAACAATTAGCCAACGAATGTCGTACGCCTGAACAGATGGCACAAATTACAAATTAATTAATTTAATTAACAAACCCAATTACCAAGAATTACCAAGACTAAGAGGATGCTATGTCTCACACTCCGTTAAATACAGCGTTTGATCCTTCGCAAACCGTGCAGGATTTTTCACTTTCTGATACACAAAAAGGCAAGTTCTACTCCCTGCCAGCGCTGGAAAAATGTCTGGGCATTTCTCTTTCCCGCTTACCGGTTTCTATCCGCCTAGTGCTGGAATCTGTGTTACGCAATTGTGATGGCAAAAAAATTACGCCAGAACACGTCAAACAACTCGCTAATTGGTCACCCAACGCCCCCCGTCTTGATGAAATCCCGTTCGTCGTAGCGCGCGTGGTACTGCAGGATTTTACTGGCGTGCCATTGTTAGCAGATTTAGCAGCCATGCGCAGCGTGGCGGCTAAGATGAAATTCAATCCTAAAAATATCGAACCATTGGTTCCGGTAGACTTGGTAGTCGATCACTCAGTGCAAGTCGACCACTTCCGTGAACAAGGCGCACTCGATTTAAATATGAAGCTGGAATTTTCACGGAATAATGAGCGTTATCAGTTTATGAAATGGGGCATGCAAGCATTCGACACCTTTAGTGTCGTGCCACCTGGCTTTGGCA
This sequence comes from Oxalobacteraceae bacterium, assembly GCA_021151485.1. Lineage (GTDB taxonomy): Bacteria > Pseudomonadota > Gammaproteobacteria > Burkholderiales > Burkholderiaceae_D > JAGKXB01. The sequence goes on along the minus strand of JAGKXB010000022.1, from coordinate 15,213 downwards.
TCGTGCATCAAGTCAATCTGGAGTACTTAGCACGCGGTGTACACAAGCGTACCAATAACGATGGCGATGATATTTATTATCCTGACACTTTAGTCGGTACAGACTCTCATACCACCATGATCAACGGTATCGGCGTCGTTGGTTGGGGTGTGGGTGGTATTGAGGCAGAAGCTGGCATGCTGGGACAACCGGTCTATTTCTTAACGCCAGACGTCATCGGTGTCAATTTCACCGGCCAGTTACGCGAAGGCTGCACTGCCACGGACTTGGTACTAGCCGTGACTGAAATGCTGCGCAAAGAAAAAGTCGTCGGCAAGTTTGTCGAATTTTTCGGTGAAGGCGTGGCATCACTCTCCTTAACCGATCGCGCCACTATCGCCAATATGGCGCCTGAATATGGCGCTACCATGGGCTTCTTTCCTGTCGATGACGCCACGATTGCGTATTTCAAAGGAACGGGACGTAGCGAATCTGAAATTCAAGCATTTGAAACCTATTTCAAAGCGCAAAAACTATTTGGCATTCCAAAATCGGGGGACATTGATTACACCCGTGTAGTGGAACTTGATCTGGATACAGTAGCGCCGTCTCTGGCTGGCCCAAAACGACCACAAGACCGGATTGAATTAGGCACAGTGAAATCACATTTCATTGAATTACTCGGCAAACCTAGCACCGAAAATGGTTTTAATAAAAAAGAACAGGATATTGACGCCGTCTATCCAAGCACCGATGGTGTCAAGGTCAAAAATGGCGACATTCTGATTGCTGCCATCACATCCTGCACCAACACTTCCAATCCTAGTGTCATGCTGGCGGCTGGCTTGCTAGCAAAAAAAGCGGTCGAAGCCGGCCTTAAGGTGGCACCGCACATCAAAACTTCACTCGCTCCAGGCTCGCGTGTCGTAACTGAATATTTGGCAGCAGCTGGTTTGCTTCCTTACCTGGAGCAACTCGGCTTTGGCGTCACCGCGTATGGTTGTACAACTTGTATCGGCAATGCTGGCGATTTAACACCAGAAATCAACCAAACGATTGTGCAAAACGACATTGTGGCATCAGCTGTTTTGTCAGGTAATCGTAACTTTGAAGCACGTATTCATCCCAATATTCGTTCCAACTTCCTCGCATCGCCACCGTTGGTCGTTGCGTACGCGATTGCAGGTAGCATGATGCGTGACTTGATGACCGAACCAGTGGGGCAAGGTACGGACAAAAATGGCGTTACACGTGATGTTTTCCTACGTGACATTTGGCCTAGCAGCACAGAAATCGCTGAATTGATGCAATTTGCCCTCAATGCGGAAACCTTTAAACAAAACTACGCTGATGTGAAAGGCAATCCCGGTAAATTATGGGAAAACGTGAGCAGCGTAGCCGGTCAAGTCTACAACTGGCCAGACTCTACCTACATCGCAGAACCGCCTTTCTTCGACAATTTCACGATGCAACCCGAAGCAGTTGCCAACGGCATACAAGGTGCGCGCGCTTTAGGTGTGTTTGGTGACTCCATCACGACGGATCATATTTCTCCCGCAGGTGCAATCAAGGAATCCAGTCCAGCAGGCTTGTGGCTGACACAGCATGGTGTGATGAAAGCCGACTTTAATTCCTACGGTTCACGTCGCGGCAATCATGAAATCATGATGCGTGGCACATTTGCCAATGTGCGTATCAAAAATCGCATGATTCCACCAGCAGCCGATGGCTCCAGCGTCGAAGGTGGTATCACCATTCACCAGCCATCCGGTGAAGTCATGCCTATCTACGACGCTGCCATGCGTTACATCCAGGATGGCACGCCCACGATGATTTTTGCTGGTGAAGAATACGGCACAGGCTCATCACGCGATTGGGCAGCTAAGGGAACGTATTTATTAGGCGTAAAGGCCGTCATTACACGCTCATTTGAACGCATCCATCGCTCTAATCTGATCGGCATGGGCGTCTTGCCACTACAATTTATTGGTGAAGACAGTGTGCAAACCCTGAGCATCAAAGGCGATGAAATATTCGACTTGAAAGGTATAGAGGGCGAAATCAAACCACAACAGGAAGTGACACTGGTTATTCATCGTCGAGATGGTAAGAAAGATGAAGTGCAAGTCTTGTTACGGATTGATACGCCTATTGAAGTCGATTATTACAAACACGGTGGCATTCTGCCTTTTGTGTTGCGTCAGTTGTTAGCGGCATAAATCGATAGCAAACGGTATAAACGCGCTACCTCACACACATAAAAAACGTCGTTCCCGCCTAAAAACGTGGAACGACGATAATTTTCTTTGATCACGTTTTGAATACCAACATGCATCGTCCATCCAAAAATTCTCCCAAAAAAATATCTTCAGATAGCCAGCGCCTGATTGCTTTTGCACAAGCCATCGTACAAGCCTCCAGCAGGATGGAAGAACGCACCTGGGAACAAGGTTTGGATAAATTGCTGCAAAAATTGCTCAAAAATTCTCATCAAGATGCAATAGACGCTGCGCTGGGCTATCTTTTTCAAGAAGAATTAAATGCCTACGAAGTTTTAATCACATCATTGGAAGCAACCAGTACATCTTGCAGCATCACGCGAGAAGAAAATGGGGAAAAGGTAGAATACAAAGCGCTACTCATCGCCGTTCCCATTTTAGCCTGGACACGCTTCTCGATTGCATCCGGGCCTCTTTCGGCAGATACGATGACGGTACTCAGTAGCGATTTATCTGAGCACCTATTGGCGCCTCACACCCAACTTGCTATCGCACCCACTTTGTTTGCCATTGATCAATTGCCACGCACTCCAGCCGAAGTGTTCACTTTTACGCAACGTTTGGCGCAAACAGCATTGAACAATGCACCATTCAAAATGCCTGCACAAACAACGGAAACGGCACCTTTTTTAGCTGACATTCGCTATGTAATTGCCATTGTTGCTGCACCTGCCCAAGCCCCCTTGTTTCGCTGGCAAACCAATACCAATTTGCTGCATTTGAACAAAGATCGTGCTGCCGCTCTGCAACAATGGCGAACACAAGTGACACCACATATCACAGGCATTTTGCCCGGTTGCGGTCTTGAATTGCTACTACCCGACGCCTACTTCGCTGCTTGTCGCGAGGCTGACAAGCAAATTCGCCCGCTTTCTATTCATGCTGCTGTTAATTATTTAACACAAGCCTTGCAAGTCGACCCATCCAAACTCCGTGCAATCATCGGCGGTTTCGGTGAAGAAAACTCAGAAGGTCAAATCGACGAATACCGCATCAGTTTCACACTTCACAACAATCCTGATGTCGTGTACGGAATAGTCTGGCCGCTTTATGAATTAGAAAATGGCGACAGTGACAGCAATGACATGAGCATCATGAATGACATCGACGACATGAGTAAAAATGAGGACGTGGCACAAAACTGGGGACAAACAGGCATGACTCCATCAGTGATGAGTCACAATAAAACACCGCTACAAGAAATTCTCGCTTTACTGCGCAAAGCAGGCGTCAATCACATCGTGCGTCACAATGAACGCTTTTTCACCGAATATTGTGATGACTGTGGTGTGCCTTTGTTTCTGGATAAAGAAGCAGAACTGGTTCATGCCGAAATGCCAGAAGAGTCCTATCCTGGCAATGAGCACTTTCATTAACGCTTTAGGATTGAGTGGGCAAAGCAAGCAAATCAAACAAATCAAATAATTCTTTTTCCAAAGCGCGGGTAAATCCCTTCACATCACACAAAGAGGATGCCCGCATAAGAGACCTCAAATCACGACGCAAGGTTTGCAGATATGCCACATCGTTCGCCAGCTTGACTGCAATCCGTACATAATCATCCTCATCACGCGCCGCCAGCTCAGGCAAACCAATCGCAGATAAAAACGCCAATGTCTGCCGACTCACCACCCGGCTTTGTGGCCACGTCACCACTGGGACACCCATCCACAATGCCTCGCAACTAGTCAACCCACCAGTAAATGGAAAGGAATCCAGCGCAATATCAACATCGGCGTATTCCTTCAATACCTGACCGTGGAATGACGCGCCGCGCAAGATGATGCGCTCCGCCTCAATCCCCGCCGCGACAAAAAAGTCGCGCACAGATTGCGAAAAAGTTGCGTCCTGCAAAGTACGCCATTTCAATATCAACCGAGAATTCGGCACCGCCGCCAATATCCGCGCCCAAGTTGCATACACGCCAACATGCAACTTGGCAGTGTTATTAAAGCAGCCAAAAGTAATACAACCCTGCTGCAAACAAGGCAAAGGTGCCACTTCAGCTGGCGCAAAAGGCGCAGGCGTATAGCAAAAACGCCCGCCCCGCAATCGGATAATCGGCTCAACAAACTGCGCCTCAGTCCCCGCTGGCGCATGCCACTCATCCAACAACACCGCGTCGATGACCGACAAACCAGTGCTGGCAAAATACCCCAACCAACTCACTTGCACTGGTGCTGGCCGATGAGCAAACACACTTAAACGCGAACCGGCGGTATGGCCAGACAAATCAACCAACACATCAATCTGATCCTGCTGTATCAACGCCGCCAGCGCCACATCATCCAACGCAGCCACGTCACGCCAAATACAAGTATTACAAATGGCAGCACTAATCCAATCCTGCACCGAACCCGCGCTATAAGCAAAAACCTGCACCCGGCTGGAATCATGCGCCGCCAGCACATCCTTAACAAACCATCCCACCGTATGCTGGCAAAAATCCGCTGACACATACCCTATCCGCAGCAAACGCCCTGATAACGGCTGCAAAGCAGGCCGAACACGCACCCCACCCGCTTTCTCTATCGCCCACTTCCCCCAAGCCTGCGCCCGCTGCAAACGTTCAACATCCGATGCCGCTGGGTCGTATTCCAGGCTCAACAAAGCATTGCGCCATATCACAGGATGATCCGGCAAGCGCGCCAGCAACACCTCATCAATCCGCCGCGCAGCCTCATGCCGCCCCGCATCACGCGCCACATTCGCCAAATTAAGCAATGGCCGCACATCACGAGGAAGCAGTTGACGCGCACGAGCAAAACATTGCTGAGCGGTCGATAAAAACCCAAACCCAAATAACAAAGCACCGACACTCAACAATCCATCAGCATCCTCGTTATGAATATCCATCATCTGCTGACAATGCAGTAGGAAGTCATCGAAACGCCCTTGGCCGGCTAGTTGGCGTGCTTGGGTTAGGGATGGGGATGGTGAGGGAGTGGTGGGGGAAGCAAAAGACGTGTGCATTGAGGTATGAAGATAATCAAATAATTGAGGATTTGATGAAAAGATTTACAGACTTCCATCGTCATTACAATCCTCACCTTCAGCATCCTGGCGCACAGCTGACAATTGTTCGAGCAATGCCGGTAGCCATTTTTGTATCGTCTCCCACACCACGTCGAGGTCGATGTCGAAATAGCCATGGGCCATGCGATTACGCATGTTACGCATGCTGCGCCACGGCACTTCGGCATGCGTCTGCGTAAACTCGGCATAGCCGTCCATTATTTTCGTAGCTGCTTCGCCGATGATGATGAGACTCATGATGACTGCCTGTTGAGTACGCTTATCAACCAAAAAATCATCCTTGGCCAACCCTTCCACGAAAATACGCGCATCCGTCGCAGCCTGCTGTATGTGGTCAAGATAATCGGGCAATCGGTGATTCTCGCTCATACTGGTTGCGCCTCCGCGAGCACCTTGGCCCGAAACTTCAAAGGCAAGTCACCGGGGGTCAGTAAATCAACATTGATGCCGAGTAGCAATTTCAGCTCTTCCTCCAAATCGCCCAAATCCAACAAAGTAGCACCAGGCAGCGCATCGACCAACAAATCAAGGTCACTACCGTCCCGGTCGGTGCCATGCAATACTGATCCAAAAACGCGAGGATTTGCCGTGCGAAAACGGCCTACTGCTTCACGCACTGCAATTCGCTTCATATCAAGCACAACGGAAGGTCGCATGGTTATCCTTTCTTATCGAAATTTGTTGAGGTGGTAAACGATGGGTAAGCCATATTTTAAACGAGGCATTCCAAAGCCTCACGGCTAGATTGTTCATGCTCGATTGTACTCACTCCTCCCCCACATCCACCGCTTCCCCACCCAACAACAACTGCGCCATATCAGAAGGCAATGCTTCCACGGATTTTAGTTTGCGCACCATTTGACGGCTGCGGACTTCGGCGCTGTCGATGTTTTTGGCGGCACGCTCTAGTGTCATTTTGGTGGCGGCTAGGACTTCGCCGAATTTGCCGAATTCTGTTTTGACTGCGCCTAGTACTTGCCATACTTCAGACGAACGTTGTTCCAATGCCAGCGTGCGGAAGCCCATTTGTAGGCTGTTTAATAAAGCAGACAGAGTTGACGGTCCGGCGATACTGATGCGTTGGGTGCGTTGCAATTCATCGGCTAAACCAGGGCGGCGCATGACTTCGGCGTACAGGCCTTCGGTGGGTAAAAACAAAATAGCGAAATCGGTGGTCAAGGGTGGGGAGAGATATTTGCTGGCAATTTTCTTGGCTTCCAGACGTACGGCGCGTTCTAATTCACGACCGGCAGCGGCAACGGCTTCGGCATCGGCGTGATCGGCGGCTTCGAGTAGGCGCTCGTATTGCTCACGTGGGAATTTGGCGTCAATCGGCATCCAAACCGGTGCATCGCTGTTTTTGTTGTTACTGCCAGGTAATTTGATAGCAAATTCCACTCGTTCACCCGAACCAGGGATGGTTTCTACATTTTTACTGTATTGCTCGGGCGTCAAGACTTGTTCTAACAGCATTTCCAACTGCACTTCGCCCCAAGTGCCGCGCGTTTTGACGTTGCTTAATACGCGTTTTAAATCGCCGACGCCGATGGCTAATTGCTGCATTTCGCCCAGACCTTGATGGACTTTTTCCAGTCGATCTGACACCAGTTTGAACGAGGCGCTCAAGCGTTGTTCCAGCGTGGCGTGTAGTTTTTCATCGACGGTTTTGCGCATCTCTTCCAGCCTGACGCCGTTATCGGTTTGCAAATCCCTGATTTTGGTTTCCAGCGTGGTGCGTATTTCACTCATACGCTGGGCGTTGGATTCCGTCAGCGCATGCAAAGTTTGGTTCAAGGTATCGCCAAAGCGCTTCAAACTCAGAGATTGCTCTTCTCGCCCACTCTGCGATTGCTGCGTAATGGTGAGGCGGATGCTATCCAATTGCTGCTGCATGTTTTGCTGCAATTGCAGCAATAAAGGCGTCATATCCGGCACATCCACTTCTTTCTGCGATCGGCTACGCATTAGGTTTGTGATTTGCAAAACAAGAAGAATGGCAACAGCCGCGATTAGCAATACATATTCAAGTTGAGTCATGATGAAAAATTCTGTAGTGGTTTATGTAGTAGTAATTGGCTGCGGATAAACGACATCAACAATGTCCAATTCTTCCATCCCAACCGGCGTTTTTAAGGTGACCGTATCGCCTACCCGTGCTTTGATTAACGCTCTTGCAACTGGTGAAATCCAGCTGATCAACCCACGCAAAGGATCCAGTTCATCAATCCCTACGATGGTGACAGTGCGCTCTTCCCCTGAACCATCGGCATACGTCACTTGTGCACCAAAGAAAATCTGATCGCTGCCCGCATGCACAGCAGGATCGACCACTTCCGCCAAATCCATGCGTTTGGTCAAAAAACGGATGCGCTTGTCGATTTCACGCAAACGCCGTTTGCCGTAGATGTAATCCCCATTTTCCGACCGATCACCATTCGACGCCGCCCACGACACAATGCGCACCACTTCCGGCCTGGCCTCATCAATCAATTGCAGCAATTCATCCTTGATGCGCTGATAGCCTTGTGGCCGGATATAGTTTTTCATCCCAGCAGGGATTTGCAAGGCGGCTGGTTCGTCGTCATCGTGATCGTTGCCAGCGTTGGTTGGGTGCATAGAGGTCGTATTCATAGCCGATCATTTTAATATGGGTTCGTCGGAAATCATTTTGCATCCCTTGGAATAACATTTTCAACACATTACAATGGGAAAGAGTTTCAACAAGGAGTCAAACATGGATCAATTAAATCGTATTACGCAACAACCTGATGTAATGGGCGGCAAAGCGTGTATTCGTGGAATGCGCGTCACAGTCGGGATGATTTTGGGGCAAATCGGCACCGGGCAAAGCGTGGACGAAATTCTACTGGACTACCCCTATTTAGAGCGTGAAGACATCATGCAAGCACTGCGCTACGCCTCATGGAGAGCCGAAGAACGCGAGGTCGTATTGGCCACAGCATGAAATTACTGCTTGATATGAACCTATCACCGCGCTGGGTAGGTACCCTGACAAACGCCGGTTTTGAGGCAGCACACTGGTCCATGCTTGGTGCAAAAAACGCACCTGATTCCGAAATTATGATTTATGCCAAGGAAAATAATTATGTGGTTCTTACGCATGATTTAGATTTCAGTGCAATCCTCGCCGCTACGCATGGTGAAAAACCCAGCGTCGTACAAATCCGCTCAGATGACGTCAATCCAGACGTAATTGGTCGACAAACTATTATCGCCTTGCGACAAATGGAATCCGAACTGGCAGAAGGTGCATTGCTCACGATTGACCAAAACCGTACACGGTTACGTGTGCTTCCGTTGAGACCAAAAGAATAGTGATCTAACTTGTCATACCCCCACCTCGCCTTACCCCCAACCACTGATTGACATTCGCATGGCAACCAAAAAACCCTCCTCCCCTTCCCCCTCCGACTACAGCGAATCATCCATCAAGGTATTAAAAGGACTAGAACCCGTCAAGCAACGGCCTGGTATGTATACGCGTACCGAAAACCCACTGCATATCATTCAAGAGGTGATAGACAATGCCTCGGATGAGGCGTTGGGTGGGTATTGCAAGCATATTGTTGTGACGCAAAATACCGATGGCAGTATCAGCGTGGAGGATGATGGGCGCGGGATTCCGATTGGTTTGCATCCGGAAGAAAAAATCCCTACGGTTGAAATCGTTTTCACTCGTTTGCATGCGGGTGGCAAGTTCGACAAACAAGCGGGTGGCGCGTATGCGTTTTCTGGTGGTTTGCATGGCGTTGGCGTATCGGTGACGAATGCGCTGGCGACACGTTTGGAAATTACGGTGTGGCGTGAAGGTGGCATTCATACCCTCGCCTTTGCTGATGGTGAGGTGATCGAAGCATTGCAATCGGCCAAAGCGCCCAGAGACATCAGCAAAAAAACCGGCACCCGCGTCACCGTGTGGCCGGATCCCAAATATTTTGATTCGGCGGTCATTCCTCCTTTAGATTTACAGCGCTCATTGCATTCCAAAGCCGTGCTGCTGCCCGGTGTCAAAGTCACACTGCAGAATCAAAAAACGGGAGATAGTCAAACCTGGCAATACGAGCAAGGCTTGCGGGATTATTTGAATGAATCGCTGGCTAAAGCCTCCGACCAAGGCGCATTGATTCCCCTGTTTGAAGGTGCGCAATACATGGGATCGGGAAATAGCAACGCAGAAGGTTTTGCTGAAGGAGAAGGCGCAGCCTGGGTGGTGGCGTGGACGCAGGAAGGTGCGACGGTGCGCGAATCGTATGTCAATTTGATTCCCACTTTTAACGGCGGCACCCATGAATCCGGCTTGCGTGAAGGCTTGTTTGGCGCGATCAAAAGCTTTATCGAAATGCATGCGCTCTTACCGAAAGGGATTAAATTGCTGCCAGAAGACGTGTTTGCACGTGCTTCTTTCGTCTTGTCGGCTAAAGTTTTAGACCCGCAATTTCAGGGGCAAATTAAAGAACGTTTGAACTCACGCGATGCCGTCCGTTTGGTTTCTACCATTGTTAAACCAGCACTAGATTTATGGCTGAATCAGCACATCAATGATGGCAAAAAACTGGCCGAACTTATCATCAAGCAAGCGCAATCCCGCCTGCGTTCGGCACAAAAAGTCGAGAAAAAGAAATCCTCCGGCGTCGCCGTTTTACCAGGCAAACTGACCGATTGCGAATCTAGTGATATTGGTCGCAACGAGTTGTTTTTAGTCGAAGGCGATTCCGCCGGCGGTTCAGCCAAAATGGGCCGAAACAAGGAATTCCAAGCCATCCTGCCCTTGCGCGGCAAAGTCTTGAATTCCTGGGAAACCGAACGCGACCGCTTGTTTGCTAATAATGAAATTCACGATATTTCCGTCGCCATCGGTATCGATCCACACGGCGAACATGACACAGTGGATTTGAGCAATTTACGCTACGGCAAAATCTGCATCCTGTCCGATGCGGACGTTGATGGTTCGCATATCCAGGTTCTGCTACTGACTTTGTTTTTCAAACATTTTCCGCAACTCATCAAACACGGCCATATCTGCATCGCCCGCCCACCTCTCTATCGGGTTGATGCACCGGCACGTGGCAAAAAACCTATTCAAAAAATGTACGCCCTAGATGACGATGAGTTGGCGGTCATCGAAGACAAATTACGTAAAGAAGGAGTTAAAAACGGCGCTTGGTCAATTTCACGCTTCAAAGGTTTGGGTGAAATGAACGCCGAACAATTATGGGAAACCACCATGAATCCCGATACTCGCCGTCTGCTACCAATCAATCTGGGCGATTACGATCAACAATTCTCAGAACAACGCTTCAACATGCTGATGGGTAAAACTGAAGCTGCCGCTCGGCGTGCGTGGATGGAAGAAAATGGCAATGTGACTGAGGCGGATATTTAGTCATACTTTACCTAAAACGAAAAAAATGACTCTGAAATTTAATCGACAATCAATAAGAGTCGCCCTAAAATCCTTAGGACATACAAAGTGTATGTATTTTGGGAGAAAAATGATGAAATTATTATCAACAACACTAGTAGGAATATCCCTTGTACTCGCTTCCAGCTTCACATACGCGGCAGATTATCAATTAGATAAAAATAAAGCAGAAACACATCAAAAAATGGAATGTGTCATAGAAAAGCCCGTAGGAAATAACGTGCGGATGTATTTTCAAGATATGACTATCCCGCTTAAACGAAGTTATCAATCTCATGCATCAGAATGTCCATGTACACCCTCCAAGAAAATAACTTGCTACGACAAATTACCTGACAATTGGTAACAGACAATTTGCCAATGTCATTGAAATACGGGTGCCACAAAATGGCACCTGATTTTTAAGAGAAGCAAGCCTTTTGCTCCAACGATAACAGTAAAGCCTTCGCTTCCAAACCACCCGCAAAACCCGTTAATGCGCCCGATGCACCGATCACGCGGTGACACGGTGCGATAATCGAAATAGGGTTACGCCCATTCGCCGCTCCTACTGCACGTACTGCTTTTTTATTCCCGATTGCCGTTGCTATATCTAAATAACTACGCGTTTCACCATAAGGAATTTGCAATAACGCCTGCCAAACCTGTTTTTGAAATTCTGTGCCGTTAAACTCCAGCGGAAGATCAAATTGTTGCCGTTTCCCTTGAAAATATTCCTGCAATTGCCACTCTACTTCTAATAACGTTGAATCACTATCTTGTTGCTCCATTTCACCCAAACGAACACGATTGGGTTGATCGTTTTCCCATAAAATAGCCACCAGCTTGGATGAGCGCGCAACGATGGTTAATTTTCCTAATGGAGAGTCGATCAATTTATAGACAAAGTTCATCGCAAATACCTCGATTTTTTATCATCAAAAACAACATTGTAGACTGCCACATATTTTCTGACTTACCTTCAAAAAAGCATGAAAAAGCACAAAAATAGGAGCCATGCGTGAAAACAGTCGTCTTGGGTGGATATGGAAATTTCGGTGCACGAATTTGCCGCGCGCTCACGCAGAATCCTGAAATTGAGCTGATTGTCGCTGGACGTGATATGCAGCGCGCCGCATCTTTTGCCACCAGTCTGGGCAATCAGGTTCAGTCAGCACAGATTGATTGCTCCCATAGCAACTTAACAAAAACCTTGTGTGCTATTGGCGCAGAACTTGTCATTCACACCGCAGGGCCGTTTCAAGAACAAGGTTATGACATTCCATTAGCCGTGGCGAAAGCGGGCGCGCATTATATTGATCTGGCTGATGGCAGACGATTTGTGTGCGATTTTGTTCAAAATACGGATGCTGTTTTTCGTGCGAATGGCAAGCTAGGCATCACAGGTGCCAGCACCGTCCCGGCGCTGTCTTCCGCTGTGGTCGATGAATTAAGCAGAGATTGGAAACGCATCGACACGATCGATTTTTGCATTGCCCCGGCACAAACTGCACCGCGCGGCATCGCCACCATGTCGGCAGTATTGAATTATTGCGGCGCCCCAATTCAAGTTTGGCAGGACGCTGCATGGACCACGCAATATGGCTGGGAAGAAAGAGTACGCACCCATTTCGCACGCTTGCAACCACGGCTTGGCGGACTATGTGACATTCCTGATCTGGAACTTTTCCCAGCACACTATCAAGGCGTCCGTTCCGTCACTTTTCGTGCCGCGCTAGAAGTTGGGCTGTCGCAATGGGCGCTGTCCATCATAGCCACCCTACGCCGCAAAAACATCATCAAGCGCCCAGAACGCTTCGCCAATTTTCTCAATACCACCGCGCACAGCATTGATTTTCTAGGCTCGTCGCTAGGCGGAATGGTCGTGCGCACAAGCGGCATCGATGCAAACGGCAAACCAGCCCAAAAATCTTGGCACATCGCCGCTGATCATGACCACGGCCCGGAAATCCCCTGCATGGCCGCCATCCTACTGGCACGGCAATTAGCGAGAAAAGAGCGCGTGGAAATTGGTGCTTATACAAGCATAGGTTGGCTGCATTTATCTGACTTTGCGCCAGAATTTGCCAAATGGAAAATGGTGACGGATGTGATTGATGAGGACGTTATTTAATCACCGAAAAGGACACAATATGACAGCTGTTGAACAACGTTTCATCCGCTTCACACTCGCCACAATCTGGCTCATAACTGGGCTCATCACCCTGTTCGTGTACCCCAAAGAAGGCAGCTTGGCCTTGCTGGCACGTGTCGGCTTAGTTGGCACGCCCGCTATCGCAGCGTTATACGGTGGCACGGTATTGGATATCGTGTTCGGTATTTTGACGCTAAGCATGCGCAGCAAATGGCTTTGGATGGTGCAAGCATGCCTAATCATAATTTACACGCTGATTATCACTCTTCACCTCCCCGAATTTTGGGTCCACCCATTCGGCCCGATTCTAAAAAACCTGCCAATTCTTGTCTTACTGTGGCTGCTCTACAAACATGAAAAGGAAGCGCCATGAATACCTATTTGATCTTGAAATGGATACACATTTTGTCCAGCATGCTACTAGTCGGCACAGGTTTCGGCAGCGCGTTTTATCTGTATTACATCCACCGAACGCGCAACACCATCGCCATCGCCGAAGTAATCCGCCTGGTAGTCCGCGCCGATTTCTGCTTCACCACACCCGCCGTCATTATTCAACCACTCACCGGCTTTGCCATGCTGTCAATCGCAGGATATTCACTCGATCAACTATGGCTGCGTTGGACGTTAATTCTGTACATCATAGCCGGCGCATGCTGGCTGCCCGTCGTCTGGCTGCAACTAAAAATGTCCGCCATCGCATCCAATGCCGTCAACAATAACACCGACCTCCCCGCTAAATATTGGCAATACGCCCGCTATTGGGAATGGCTAGGCTATCCAGCATTTTTATCCGCGCTAGTGATTTATTGGTTGATGGTGTTTAAGCCGGTTGTTTATTAGTTATAAATAACATCATGGAGCAACTATGTTCATCGTTCTATTGCAATACATCCAACCCATCGCCGCTATTGAGAAAAACTTGGCCGAGCACCGTGAATTCTTAGATAAATATTACGCAACCGGCAACTTCATCGCCTCCGGCCCTCAAGTCCCAAGAACCGGAGGAGTGATTCTTGTAAAAGGACTGACTCGCCAGGAACTGGATGACGTCATCCAGCAAGACCCCTTTCATCGAGAAAAAGTCGCAAGCTACCAAATTATTGAATTCAGCCCGACGAAATTCATGGAAGGAGCTAAGGACGTTTTGACGTGAGCAATATTTATGCTTTAACGACCAACCTTTGCGCTTAATCAATCTTGCTTCCCTACAAAGCACTGGTTGCTGATTCAGGCTGTATAAAATGCCCTTCTAATCCATGCGTCGTTTAACATAATAATTCAGCAAAAAAATCACAAAAACAAAAAAATGCAAAACAAACCAACGCAACCTTTTCACCAAAAATATTTTAAATACATCAAACTATTTCAATACTCAACGTATTTAATTTCAGTTTTATTTCTTGTTTTATCAATGACATGCTCTCAAATTCAATGTGGTGCCGCATTACAAATCCCACATCAACAATCATTTCAATATTTATTTTCACATTTGACAGACGATGTATTAATTCATCATGGAGTTGAGTTGTTTGTTTTATTGCAAGCATTTTTTGTAATCATTCCATTTTTAGTTGCTATTTTCATAGGACTAAAAATACTCCCAACACCTCTTTCTGAAACAGAAAAAACAGAAATAATGCATTCGCCATGTAACGCATTTAGCAATCTATATTTTTCAAAAACATTATTCGGCAGCGTTAAATCAATTGGCGTTACGTTATGCGACATGCGGAATGAGAAATTGAATATCGTCGCAGATTTGTATCTGCTTCATTTCAAAATTTACGGAAAAGGAAACTGGCTTATTTTTATGTTTCTCTTCTTATTCATAGTGCCAATATTTGTGCCATTAGATAACAAGGTGCATTATTTTCAACTGCTAATGAATTTCATAAAAATCAATTTGTCTTTGTTTTTATTTTTTGAGTTGATTATGTTGGGCTATAGCAAATTACTTACAAAAGAAATGAAAAACATCGTCTGATTCATTCTTTACAACAATATGGGTAACGCTATTAATACAGCCACTAGCGACCCATTAAAAAGTTGATCGTTATGCATGAAATAAAGCTATTTATTACAAACCATTGGAAATGGATTCCTTTAGGAATAATGCTATTAGCAAATCTTGTAATGATTTGTCGAAAAGACCGGGGCGCTATTTTTCTAAAAAAACGAACTGAAGTACCGCCCAAAGAAAGGAAAACCTACTACCTTTTTCATTTTTTTATATGCATTGTCATTTTGATATTAATGACCAATTTCTTTATTAAACTGAAAAATGGCAATTTTTAAAATACGTCAATACAAAATCCTGATAGCCAATTTAACTCGTGTAC
>JAGKXB010000003.1 GCA_021151485.1 Oxalobacteraceae bacterium | reverse complement strand
ACCTTTAAGAGTATCTAAATCTTCTACATTAATCGTATTGAGATTACGGAATAGCACAACCAAAATTGCTAGGCCAATCGCCGATTCAGCAGCTGCCACAGTAAGAATAAAGAAAACAAAAATCTGGCCTGCAGCATCGCCCAAGTAATGTGAAAAGGCGATGAAATTTGTATTGATTGCCAGCAACATCAACTCAATTGCCATTAATAAAACAATGATATTTTTACGATTCAGAAAAATACCAACGATAGAAATAGCAAATAGAATTGCTGCCAAAATCAAATAATGGGAAAGTGTCACAGTCATCATTTTTCTCTCGATTTCTCAGCTTGCATTTTTACTAAACGAACACGCTCACTACGTTTCACCTTGACTGCATCAGCAGGATCAAAGTATTTAGTATCTTTCCGACGGCGCAAGGTCAACACAACAGCAGCAATAATCGCTAGCAACAAAATCACGGCTGCAATTTCAAATGCATAAATATATTGTGTATAAATCAGCAAGCCTAACTCTTTGGTACCACCAATATGGGCTGTACTAACGAGAGAGTTTTGCGCTTCCCCCCTCCAAAATCCACGTAGTAATACGGTCGCCATTTCCAATACAATAATCACTCCTACCGTCGCAGCAAGAGGGAAATAATTCCAAAAACCTTCTCGTATTTTGTCAAGATTGATATCCAACATCATGACGACAAAAAGGAATAAAACCATCACAGCACCGACATACACCAATACCAAAACAATAGCGAGGAACTCAGCCTTCAACAACATCCAAATTGCTGCTGCGGAGAAAAACGCCAAAACCAAAAACAAAACGGCATGCACCGGATTTCGTGCCGTAATGACACGCATCGCCGCAATCACCAGTATCGCTGCAAAAACATAAAACAAGACAATTTGAAATTCCATAAGGAAACTTATATTAAATTAAGTAAATTAAATCAGACTAGACATTAACTTCTAAGCATCAACTTATTAACGATAAGGCGCATCTGCCGCACGTGCAGCAGCGATTTCATTTTCATAACGATCGCCCACTGCCAACAACATTTCTTTGGTGTAATACAAATCACCACGTTTTTCACCGTGATACTCAAGAACGTGCGTCTCAACAATTGAATCAACTGGGCAAGATTCTTCACAAAAACCGCAAAAAATACATTTTGTGAAATCAATATCGTAACGCGTGGTACGACGTGAGCCATCATCACGTTGCTCGGATTCAATGGTAATCGCCATGGCAGGACATACTGCTTCGCATAACTTACAGGCAATGCAACGCTCTTCGCCGTTTGAATAACGACGCAAAGCATGCAAACCACGAAAACGTGGCGATAAAGGTGTTTTTTCTTCTGGAAATTGCACCGTGATTTTGCGAGCAAACATGTATCGACCAGTTAAGGCCAATCCCTTTGCCAGCTCCAGCAACATCAAGCTGGCGAAAAAATCTCTTATTGCGTTTATCTTAACTTTCATGATTTTATTTCCAGATATTCCATGGTGATTGAATCCAAGCAGCCACAATCACTAAATAAACCAAAGTTAGCGGGATAAACACTTTCCAGCCTAAACGCATAATTTGATCGTAGCGATAACGTGGAAAGGAAGCGCGCGCCCAGATAAACAGCGACACGACGACAAACGTTTTAATGCCCAACCAAATCCATCCTGGCAAATAAGACAATAACCCTAATACAGGAATTTGAGGGCCGATAGGAGAAGACCAGCCGCCGAGGAACATCAAGGATGCCAAGGCAGAAATCAAAATCATGTTTGCATATTCAGCCAAGAAAAACATGGCAAACGACATACCGGAATATTCGACCATGTGACCCGCAACGATTTCAGATTCGCCTTCTACCACGTCAAATGGGTGACGGTTAGTTTCTGCGATACCGGAAATAATGTACACAACAAACATGGGCAACAAAGGAAGCCAGTTCCAGGAAAGGAAATTCAATCCATAAGAAGAAAATACACCCTTAGATTGCTGCATCACAATATCCGTCAAATTCAAGCTACCCGATACCATCAATACAATGACCAACACAAAACCCATGGCAATTTCATAAGAAATCATTTGCGCTGAAGCACGCATTGCTCCTAGAAAAGCATATTTGGAATTAGAGGCCCAGCCAGCAATGATGACGCCGTAAACCTCCATCGACGTAATCGCCATAATCAACAACAAAGCAGCATTGACATTGGCTAATACAGTTTCTGGTCCAAATGGAACGACTGCCCAAGCTGCAAGCGCAGGCATGATAGTCATGATAGGTGCCAACACGAAAAGGACTTTATTCGCTCTTGCTGGAACAACAATTTCTTTCAGCAATAACTTCAATGCATCAGCAATCGGTTGCAACAAACCAGCGGGGCCTACTCTATTGGGACCAAGACGAATATGCATCCAACCTATCATTTTGCGTTCCCACAAAGTCAAGTACGCAACGCATCCCATGATAGGCAGAACCATGCAAACAATTTTTACCAAATTCCATACCACCGGCCATGTCAAACCAAACCAGGACAAACCAACAGCATGAACCATTGCGAGAAATTGATCCATCACGTGCTTTCCACCATAACTTTTTTCACACTCAGGGTACCGAACATGGCCCCTAACATCATCGTACTAGCATGGGCAGCCGCCACTTTTAGTACATTTTTAGGCAAAGAATCATCTAGACCAACACGCAACACTGCACTGCCCTCACCTTGTTGTACACTGACCTTATCGCCTACAACTACGTTTAATTGTTGCATCAATGCAGCGCACATCCACGCCTTAGGTGGCTTGGCGTCCTGAGTTTTTTGCAGCGATGTAGCACGACGAACAATTGCATCAGCAAAATAAATCGGCACATCCGCAATACGTTCTAAATTTTGCAAATTCGAACCCGTTGGTATACGTACCGCAACCTTGGCAATATTATTTAATTGATTAGAGACATCAATTTCATTGCCGCTAATGTCACTGGCGTTTTCTATACCAAGTACTTCGTTACGAATTTGTTCTGAAGTATCGTAATTAAAACCATCCAACTGCAACAGATTGCCTAACACACGCAACACTTTCCATGCAGGACGCACCTCACCCAATGGTTTGACCGTGCCATTAAAGCTTTGCGCACGCCCTTCGCAATTAACAAAAGTACCGGAAGTCTCTGTATAAGGCGCAATCGGTAACAATACGTCGGCATAATCACGCCCCTGTTGATACGCTGAAAATGCAACGACCATTTCCGCTTTATCTAACGCTGCACGCGCTACCTGAGGTTGCGCGCAATCAAGCTCAGGCTCCGTGTTCAACAACAAATAAGCTTTGCGAGCTTGTGCAAACGATTGCGATGCATTCGCACCCTGATTACCAGGCAAAGCATTGGCCAAATATGCACCAACAGTATTCGCTGCTTCTGTTAAATACCCCAATTTGGCACCAGTTTGTTGTGCAATCCATTCGGCAATCGCATGTAATTGCGATGCTTGTGGATGTTGCACGGCAGAATTACCTAACAAGACAGCTTTTTGCTCGCCTGATAAAAGGCTAGTCGCTATATTTTTGGCCTCGGCGGAGGGTGTAATGTTTTCGAAACCGGAAGGAGTCGCCATCCCCTTCAAGTGCGCAACGGCAACCATGATTTCGCCCAAAGCCATCAACCAAAGAGACGGCGGCAAAATCATTTTATTCTGTACTGGCATCAATAAATCATCATCACTCGCATGCAAAATGCTGAGCGTTGCGCCTTTTTTTACAGCAGAACGTAAGCGCGCTGCCAACAAGGGATGATCTTTACGCAAGAAAGAAGCGATCACAAATACTTGCTCTAATTGAGCAAATTCAGCAATCGACATTCCCAACCAAGGTTTGATTTTCGTACCCAAGGAAAAATCAGACTGGCGCAAGCGAAAATCGATATTCTCAGAACCAATCCCACGCATCAATTTTTGCAATAATGCTAATTCTTCCAAAGTAGAATGTGGAGTCGCGAGTGCAGCAATTGCATCTGCGCCATGCTCATGTTTGATATTTCTCAAACCATGCGCCACATACTCCAATGCTGTTTGCCAATCCGTTGTTTGCCACTCACCGCCTTGTTTAATCATAGGCTGTGTCAAACGCTCCGCACTATTCAAGCCTTCGTAAGAAAAACGATCTTTATCTGACAACCAACATTCATTAATCGTTTCATTTTCCAACGGCAAAACGCGCATGACTTTATTATTTTTCACCTGAACGATCAGGTTGGCGCCCAAACCGTCATGTGGACTGATCGATTTACGACGTGACAATTCCCAGTTACGGGCGGTATAACGAAAAGGCTTGGAAGTTAATGCACCGACTGGACATAAATCAATCATGTTGCCAGACAATTCGGAATCAACCGTCTTGCCAACAAAAGCAGTGATTTCAGAATGCTCACCACGCCCCAACATACCCAATTCCATTACACCGGCAATTTCTTGTCCAAAACGCACACAACGCGTGCAATGTATGCAGCGTGTCATTTCTTCCATTGCAACGAGCGGACCTGCACTTTTATGAAATACAACGCGTTTTTCTTCTTCATAACGAGAAGAAGATGCGCCATATCCCACAGCTAAATCCTGTAACTGACACTCACCGCCTTGATCGCAAATTGGACAATCAAGAGGGTGATTAATCAGCAAAAATTCCATCACGCCTTTTTGCGCTTTGATGGCGTTTTCGCTATTGGAGCGCACTACCATACCGGCACTCACCGGCGTAGCACAAGCTGGCAAAGGCTTAGGTGCTTTTTCGACATCAACCAGGCACATACGACAATTGGCCGCGACGGATAATTTTTTGTGATAACAAAAATAAGGAATGTAGGTACCAAGCTTATTGGCGGCATCCATCACCATACTGCCAGCTGGGACGGAGACCTTTTTACCATCAATTTCGATTTCAACCATGGGGATATTCTTTAAGCTTAAGTTAAATATAAGCAGGAACTAAACAACGTTTATGTTCGATGTGATATTCAAATTCTTCACGGAAATTTTTGATCATGGCGCGCACTGGCATCGCCGCAGCGTCACCCAAGGCGCAAATTGTACGACCCTGAATATTATCTGCGATGGAATTCAACACATCCAAATCATCCGCACGACCCAAACCATGTTCAATGCGATGTACCATGCGATACAACCAGCCCGTTCCCTCACGGCACGGTGTGCATTGACCGCAGGATTCTTCAAAATAAAAATACGAAAGACGCAACAAAGATTTCACCATGCAGCGCGTTTCATCCATCACAATCACAGCACCGGATCCCAACATAGAGCCCGCTTTTGCAATCGAGTCATAATCCATATCGGTTGCCATCATGACGTCACCCGTCAAAACTGGCATAGAAGAACCACCTGGAATTACAGCCTTGATTTTTTTACCATCACGCATGCCACCAGCCAATTCCAACAAAGTCGCAAATGGTGTTCCCATCGGCACTTCGTAATTACCAGGTTTAGCAACGTCACCGGACATCGAGAAAATCTTGGTACCACCATTATTGGGTTTGCCCAAAGCAGCATATTGTTCGCCGCCCATATTCATGACAAACGGCACCGCAGCGAAAGTTTCGGTGTTATTAATCGTTGTCGGCTTGCCATAAAGACCAAAGTTGGCCGGAAATGGTGGTTTGAAGCGTGGCTGACCTTTTTTACCTTCTAATGATTCCAGCAATGCTGTTTCTTCACCGCAAATGTAAGCACCATAGCCATGAAAAGCATGTAATTGGAAGGAAAAATCACTGCCCTGAATCTTGTCGCCCAGCATTCCTGCGGCCCGAGCTTCTTCAATCGCTTCTTCAAAACGATCGTAATCCGCCCAAATTTCACCATGAATATAGTTGTATCCAACCGTAATGCCCATGGCATAAGCAGCAATCGCCATTCCTTCGATCAGGGCGTGCGGATTGTAGCGAATGATGTCTCTATCTTTGAATGTGCCTGGTTCGCCTTCATCTGTATTACAAACCAGATATTTTTGTACGGGCAACTGACGTGGCATGAAACTCCACTTCAATCCCGTTGGGAAACCTGCACCACCACGACCACGTAAGGACGATGTTTTCAATTCAGCGATGACTTGTTCTGGCGTAATTTTTTCATTCAATATGCGCTTCAAAGCGGCATATCCGCCACGCTGTACATAATCAGCAAAATGCCAATTCTGGCCATCTAACCCTGCCAATATCAATGGCTTGATATGGCGATCATGCAAGCAAGTCATTTCGCTTCACCTTCACGCTGTTCACCTAACTCATTCAATAATGCATCCAACTTATCATTGCTCATCCAGCTACACAT
Organism: Oxalobacteraceae bacterium; assembly: GCA_021151485.1. Taxonomy (GTDB): domain Bacteria; phylum Pseudomonadota; class Gammaproteobacteria; order Burkholderiales; family Burkholderiaceae_D; genus JAGKXB01. The sequence continues at coordinate 81,610 of JAGKXB010000003.1, read as the reverse complement.
GCGCTTGTTGTTTACTAACATAACGGGCGCATCACCGCAGGCGCCCATGCACTCGCCTTCAAGCAAAGTAAATTGACCATCAGCCGTTGTTTCTTTGTAATCAATGCCTAATTTTTGCTTTAAGTATTGCGCTGCTTTTTCACCGCCAGACAGAGCACAAGGCAAATTAGTACAGACAGACAATTTGAATTTACCTGTTGGCTTCAAGTTGTACATATTGTAAAAAGTCGCGACTTCTTGTACTGCAATCGCTGGCATGCCCAAATAATTCGCTACGTCTTGCATCACCTCAGGTGACAGCCATCCTTTTTCATCCTGCGCGATGGCAAGTGCAGCCATGACCGCAGATTGCTTTTGATCTGCCGGAAATTTTGCAATTTCACGATCTATTTTTTTGTATGCCTGCTCTGATAGCAACATTTTTTACCTTATTTCTTACTTATTTTTTGTTTACTTTTTATCTATCAATCTCACCAAACACAATATCCTGCGTTCCGATGATAGTGACCGCATCGGCGATCATGTGACCTTTTGCCATTTCATTTAGACCTTGCAAATGGGCAAAACCTGGGGCACGAATCTTCATGCGATAAGGCTTGTTAGCCCCATCTGATAACAAATAAATACCAAACTCGCCTTTGGGATGTTCAACAGCAGAATACACCTCACCGACTGGCACCTGAAAACCTTCAGTGAACAATTTGAAGTGATGGATTAACTCTTCCATATTGGACTTCATATCGACACGACCCGGTGGTGCAACTTTGTGATTATCCACAATGACTGGGCCGGGATTGTGACGCAGCCATTGCACGCATTGTTTGATCAAATGATTGGACTGACGCATCTCTTCAATACGTACCAGATAACGATCGTAACAATCACCGTTGGTACCAACTGGAATATCAAAATCCAGCAAATCATAAACTTCGTAAGGTTGCTTCTTACGCAAATCCCACTCAACGCCAGAACCACGCAACATAGGACCAGTAAAACCCATCGCCTTGGCACGCTCTGGTGAGACCACGCCAATGCCAACCAAACGCTGCTTCCAAATCCGATTATCAGTCAATAAGGTTTCATACTCATCGACATATTTAGGAAAGCGATTGGTAAAGTCTTCAATAAAATCGAGCAAGGAGCCTTGACGATTTTCGTTCAATTCTTTGATTGCTTTGCTGTTCCTCAAGACCGATGCTTTGTATTGCGGCATAGTATTAGGCAAATCGCGATATACGCCGCCAGGGCGATAATAAGCAGCATGCATACGCGCGCCAGAAACCGCTTCGTAGCAATCCATCAAATCTTCGCGCTCGCGGAATGCATACAAAAACACGCCCATTGCACCGACGTCCAAGGCATGCGCGCCCAACCACAGCAAGTGATTCAACAAGCGTGTGATTTCATCAAACATAACGCGGATATATTGCGCACGCAACGGCACTTCGAGGCCCAGCATTTTTTCAATTGCCATGACGTAAGCATGCTCATTACACATCATGGAAACGTAATCCAACCTGTCCATATACGGTACAGATTGCAAATAGGTTTTTTGCTCAACCAACTTTTCAGTCGCACGGTGCAGCAATCCGATATGCGGATCGGCACGTTGTATCACTTCGCCATCCAACTCCAAAACAAGGCGCAACACACCATGCGCGGCTGGATGCTGCGGACCGAAGTTGATGGTGTAATTTTTAATTTCAGCCATTATTTTGATCCCGATTTAATTCCGTAATGTTCTTCACGAATCACACGCGGCACTAACTCGCGTGGCGCAATAGTAACGGGTTGATAAATCACACGTTTTTGCTCAGAGTCGTAGCGCATCTCAACATAACCAGACACAGGGAAATCCTTGCGGAAAGGATGACCAACAAAACCATAATCCGTCAAAATGCGGCGCAAATCATCATGACCATCAAACAAAATACCGAACAAATCAAACGCTTCACGCTCGTACCAATTGGCACTATCCCAAACACTGGTTAAGGAAGGAAGTAAAGGCATCGCATCGTCAAGTGCAAAGACACGCACGCGTAAACGCCAGTTATGCGTAGTAGAGAGTAAGTGTGATACTGCAGCAAAACGCGCGCCAGTCCAAGCGCCATCGCTGCCTTCACCATAGGAAGAATAATCAACGCCGCACAGATCGATTAATTCATCAAAAGACAAATTGGGATGATCGCGCAGGGTAAGCATGACTGACAGATATTCAGCAGAGGCAACAACCAGTGTCGCTTCGCCGAAAGCCACATTGATACTTTGAATACGATCACCTAAAGCGTCGCGCAAAGTAGATTCAAGGATTTCCAATTTCGTCGTCATTTTTTCTAAGAGAATTAACGTGCAATCGTATTAGTACGCTTGATTTTGTTTTGCAATTGCATGACACCGTAGAGCAATGCCTCTGCGGTAGGAGGACAACCAGGCACGTAAATATCGACCGGCACAATGCGATCACAGCCGCGCACCACCGAGTAGGAATAATGATAATAACCACCACCATTGGCACAAGAACCCATGGAGATCACCCAACGTGGCTCTGCCATTTGGTCATAGACCTTGCGCAGTGCAGGCACCATTTTGTTGCACAAGGTACCAGCAACAATCATCACGTCAGATTGACGCGGGGAAGGACGAAATACCACACCAAAACGATCCAAGTCATAACGGGACGCCCCAGCGTGCATCATCTCTACAGCACAACATGCCAAACCAAACGACATCGGCCACATAGAACCAGTCCGCGTCCAGTTAATTAACTTGTCCGCAGTAGTGGTAATAAATCCCTCTTTTAACACTCCCTCAATTGACATAATTTATTCCCAATCCAGGGCGCCTTTCTTCCAGATATACCAAAATGCAAGCGCAAATTCGATAACAAAACTAAACATAACAAAGAAACCGTACCAACCAAGGTCACGCATAACCACGCCCCAAGGGAAGAAAAACGCAGTTTCCAAATCAAACAAAATAAAGAGAATGGCGACGAGGTAGTAGCGCACGTCAAACTTCATACGCGCATCTTCAAACGCCTCAAAACCACATTCGTAAGGAGAGAGTTTTGCCGCATCAGGCTTGAATGGTGCCACCACACGCCCTAATACTTGTGGAACAACACCAACGCCGATACCAACGAGGATGAACAACAAAACAGGCAGGTAATTTTCAAGATTCACAATAAGCTCTTTGAATTCTATTTAAATCTTATTAAAACTTATATTTGGTAAAAAGCCAGCTGAGCAATAATTTGCAGAGCTGGCTATTTAGCCTATTTTTTATTTATTTTTGGTGCCGACGGCGAGACTCGAACTCGCACAGCTTTCGCCACTACCCCCTCAAGATAGCGTGTCTACCAATTTCACCACGTCGGCCGAAGTTCGCTATTTTACCCTGTTTCAGTACTTTTATTCAATGCTAGTTTGCATTAACTGGTCCGTATTAATGTCAATAACTGCAATACACATACCCTAAAGAAATTTTATTTTTGCATTTATCACCAAATCCAGACAATCCACGACTCACAAGGAGAGAAAATACCGCTAAGTTGCACCCAGTGGCACCCCCCAGATAAAAACGATTAGATACTAGTTTGCACACTTTCAATCGAGACGGATAAGAGGATGGCAACTACTAATTTGCACTACCAAATTGGCACATCTATTCCGCACCCGCATAAAAAGGCATCAGTAATTTTAGCAACCAGTACTAACGTGGAATTTGATTCACTTGACCAGACTGACTGGCAGGAGAGACTGGTGCTGAAGGTACTGCAGGCTTTGTCGCTGGTGATGGACTAGCAGTTTTAACAGGCAAACTACCCATCACACCACTCTCAGGAGCACGCTTATTGAAGAAAAAGGAAAGCGCCAAGGTCGCAGAGAAAAAAATAACCGCAGCAATACCCGTCGATTTAGACAAAAAATTAGACGCACCAGTTGCACCAAATAAACTACCAGAAGCACCAGAACCAAAAGCAGCACCCATATCGGCACCTTTACCATGCTGCAACAATACAAGAACCACAATCACTAAAGCCGACAATACTTGAACAGCAACCACAATATTAAACAAAGTATGCATTACCAATTTTCCAATCTTTGATATTTTTTAACTAAAAACCACGAACCAGGTATTCAACGATTCTGCTATCTCCCACCACTTGCAGCCTGAACAATAGCCAGAAAATCCGCAGCTTTTAACGCTGCACCACCTATCAAACCACCATCAATATCTGGCATCGCCAACAATTCTTGCGCATTGTCTGGCTTCATACTGCCGCCATACAAGATTTGTACTTTAACGGCCGCACCACTTTCTTTTTTCGCTAGCGTCGCGCGCAAACTTGCGTGCACTTCCTGCGCCATTTGCGGCGTCGCGGTTTTACCCGTACCAATCGCCCAAACCGGCTCATAAGCCAATACGATGCGCTCAACCTCAGCCACATCAATCGCTTCCAACACCGCATTCACTTGCCGACTCACCACAACATCGGTTTGGCCAGCCTCACGCTCCTGCAAAGTCTCACCCACACAAACAATCGGGGTTAAACCAGCAGCCAACGCACGTTGTGTTTTTTGCACCACCAAGTTATCAGTCTCACCATGATAAGAGCGACGCTCAGAATGTCCGACTATCACATAGTCACAGGAAAAATCACGCAGCATTGTAGCCGAGATTTCACCTGTATAAGCACCAGATTCATGGGCAGAAACATCCTGCGCGCCCCAAGCTATTTTGCTACCACTCAAAGCAAGCTGGCACTGCGCCAAATAAGGTGCAGGCACACAAACCGCCACACCACAATTTGCTTGATTCAAACCAGATTTAATATCGTTCAGCAAAGCCGCATTAAAAGCAAACCCGCCATTCATTTTCCAATTACCTACGACCAATTTTTGACGCATGATTATTCACCATTTTTAACAGGCGGCCATTCTAGCCCGTGCTGGCGAACCAGGTCAAACAGACACAAGGATTAATCGTATTAATCCTTGTGCTTCTAAGGCTTGATGATTATCGATTAATTATTAAAAACCGATAGAAACACCAACATTGACTGAACGCCCCATAGCGCGCAAAGCCTGTGGTGCAGTCATCATGCTTGCGCTTGCGTATTCCAATCCACCCAACGGTAAGTTGTATTGGCGATTGAATACGTTGTCCACACCCGCATTCAATTTGACCGATTTACTTAATTGATAAGCCATCCGATAGTTTGCAATCGTGTAACCAGCCGTGGCCAACTCCGCACGAGCGGCGCTCACATCATCTTTCGCATGCACCGATACCACCTCAAACGTGTTAGACCATGCAGCATTGATATGATCAAGCGCGACACGTGCATTGAGCGGCATGATGTTATACAAATTATCGCCACTGATTGTTTTGCCACGGGTGTAGCTCAACGCAGCACGGAGTATCCACTCACCATAGTGTTTGCCAAGCGATTTTTTGCCCGAAACATCTACACCGTACAACTGTGCATCCTGATTTGTAAAAGTTAAAGATTGACGTCCAAGCAACATGCTCATGTTGTAAGGATTAGTTGATGCATTGGGGACAGCATTAATATAGTCCGCCACATAGGTATAAAATGGCGCCACTTTCACCTGCCAATCACGACCTTCAGCATCATGCCAATCAGCACTAGCTTTGAAGCTATACGCGATTTCTGGTTTCAAATCCAAATTACCAACATACGAATTTAAATCGCCAAACCAGTTATTCATCAAGCCAGCCATCATGGCTTCGTTAGACCAGGTATAACGCTCATGCAAATTAGGTGAACGTGTTTTGCGTGAAAAACCAATGTCGTAGGTTTCGCTCGCATTGTTCACATAACGCGCTGAAGCCGTCAGATCCCAATTCAAATCTTTACGCTGATGATCTTTTGCATTAAATGCATCCGCATCTGCTTTGTACGTCGAATCACTGTATGCACTCATCCCCATCATGCCGCCGTAAGAGCCATCTGCCGCTGAGTGGTAGCCCTGGACATTACCTGTGTTCATATTGACCTGTTCAATCCGCACACCCAATTGAGTAAACAATTTGTCATTTACTTGATTATCCAACTCAGCAAAGACAGATAAACGATCACGTTTGCCATCATTAATATTCCAAAAATCATGTGGCGCCATAAAACCTGATGACAATGCAGGCCACCAATCATCCAAGGTGTAACGATGAAATTCGTGCCCAAAACGCGCAGTTTGCTTGTCATTCAATGCCATTGTGCCAACAATGGAATACCCCAAATCGAGCGCATCGGTATCCATCGGCATCGTTCCTGAACTCTTCTCAGGCAAAATGTCCATTTTGTGACGAACATGTTGGCGGAAAGCACGTGCCTCCAATTCCCCCCAAGATAACTGCGTTTTGTAGCCAGCGTTGAATGACAAACTCTTGTTAGATGTCATATCCATCGCCTGATTGGGAAATCCTTGTACTGGAATGTCCTGCCAACCAATATCCAAGGTATACAAACTTGAATCAGACTGGGTGGCAAGTTTTAATGCGTTATTACGCACCTTGTAACGGCTTGCGCCCACCACCTTACCATTACCATCTTTGTAATTATCCGCATCAACCGTATTGCCTATATAACCAATACTAAACTTTTCATTGGCAGCATTGGCCTGCACACTCACGCCATTGACATCACCGTTACTACGATGAAACGCTGAGATATTGCCAGAGGTTTTCAAACGCTCCCCCTCTTGAGCAAACACAGGAGGAGCTGACCGCACGGCAATCGCGCCACCAATACTATCGCCACCCTGACTAACAGGCACGATGCCGGCATATACATTGATTTGATTGAGCGCAGCAGGATCAATGTAGGACAACGCAGGATTCATGTGATTAGGACAAGCCGATGTGATGCTCATTCCATCAACAGTAATTTTTAAACGATCATCGGCCAAACCGTTAATAACAGGCAAACTTGATAGCCCCCCTCCTGAGTAAAAACTCACTCCAGGAATACCATCCAACAAAGCAGCAGCATCATTGGTAGCAAAACGTCGCGCATCCAAATTATCGCCACGCAAAGAAAGACCAAACGGCGTAATTCTGTCGCCGACAACAATGATTGGGGCAAGATGAGGCAATTGCTGGGCCCAAACTCCTGAAGATAATGCAGCATTCAATGCCACGCTTAATATCGACAAACGAAGTGCGCAAGCACCGAGGTTTTTATTTTTCATACAAGTTTCCTGTGATTTTTGTGATTCATACGCGCCCAATAAACATCAAATAAGCGCAAACAATCCTGTGCTGATCAAAATCAGACAAGAGAAAAAGTGAATAGAATCAGAAAAAAACAGGAGGTGCCCGCGTCCGATGCGCATCTCGGATGAAGCGCTTGAAAACAGTGGTGCCACTGCTACCAATCAGCAGCCGACCAGTCGAGATCGAACTCAATTCCCAGTTGTAGGAAACGGTTGGAATGACAGGCGAATAATGTTGTAGCAGACAGTAACCACATTGAGCCTCGTCTGCCACCGGAGCTTCAGGAAGTTCAGAAGAGCCCAAATTGACAGCGGCGCGCTTGACCCCATTTGCGCTACAAATATCATTCCAAGAGATGCCTTGGGTCGCAACTAATAATTTTGAGATAGAGGGAGCCAATGCGCCAAAGATCACTGCGCAGAGCGTAAGCCATGCCAACCGTCGATGAATCCATCCGCCCAAGTACATTGGTCAATCACCCATTTTGGTTAATGTTACTAGGAATGATCCAATGAATGAGAACATGGCAAAAATCTTTGGTTTTCGGGAAGACGTGCATTTTACCAGACAGGTTTCTAACAAGGTTGGTATGCAGCCTAACCAGACACTATTGATCTGAGGTCTTTACGCTTGCACAGCAATAGCAAATACAAGCGCGGCCTCGTTGCTCCAGCGGAATCCGATCCAATACTGCATTTGGAATAGTCTGATCAAAACACCAGCAATGCGTTTCCGTCTTTTCTGTCTTGTTGGCAATAGCACAATTGTTTTCGCCATTACATAAAGGGCATTGGGTATCAGAGATTGTCATGTTATAACGTATCGTCGAGTTAATTAAGAATTAAGTCTGGCTTTGCTACAATTTTAGCAATGCCATACCAATGCGTTAAAAGGAGCTTTCATGATCGTTTTTATTACAGGTGCGACATCAGGTTTTGGCGCACAAATGGCACGTCAATTTGTTCAAAATGGACACAAAGTCATCGCCACAGGACGACGACAAGAGCGTTTGACTCACCTGGCACAAGAACTGGGCACCAATCTTTTACCCATAACAATGGATGTGACGGACAAAGCATCCATCCATCATGCATTGACTCAATTGGCGGAATTGCCCGGCGATTGGCAAAAAATCGATGTGCTCATCAACAATGCCGGCCTGGCTTTAGGCCTAGAACCGGCGCAACAAGCCTCATTAGAAGATTGGGAAACGATGATTGCCACCAATTGCCAAGGATTAGTCAACATGACACATGCGATATTGCCCAGCATGGTGGCGCGCGGTAGTGGCACGATTATTAATCTGGGATCGATTGCTGGCGCCTATCCTTATCCAGGCGGAAATGTCTATGGAGCATGCAAAGCATTTGTGGATCAATTCACTTTAAATCTACGTGCTGACCTGGTTGGCACTGGTGTACGTGCCACCAACTTAGCACCAGGTTTGTGTGGAGGAACTGAATTCTCTCAGGTACGTTTTAAAGGAGATAGTGCAAAAGCAGCCAAAGTTTATGAAGGAGTCACACCATTAAATGCCGATGATGTGGCACAAACTGCTTATTGGATTGCCACACTACCACCACATGTGAATATTAATTATTTGGAAATGATGCCAACCTGCCAGGGATTTTCACCATTCAATATAAAAAGGTAAAAATCAGTACATTTTTATGTCGCATTTTTAAATAGGTTACTTATTGTTACTTCTTTACTTATTTGTTAACTGATTGTTTAATTTATCATTAGTATCATTTCTCTTATTCAACTTTATTCATTCTTTTCGTTCAATATGCTCGCACCTTTCACATGGAATATCCGCGTCTACTACGAAGATACCGACGCTGGTGGTATTGTGTTTTACGCCAACTACCTCAAATACTTTGAAAGAGCCCGCACAGAATGGCTACGTGCGGCGGATGTACATCAACATGATTTGGCGATTGATCAAAAAATTATGTTTGTGGTGAAAAGCAGTGCACTCGAATATCATGCACCAGCAAAAATGGACGATGAATTAGAATTGAATACGGCCGTTATCAAACTTGGACAGGCTTCATTGCATTTTTTACAGGAAATATGGTGTGGCCAAACTTTACTCACCACAGCGCGCATCAAAATCGGATGCGTAAGCACGGAAACCATTCGACCCTGCGCCATACCAGCTGAGATTTTAAAAAAAATACAAGTGGCACATTCTCCATTAATTTAGCCACTTAAATATAAGTACTAATTTGCTTATCGTTTACTTGGTTTACTTGGTTTACTTGGTTTAATTGCCTTAATTGTTTATCTACTTATCCATTTTCATTTATTCAATGACTATTACTCAAGATCTTTCCTTCTTTTCCCTAATCACCAATGCCTCCATCGTCGCACAACTGGTGTTGCTGCTTTTGCTCGCTGTCTCGGTCATGAGCTGGAACTATATTTTCAGAAAAATGTTTGCACTGAAAACGGCACAAAGACAAACAATAGCGTTTGAGCGCCTTTTCTGGTCTGGTGGCAATCTCCAAGCCTTGTATCAAAAAGCGACAACCAATCGTCGTGCCAAAGGTGCGCTTGAGCGTATTTTTGAAGCGGGCATGAGCGAATTCATTAAATCCAAAGCGTCTTATAACAACCAGCAAGAAATCAACATCAACGCCAACAGCATGGTACTAGATGGCGTGCGCCGCGCTATGCGGGCGGCTTATCAACGCGAAATGGATGCATTGGAGTCCCACTTATCCTTTTTAGCCTCAGTCGGCTCTGTCTCACCTTATGTCGGATTATTCGGTACAGTCTGGGGGATCATGAATGCATTTCGTGGTTTGGCTAACGTTCAACAAGCTACACTTGCATCCGTTGCTCCTGGGATTGCCGAAGCCTTGATCGCTACCGCAATTGGCTTGTTTGCGGCTATCCCGGCAGTCCTTGCTTACAATCGCTACTCGCACGATATAGATCGGTTAGCAATGCGTTTTGAAAGCTTTATCGAGGAGTTTTCCAATATTTTGCAGCGGCAATCAAATTAAGATTGTTTAAACTTTTTAAGTTATTAAGAGTTATTGAGAGTTATTTAGAATTTTTATGGCATCTTCATTTTCTAGTAATTTGCGTGGTGGACGTACCAGAAAACTCAAATCTGAAATCAACGTCGTCCCCTACATCGACGTGATGTTGGTGTTGCTAGTGATTTTCATGGTGGTTGCACCGATGACCAATCCCAATGTGATTGATTTACCGACAGCGGGAAAATCGACCCAACCACCCAATGAATATATTGAAATAACAATTAAACCCAACGCACAATCTACTATTAAGGTTCAACAAACGCAGCAGCAAGCACAAGTACCTGCAAGCATTGAAACAGCAAGTGACAAACAAGATTTATTAGCAAAACTGCGTGCGATACATCAGGATCATCCTGATTACCCAATGGTGATTGCTGCAGATAAAGAAAACAAATATGACGATGTCATTCAATTGATTTCTGAAGCAAAAAAAATGGGCATTCAGCGTGTTGCGCTGGCGACTAAATAATCACCTAATGACCAACTCGTATAATCCATATTCCACGATCCCATGACTGAAGCAAGTCCGTATCACATTCCTCAAGAGCCCAAACGCCTGCATGCGATTGGACTGGCAACACTTGTTCATGTGGGATTGTTTGCGTTTCTTTGGCTTGGTATCAATTGGCAAAATGAAAAACCCATCGCCATAGAGGCCGAAATATGGAACATGCCACCTACACCTCAACCATTATCCTCGCCCGAAAAACCAGCGCCAGCACTAACGCCTACCAAACAAACAATCAGTGAAAAAATTGCTCCTGCGATTGACCCCAATATTGCACTAGAGCAAACAAAAAAGCGTCAAGCTGAGGAAAAATCACGCCTACTCAAACAACAAGTAGCAGAGGAAAAGGCAAAAAAAGCAGAGAAAGCTGAAAAAGAAAAAGCACAAAAATTAGCCGCTGAGAAATTGGCCGCCCAAAAACGTCAACAAGCAGAAGAAGAACGAATAGCAAAACGCAACATCGAAGCAGAAAAACAAAAAAAAGTACGCAGCCTAAAACTTGAACAAGAACTCGCCACAAAAAAAGCACGTGACGATGAAATGCATCGGATTACGAATGCCATTAACTCTGGCACGGCAGGACGTATTGATGCGCCCAAATCAACTGGTAATAGGCGTGGCGATCCAAGTTATATTCAGATGATCGCGACCAAAATTAAATCAAATACACAGTTTTATCTGGCCGCTGATATTACAAACAATAATCCGGTCGAATATAAAATCGAATTATTCCCAGATGGCTCACTACGTGGTTTGCCACAAAAACTCAAATCCTCTGGTATTCCAGGATTTGACGAAGCAGTGCGACGCGCCATTGAAAAATCTGTCCCACTCCCACCCGATAACTCTGGCACAGTTCCTTCCAGTCTGACTATTACGCATAGACCGAAAGATTAACGTCCTATGAAATTTCATTTTTTACGCACATACACTGCTATACATAAGATTGCGGCAGTCTTATTGTTAAATATTGTTTTTATAACAACAAACGCTAATGCACAATTAAACGTCGATATTTCCGGCGTTGGTGCAAATCAAATCCCCATTGCGATTGCTAGCTTCGCCGACGAAACCATCGCCCCACAAAAAATCAGTGCCATTATCAAAGCTGATTTATTGCGCAGCGGCCTTTTTAAAGTGATCGATACGGGTATCACAATCTCAGAAACAAGCACCGTCAACTATGTTGAATGGAAATCGCGCGGCGCAGATGCATTGGTTGTCGGTAGCATACAAAAGCTGGTAGATGGTCGCTTTGATGTACGTTACAAATTATTAGATACTTTAAAAACAACGCAACTATCAAACATGTCAATGGCTGTGCAAGCACGCTCACTACGTACTGCCGCCCATCAAATTGCTGACGACATCCATGAAAAATTAACAGGTGTGCGAGGTATATTTGCCACTCGCATCGCTTACGTCAACAAAACCGGACATGAATATCGATTAGAAATTGCGGATGCAGATGGCGAAGGCGTTCAAATTGCACTTCGCTCTAATGACCCCATCATTTCCCCTTCCTGGTCACCTGATGGAACGAAAGTGGCTTACGTTTCATTCGAAGCTAAAAAGCCCGTCGTGTATGTGCAACACTTGCCCACACAAAAACGTACTGTGATTGCCAACTATAAAGGTAATAACTCTGCACCAGCGTGGTCGCCAGATGGTAGTAAATTAGCTTTGGCACTTTCACGTGATGGCTCAACCCAAATCTATATTGTCAATGCTGATGGCAGTAACCTACAACGCTTGAGCCACAATAGGGATATCGACACAGAACCACAATTCTCACCGGATGGAAGAAGTATTTATTTCACCAGCGATCGCAGCGGCGGACCACAAATTTACAAAATGAACTTGAGTGGTAAAGAAATCCAGCGTATTACTTTCAACAGTAATTACAATATCAGTCCACGCATTTCACCTGATGGAAAATCACTTGCATACATTTCACGCCGAGAAGGTCGCTTCCAATTGTTCTTAATGAATTTATCTAATGCACAGGAACAAGGTTTATCAAATACAAATAAGGATGAATCGCCGAGTTTTTCTCCCAATGGTAAATACATCATGTACGCTACAGAATCTGGACGTCGCGATTTACTTGCTATCACATCAATTGATGGCCGCATGAAACAATATTTAACAACAAAAATAAGCGATATTCGGGAACCCACTTGGGGCCCATTTATGAAATAAAAAACCAAGTAGTTCATTTCACACAAGGAGAGAAGTCAATGCAAAAAATCAAAATGTTAGCGATTGCCATATCCAGTGCCACCTTACTCATGGCATGCAGCACACCGATGAAACAAAATGATGAAATCAAAGTTGAAGAGCGAGCTGCTGCACCAGTCACCGCCCCTACTCCTGCAGCACCTGACACACGTACCGTGAGCACTATCGATGTCGCTCCTTCCATTGATCCATTGAATGATCCTAAAGGCATCCTGGCAAAACGCAGTGTTTATTTTGACTACGACAGTTATATCGTCAAGGACGAATTTAAGCCTGTTGTTGAAGCACACGCTGCTTATTTAAGCAAAAATACAAACCGGAAAGTGCTTATTCAAGGCAATACAGATGAACGTGGTGGTCGTGAATACAATCTGGCATTGGGACAAAAACGCGCAGAAGCCGTACGTAAATCGTTAACAACATTAAGCGTGTCCGATGCACAAATAGAAGCCGTTTCATACGGCAAAGAAAAACCCAAAGCAACGGGCAGTAATGAAGCTGCCTGGGCAGAAAACCGTCGTGCAGATATTGTTTATCAATAAATTTAACGATTAAATTGCATAACTAAATTTATTTTAAAAACGTAAAAATCAGAGTTGTTTTTACATTATTTAATTTGCATCGTAAAAGCAACTCTGTGCGGTTTGCTCTACTCTGATTTACTCGGATTTCAATACGCACCACAAAAACCACCTAAATAATCCTTAGACTAAGGATGCAATGATGATTTGCTCTCTACAATCCACATTCAAATTTCCTATTATCGCTACTTGCCTGGCCATATTTTCTTTTGCACCACTGCATGCCCATGCAGGTTTGTTTGACGATGATGAAGCACGTAAGGCAATCATTGAACTACGCGGCAAAGTTGAAGCCATGCAACTTGAAATAACCACACGGATAGATAAAAAAGCCGATAAAAGCGGCACGCTTGATCTGCTCAATCAAAATGAACAATTACAACAAGACATTGCCAAGTTGCGTGGTGATATTGAGGTACTGACCAATGAATTAAGCAATACACAGCGACGTCAAAAAGATTTTTATGTAGACCTTGATGAACGCCTACGGAAATTCGAAACAGCTGCAAAAGCTGCGGCAGACGAAAAAGAGGCAAACAGGGAATTAGCGCAACAAAAACAACAAGAAGAACAAAAATCGTATGATGACGCTTTAACGTTTTTCAAAAATGGCGACTATAAAAATGCAAGCACTGCATTCCTTGATTTTGTCCAACGTTACCCACAATCGAGTAATGTAGCTCCTGCACAGTACTGGTTAGGTAATGCTTACTATGCGCAACGCGAATATAAAAATGCAATTGCGGCGCAATTATTAGTCGTAAAGAATTACCCAAACAATCCAAAAGCTGCCGATGCTTTATTAAATGTTGCAAGTTGTTATACCGAACTGAAAGATAAAAATTCGGCCAAAAAATCTCTAGAAACATTAGTCGCCCAATACCCTGGGACCAACGCCGCACAAATCGCAAAACAGCGCTTGGCAAGTTTAAAATAATTGCCTACAATAATTTTATTGATTTACAGCAATTTTTTATGTGTTCTCCCCTCCTCCACTTCCTGCCAGAATGTGGATTCAAAACCGAAGTTTAAAAGCTTCGGTTTTTTTTGGGTCAAGGACCATCTCTTGACTATCATTCATTTCCCAATATAAAAAATTTTGAAATAAAATGGTTTTCCACTATAATCGCCCGCTGCAAATTGCATAGCAATCTTGGCAATTGCCCACGTGGCGGAATTGGTAGACGCGCATGGTTCAGGTCCATGTGCCGCAAGGTGTGGGGGTTCGAGTCCCTCCGTGGGCACCATAGGTTAAATCAACAAGCCTATTCATCTCTACAGTCATATCCACTTTAAACACTGCTAAATACTGCTACACACTGCCAAATTTTAAAAATAGGCTTATGATGCACTGCATCAATGCTGGTTTTACGCAGTCATGTGAATACGCAGAATGCGCTTAGTACGCATTGCTTACAGAAGGAATATGATGCTTTACCAACTTCATGAAATGCAGCGAGCCCTCTTAGCTCCTTTCACACAATGGGCTGAGACAGCCGCTAAATTATTCACCAATCCAGTTTCACCATTTGCACATGCTCCGTTTGCACAACGCATCGCTGCCGCTTACGAGCTAATGTATCGGTTGGGCAAGGATTATGAAAAACCTGCATTCAACATTCAATCTACATTAGTTAATGGCAAAACTACCGCTGTTCATGAAGTCAATGTCTTAGCAAAACCGTTTTGCAATCTGATTCATTTCCAGAAAATCCACAGATCGCCACAAGCAAAAGTCTTATTGGTCGCACCTTTGTCTGGCCATCATGCCACCCTTTTGCGCGATACCGTACGTACTTTGCTACCAAAGCATGATGTATATATCACTGACTGGATTGATGCACGGATGATTCCCTCCTCAGTTGGACCGTTTCATTTGCATGATTACATTCGCTACGTGCAAGAGTTTATTAGACTGCTTGGGCCTGATTTGCACGTCATCTCAGTCTGCCAGCCAACTGTCCCTGTGCTGGCTGCCGTTTCGCTCATGGCAACGGAAAAAGATCCTAGGCTGCCCAAAACAATGACTATGATGGGTGGGCCTATCGACCCACGGAAGTCTCCAACTGGCGTAAATAATTTAGCCACAGAAAAAAAACTGTCATGGTTTGAAAATAACGTTATTTACGGCGTTCCTGCCAACTTCCCAGGTTTTGGACGTCAGGTTTACCCCGGCTTTTTACAACATGCTGGATTTATTGCGATGAATCCCGGACGTCATGCACAAAGTCACCAAGATTTTTTTATGCATCTGATCGAAGGTGATGAAAAATCAGCTGAAGAGCATCGTCAATTTTATGATGAATACAATGCTGTCCTCGACATGCCAGCTGAGTACTATTTGGACACGATTAAAACCGTATTTCAAGAATTCAATCTACCACGCGGCACATGGAAAGTAGATGGACAGCTAGTGCGTCCACAAGATATCAACAATGTCGCTTTATTCACGATTGAAGGCGAATTGGATGACATTTCCGGCCCCGGACAAACACAGGCCGCACACGAGTTATGTAAAAATATTCCAACTTCCATGAAGCAACATTTCATGGCACCGGAATGCGGTCACTACGGTATTTTTTCTGGAAGAAAATGGCGTGAAGTCATTTATCCCCGTGTTGAAAACTTTATCAAAACTTATTCTTAAATCCGATCTTGTCAAAATCTCTCGCTGATCAAATCCAAGACCTGCTACCGCAGACACAGTGCACCAAATGCTCTTATCCCTGCTGCCGGGATTATGCACATGCCATCGCTGATGGAGAGGCCAACTACAATCAATGTCCACCCGGTGGCGAAGAAGGAGTCGCGCGGCTAGCACATTTATTGGGAAAAAAAGTCATTCCACTCAACCCATCCAATGGCGTTGAGCGCGAGCGCCCAGTCGCAGTGATAGACGAAACATTCTGCATCGGTTGCACATTGTGCATACAGGCTTGTCCGGTTGACGCCATTATCGGCAGCGCCAAACAAATGCACACGGTCTTATCAGACCTCTGCACAGGCTGTGATTTATGCGTCGCCCCATGCCCAGTCGATTGCATCACGATGATTCCTATCAGTGATGGCAAAACCGGATGGGCAGCATGGTCTGAGCAACAAGCAGAGCAAGCACGTACCCGCTACACGCGCCGCAACGCGCGCTTGGAATACGAAAAACAGGCAAATGATGCACGCTTGGCAGCCAAAGCATTAGATAAGCTCAAAACCGTCGAAGCAGAAACTAGCATCACGCCAGAAGAAAAAAGTGAGCAAGAACGCAAAAAAGCCATCATTCAAGCCGCTTTGGAACGTGCGCGATTAAAAAAAGAAGCAGCACAAAAAGAAACATTCAACAAATAAAATCTATGAATGCCAACAAACGTCGCGAGATGTTCGAGCGCTTCCAAGTCGCCAATCCACATCCCACCACAGAACTTGAATACAACACGCCATTTGAATTATTGATTGCTGTCATGCTGTCAGCCCAGGCAACCGATGTGTCGGTGAACAAAGCAACGCGCAAATTATTCCCCGTTGCCAATACGCCCAGCAGCATACTGGCCTTGGGTGTGGAAGGATTGACGCCGTATATTCAAACGATAGGCTTATTTCGCAATAAAGCCAAAAACACCATCGCAACCTGCCAAATTTTGCTAGAGAAATATCAAGGCGAAGTCCCACGCACGCGCGAACAATTACAGGGATTGCCTGGCGTAGGCCGTAAAACAGCGAATGTTGTTTTAAATACCGCTTTCGGCCAACCTACCATCGCCGTCGATACACATATCTTCCGCGTCTCCAATCGCACCAACATCGCACCGGGTAAAAATGTTGATATCGTTGAACAAAAATTGATGAAGGTGATTCCTAAAGAATTTCAGCTTGATGCGCACCATTGGCTGATTCTGCATGGACGTTACACCTGCACTGCGCGTAACCCACAATGCTGGAATTGCATGGTGATGGATTTATGCGAATACAAATCCAAAACGCCGACGCCCCCTATATCCACACCCAAATAAGCCATGTTTAACCCTTCACAACAAGACGTGCGCCGTTTTTTTTGCGAAACGTATCGCAAACATCGCGCGCATGAAATCCTGACTCCCATCGAAATCATCGCATCCGATTGGATCAAACAACATCCAGAATATACGAGCACATTGGAAGATATGGAATCAGCCATCCATGCTGATTATTCGGTTGAAAATGGCATCAGCAACCCGTTTCTACATTTGGCGATGCATTTGTCGATCGCAGAACAAATTTCTATCGATCAACCACCAGGCATACGGACTGCATTCATCAAATTATCGCAGCGTCTCGATTCAGAACATGAAGCGCATCATCACATCATGGAATGTTTGGGACAAATGATGTGGACGGCACAACGTACGGGTTTGCCACCAGATGGCGCCGCGTATATTGAGTGCATTAAACAGCGTTGATATGCATTAATTTCTATAGACGAAAAAAAACCAGGTTGCCCCTGGTTTTTTATTGTTTGCTTCTTACGTACTTATTTACGCAACACCAAAGAGGAAGGCAAGCTATGCAAATAAGCAGCAATGTTACGGATATCCTGACGTGATAAGGCCTTAACCTGACCACCCATGATGGCATTGGAGCGACCATTTGCTGCATCACCACCACGTTGATAAGCAATCAAAGCATGCTCCAAATAATCACGATGCTGGCCTGCTAATTTTGGATAGCTAGGGTCAACTGGATCATTAAAATTTGCACCATGACAAGAAGCACAGTTACTTTTCTCAACTGCCAATTTCCCAGCAGCAACATTCGCCGCCGCATGAGCCTGTAATGCAAACGTAGCGGACAACAACAATCCTGCCAGAATGAAACTTTTATTCATCTTCATAATCAATAATTCCCTTATTTTTGCTGCGAATAATAAGCAGCAAGATCTGCTATATCCTGATCAGACAAGCTCGCTGCAATACCACGCATAGAAAGATGCTTACGCTCACCTTTTTGATAAGCTTTGAGAGCATTTTCAAGATACTTTGCTGACTGTCCGCCGAGCATGGGAACTTGATAAATCTCAGGAAAAGTTGCTTTATATCCTGGAATACCATGGCAACCGATACACATAGCAACCTTGTTCGTGGCAGCCTTGGCATCACCAACAACATCCGCTGCATGCGCAATATGGGCAACATTGGCCAAACCAGCAAGCACGAGAAGTGCAAAGAATTTTTTCATAATAACGAGGGTAATAAGAGAAAATCGAGACGCCAAACGGCGCGTAATTCTAGCAAAATACTTGTTTATCGTCCATGCATTCATTTTTGTTCTCATTCAAACCCAACATACGAATCCCTATATGACTTCAACCATCGCTACGAATATTGATTCTTTATATGCTTTACATTCTTTAACTAAAGCAAGAGACCTGCCTGATCAATCGACCAATTTCAATCGTCAACTTGAGTCTGCAATCTCAAACAATGACAGTGGTGCCATTACAACAATACTGCAAGCGCATCCCAAAGAAGAATTAGCCTCTAGCACACAGGAATTAATCATCACAACCCTGATGTCATCTAGTTCAGACTCACCTAATCCAACAATCAAAACCATACTTGCTGAAAAACTCATGGGAGATAAATTCTCAGTTGAGGACCCCATTTATGATGGAAGATCGATCAAAGATATCGCGCAATGTCTGTATGAAACAACGGGCAATAACGAATTGCTACATGCTCTTGTTCCAGAAAAATATGATAACGATCACCATGTACAGAAAAAAAATCCATCCTCCCCCACTCCCCCCCTTACACCAGCTCGTTTAGGATTGTTTGCGGGGGATTTAGAAACACCGCCCACTTGCTCTCCATCTACACCATCCTCCCATCTTTCAACACCACCTTACCCAACCCCACTAAGACGCTCTTTGTCAGCTGGCACATTACCGTTTCCTAACCTCGATGAATATGAATGCCAAACGCCATCAAAAGAAAAACCACCATATCGTCAGCCGATACACAACCGAGGCATTTCTTTAATTGAAAGCCGTGTCACCGACTCAGTAGCACACATGCTGCGTGCAAAACAGCAACAAACAGGAAAAGTGATTACAAACAATCACATCAAATCACAACAAGGAAACGGTTCTGGCATCCTAATCGCACCTAATTTGTTTTTAACTTCACACCATTGCATCCAGGAAAACAGCCATCATTCGGTCGTGTTTGGCGCCCACGAGGCAGGGATGAAAGGAGAAGTGTTTGCTGTTCTAAAAACACATACGGCAGACAGTGAAATCGCACAGCAACAAGGGTTGGTTTGCGGCGCTGGCGGAGATTTTATTATTCTGGAATTAGCCAATTCTCCAGGGAAAATATATGGCTATACCCCCTTAAAAATCCCCACCACGCTTGATGGTGCGACCGAACTTTATTTTCTGGGATATTCAGCAGGATCGCATTTAAAAATGTCAGAAATGGCAATGCGCCCCAGAAAATTAACCGACCTTATCAAGCGTTGCGGACATAAGCTGCAAGCATTAACAAACAAACTACTATTCTGGAATAACGGCAAAACACATGGTGTCATTCAAGATGCGAAAGTAATCGGTGTTAATGCCTATGCTGATACTGCCGACAAAGTTACCTTGAAGGTTACCTCTCCAACCAGAAATCGTCATTTCACGGTGCAGGACAAAACCGTTTTAAGAGAACGTGATGAAGTAGCCAATCGATCCTCGGAATTTTATGTCGGCTTGCCAATACAAATAGGACACGACCATATAAAAACCGGACATCATGCTTCAAATGGCAGTTCAGGCGGCATTTACTTTACGCAAGATGGGACGATTTATGCCGTTCAACGCGGCATGATTGCTACCGACCCCAAGCATCCAGATCACCTCGCTTATTTTCCATGGTGCGTTAATTTCATCGATTTTTATGATGATCAATTAATCTTAGAAAATAAAAAGAAGGGCTTAAAACCGCAAACTGCAGCGAGATCAAATATACAGTCCCAAACAACTCCCCAAATCACACCTTCGTTACCTCTGATCAAATTCACATACACAACTATTCTGCAAAAAGAAGCAGAACATAAAGCCAACTTAGTCATAGAAAAGTATCGTCAAGCTGACGCAGGGGAAGAAAAAACACATGCATTACATGTACTGAATACCTGGCTGCATCCCAAAAAAATAGATCCTAAACGAGCAAATATCCAAAGTTACTGGGACGATATCCACCATGATTTACTTGAAGGTGCCAACACACAATTTAAGGAGGCGGCTGATGCTCAATTCGAACGTATTCGTAAGAACCGGCAGGATATTGCTCTTGGGAATCGCCGAGCCATCGCTGGCTCGAAAGAAAATTATTGCATTTTAGATGTGGGGGTCTGGTCCTGGGGCGTCAATCAAGCTTTTATTGAAGGCGGAGCATTCCGTGGTGCTCGTTTTTGGCTAGAAACAGCTTTCCCTGAAGCAATTTGGGAGCGATTCTCCATCACAACAATGGATAGCAGAACGTTTCTAGAAGCAATCAAACCACTTCCTGATACTGATCCATCACACATATCATCCCTATGGCATTCCGGTGAAGATAGACCAAGCTGGTATGCCCTTGAAGTAGCTGGCTTATTAGATTTGGGCTACGTCCTAAGGCAAGAAAACGGCAAGAATTATTTGATGCTACCCCACACTTCATCACCCTCTGACAGATTACGCTCAATCAGCTCAAACGTTTCCGAAATTGGTTATCGAACCTACCTGAAAAGTATCAATTAGCTGATTAGCTGAGATGATCGATCAGTCCTCATCATCTTCGTCATTCTTGAAGAAACGATGTGAATACGGAAAAACTCAAAACAGTCGTCCTCAAGCGATTTAGTCGGGGACCCAGTGGCTTTGACAGTAAACAAGGAAAGACGCTGGGTTCCCTCATAAAGCCGCAGGAACGACGAAATTATTAGAATCCAACTTTTATTGGATTCCCTGACTCGATAAATAATCCTCATACGTACCACGGAAATCAATCACTTCACCGTCTTTGACTTCCAAAATACGCGTCGCCAATGACTGTACAAATTCACGGTCGTGCGAGACAAAAATCAAGGTGCCGGCATATTTTTCTAGCGCAATATTCAAGGATTCGATGGACTCCATATCCATATGGTTGGTTGGTTCATCCATCAACAACACATTATGGCGACCCAACATCAACTTACCGTACATCATGCGGCCCTTTTCACCACCAGAAAGAACTTGCACGGATTTTTTGACGTCATCACCACTGAATAACAAACGCCCTAATATCGAACGCACGGCCTGATCGTCATCCCCTTCTTGCGTCCATTGGCCCATCCAGTCTGTGAGATTTTTATCGCTCGCAAAATTTTCTGTCGGATCTTGCGGCATATAACCAACGTTGGCGTGTTCAGCCCACTTCACGCTACCTTTATCAGCGGACAAACCACAAATATTTGCATCACCTATGCAACGCAACAACGTCGTTTTACCCGCACCATTGGCGCCGATGATGGCGATGCGCTCGCCGGCTTCCACCATGATGTCCACATTTTTAAACAACGTGCGGTCATAAGATTTGGCTAAACCTTGTACTTCCACTGCCAGGCGATGTAGTTTTTTCTCGCCATCAAAACGGATAAATGGGTTGGCGCGGCTGGAAGGTTTGACGTCTTCAATCTTGATTTTTTCGATTTGCTTAGCGCGTGAAGTCGCTTGTCTTGCCTTGGATTTATTCGCTGCAAAACGACGCACGAAATCCTGCAACTCTGCCACCTTGTCCTTGGCTTTTGCGTTAACAGCCAATTGCTGCGCACGCGCCTGTGTGGAGGCCAGCATGTAATCGTCGTAATTGCCAGGATAAATTTTCAGCGTGCCGTAATCCATATCCGCCATATGGGTACAAACTTGATTTAAGAAGTGGCGATCATGAGAAATGATGATCATGGTTGAATCACGTTGATTCAACACCTCTTCCAACCAACGTATGGTGTTGATATCCAGGTTATTAGTCGGTTCATCCAACAACAAAATATCCGGATTAGAAAATAAGGCCTGCGCCAGCAATACCCGTAACTTCCAACCAGGCGCCACATTGCTCATCAAACCTTGATGCTGCTCAATCGCCACACCAGCGCCTAGCAACAACTCACCAGCACGTGCTTCCGCCGTATAACCATCGTATTCAGCAAACTTGGCTTCTAATTCAGCCGCCTGCATGTAGTCTTCATCCGTTGCTTCTGGATTGGCATAAATAGCATCGCGCTGCGTCATCGCTGCCCACATTTCAGTGTGGCCCATCATCACCACATCCAGCACCCGCATATCTTCAAAAGCAAACTGATCCTGCCGCAATTTACCTAAACGCTCATTGATATCAAGCATGACGGTACCGGATGTCGGCTCCAGATCACGGCCTAAAATCTTCATGAAAGTCGATTTGCCACAACCATTGGCGCCAATCAAACCATAACGATTGCCATCGCCAAATTTAACGGAAATATTTTCAAACAAAGGCTTAGCGCCAAACTGAATAGTAATGTTTGCTGTGGAAAGCACGGAAGAACCTTTTTGGAACGTGAATGAAATAAACGGACATATGAGGCGCCTCACATGCATGAAACGCATCAAATAAATGGAATTATCGGGAAAGCCGGTATTTTATAACATTAGGGCCACAGGATAAAATTTGCCCCGCAACATATTGCACAAAAGATAACGTACAATCCGCTGATAAGCAATTTGGATTTTACTTTCATCATTTCGACCCATCGACAATCATGCTATCCCGCGCTCTTTTTTCTTGTATTCGCATCAGCCATACTGGTTTAGAAAAATTCACCAAATCAACACAAAGCCCTACCAATATTCGCGCTGCCTCACATCCTTTACACACAACAACTTTTTCACGTCTTCGCCCTTCAAATACAGTGCAGAACGTACGTTTACCGGGTGGCCATCAAGTTCCAACCATGGCAAGAAGCACGCATACAAGGCCGCTTTTGGATCTTTTCTCATCGCTATTTTTTACTAGCAAAGAAACACAGCAAAAAATCACTCAAGCGCAATACATCAAACTAGGGAATGAAGAAGTTTATGTGGACGAATGCAAAATTAAGGCACGCGCTGACGGTGAAATAAAACTCTACACAACTGGGTTAGTGTACTGCACCGGCCTATTAATGATAGGTTCAAAAGAAGTGGGCATGGCGCATATTCATAGCCAAGGGATTGAGTTTATGAAAAATATGTTTGACGCCATCCAGCCGCATCAATTGATTATCTACGCATCCAATGGCGTATCAGAGCACTCTTTGGGTACCAACTTTTATGCAACTATGATGGGAAATTTGGAGTCTTTAAAAAATTACGCCAAACAATCCGGGACTCATTGTGAAATTACCGATTTTGAGTATTCAACCAAAATGATTGCTCCAGGTCACGGATTATTTTTTCACTTTAGCGATGGCGAAAAAGAACAATTTTTTACGCTGAACTCAAAAGAAATGAAAAAATTGAATCAATATTAATGAATTTTAAGCTACGTGTTTTTTTACCCAAGCCGCGTAGCGATTCATCCAGCTTTGCAAGAATTGTTTGCTATCTGGACCAATATTGCCATCGCTATCAAATAAACCTTCTTTTGCTTGAAGAAATGCCTCAGGCTGGCCCAATGTAGGCATATCCAGATAGGAAAGAATGTTACGCAAATGCTGCTGCGCCAGCGCTGTGCCAATCGCCCCCACCGACACCCCCAGTACGCCAGCAGGTTTGCCTGACCAGACGCTTTGACCGTATGGACGAGACCCATGGTCAATCACGTTTTTGAGGACGCCAGGAATAGAACGGTTGTATTCCGGCGTCAAAAACAACACCCCTTGCGCTGCAGCAATTTCAGCTTTTAAACGTTGCACAGACGCAGGTTGATGTCCATCTTCATCCTGGTTGTACAAAGGCAAATCGCCAATTTCTATTTGCTTGAATGAAAATTCAGGCGGTGCCAATCTGGCAATTGCGGTTGCCAATGTACGATTCAATGAATCCTTGCGCAGACTACCGACTACTACGGCGATTTGATACTGGCTCATGCATACTCTCCACTAAAAATACTGAATTAAGGCGTTAAATAAAGAGAAACAAAAAACTAACCCCAATCACGAACAACTAACAACTAACAAAACATGGGGTTAGTTTCTATGTGATTAAGGCGTCACAGTAAAATTAACTACAGAAGAAGTTGCAGTCGTACCCCTCACCTTAGCTTTCATACTATAACTGCCGGCAGTGAGAATATTGCTGGGAACGGTATAGGTACAAGAAGTCGCAGATGCCGTACCAATCGTGCAGGTAACCCACGGATTAGTTTCATTATTTTTATAAAAATCGACGATACCATTTGCCACATTGCTAGTGACAGTCAATGGAATCGTGCTACTACGCGCGTACGACGCATTGTTGAGTGGTGAAGTCATCGCAACAGTTGCACCAACGGTAAAAGAAACTGCAGAGGATGTCGTGCTAGTACCACGAATTTTTGCCACCACAGTATTACTTCCACCTGTTCCGACGCTCGCTGGTGAGGTCGTATTGCAAGAGGTAGCAGGTGCAACAATCGAACAACTGTTCCACACACTGGTTTCAGTATTTTTGTAAAAATCAATCGTAATACCCGACGTATTGCTGCTCGCAGCCAAAGAAATCGTATCAGTAGGAGAATACGAAGCACCCGCGGTAGGTGACGTAATGGATACCGTAGGAACAACAGGCGAAGTGATAGTAAAGACAATCGGCGTCGACACTACCGTGGTACCCCTTGCTTTGGCTTGCAAACTGTAACTACCCGCCGTGAGTGCATTGGCAGGCACTGTATAAGTACAATAACCAACAGGTACTGCTGTCAATGTACAAACAACCCATGGATTGGTTTCATTATTCTTGTATAAATCAATCACTCCATTCTCAATATTGCTACTAACCGTTAATGGAAAGCTGCTGGTCGTGAGATACGAAGCATTGTTGGTGGGTGCAGTAATAGACAATGTCGATGGAATAGCCGTGATGCTCACAGGAATAGCCACAGAAGTTGCCTCACCCGCATACTCTGTATCTGATATCGTAGACTTGATGCTGTAGCTTCCTATAGGTGCATCCCAAATAACAGAACAAGATCGGCCATCAGTAGAATTGCAACTAGCAACTTGATTGTTGGATGCATCTTTAAAGGAAGCCGTAAATTTCGCAATAGATGCCGCGCCGCATGCTTTTACATTGCTGGCAGTCGCGATCAAAGTGACTTTAGTTTTAGGACTGTAGAATGTGCCATAACTAACCGAGGTTGTCGCTGTTAGGGACATGGTGCATTTGCATTTACCCTTGTCACCACCACCATCGTACACATATCCAGGTGTGGTACAGGCGCTTTTATATTTTGAGGTATCGGTTCGAGTATAAGAAGATTTTGCGTAGTCCCATGTACCTTTAAACCAGCAAATTCTATCAATACTACTGGTGCTGCTATAACCATCTCGACAAGACTCACACGTAGTCTTTACTTTTTTCCAATCATATTTACAGCTTCTTGTGTAGCTTGTGCCTCCACCAGTGTAATGACATGTAGCCACACCAGAGGATGAATAACCATCACGACATTTTTGATAGCAAATATATCCCTGCTCTGGGCAGTCATATCCTGATCGAGGATTATCAACGCACATACCTTTGTTAAGTCGATATTCTTGCGTTCCTTCCGGACAAACCGGACAACGCGGATCTCCATCTGAATAGTAATAACATGCCCAAGATACTTGACTTAACGTTAAGACAAAAACAAATAACAAATATTTAAAAATCGTTTTCATCACCCTCTCCATTTATAAAATTTACCAATTCGTGAATATTAGTTTTTTTAATAAAACATAATTTCCAAATAATTAATTACCCAGAAACAACTAGTTAATCGTAAATGATTTCTCTAAAAGAACATATCAAAAAAATATATTTTTAATTTTATGGAACCTCATGCTTTTTTTGGTCACAAAGAGAATGTAGTCAATGTGAAATGAACGTTTTTAGGAGCTAGTTATGAATGAGCATGAAGTTCAAAAGTCTGTTAAACGATCGCAAAAGACCATCGAACAGGCCGATCAACTATTGGAAAAAGCTGGCTTGATGTTAGCTAACGAACAAAAAATGTACGCAGCAGCAGGTTTCACTCCTGAAAGCTTACAAGCATTTATGCGCGCTTCTCTGCCACCGGAAGTTGTCCGTCATGCTGATGCGCTAGCCCAAGAAGAGCGTCGTCACTCTATCAATCAAAAGGATCAAACTAGCAAACCGGCAATATCACGCACCAATCGTAAATTACCAACCAACTTTATTTAATTAATTTTTAATTAAAATTAACTTAACACCAAAGGAAATTATCATGACCGTACAAGCAACCACCGTAACAAATGGCGTAGTAACCTTAGGCGATGAAGCAAATGCTCGAATTGCAACATTAACAGCGCAGGCCAAAAGCAATCTTGCGGCAGCAATGTGGTCCGTCATGACATCTCGCTCCGAAGGATTGAGCTCCCAAATCGCTACTTTGATGACTGCAATCGCCTCCCGAAATGAACAAATGAAGGCACTCAATGATCAAATTGCTGCTTACACAGCATTAAAAAATAATGACGCTAACAACAATGCAACACAAGATGCCGCGATCGCACAGTGCAAATCATCACTCGACTCACTCAACAGTACACAACAACTGGACATGGTCAAATTACAAGACATGATGAGTAAAACTGGTGAAACCACTTCACTGTTGTCATCTGTTTTGAAACTGATCGCAGATCAAAATCAAGGCGTTGTACAAAAAATGTAACCAATCCATGCAGGTTATGTCACTACTTAATGACTTGATATGTTGTATAGCAGTGACATAGCTTACGCTTGGAACTCAATGAGATGAGATAAGAAAAATGAGCCAACACATTGATCCTAAAATTAGCCTTGATGTACTAAAACAAGCGATTGAAAAGCTTGGTGAAACATCAGAGCCAATACGTGTATTTTCAGAACAAGAACAAGAAGCTCTGTACGCATTAGGTTATCGACACTACCAGATGAGGCAGCATCTGGATGCGTTAAAAATGTTTTGGCTCTTGATTAACCAAGATATGAGTAATGCCAAATATTACAAGGCGGCAGGATCTTGCCTAATGATGCTGAAGCAATATAAAGAAGCGATTATCGCTTTTGGCATGGCTACCACATTAAATGTCGACGATGCCACCTCTCTTTTTTATATGGGGCAATGTTGCATGACAGAAAATCGATATGAGCAAGCACAAAGCGTCTTTGAAATTTTCCTAGAAGAAACACAAAATAACCCACAACACGCCACCATGCGTCAACGTGCGCAACATTTGGTTTCAGCCCTGCAAACCCGTCAATACGCATCTTGAAGAGAGATTATTATGGCAGCCATCACAACAAACGACACAACTACGCAATACGCAAACGCTCTTGGCTCATCATCTGTTGCAGACACACAAAATGCGAGTCAAACGACACTCAATGGTAATCTCTCCAACGACTATGCGACGCTGGGTAAGTATACGCAGAATATTGATGCCAATAGTAATGAGTTTAGTCAACCTGCTATTGACACGCCCAGCACAAGCTCATCCAATTCAAATTTAGAAGCTGGGCAATACGCTTTAATGAAGCTATTTAGTGAGTTAAACAATGCAGTGATAAAAAGCATTCAACTGGATCTGAATAACGATTTAGTTAACCGTAAAAAAGCCTCTGACGACATCGTAAAAAAATTGCACGACTGTATTCATAAAATGGAAAGAGCGCGCAAAAAAGAGAGAAAAAGAAGAATTCTTTCCATTATTACCGACGTCTTTACATGCATAGGCGCAGCCTTAGCTGTTGCAGGCGCAGCAGCGTTAACAATGGCAACGGGTGGTGCTGCCGCACCTTTACTGGCCATCACATCACTCATGCTGCTACAAACCGTTGCGAGTGTAATTAGTAAGCACAGTGGTGGGCCAGATATGACCATCTCTGCTGGAGTCACCGCATTATCCCTAGAAATTTTGAAGGGGTGCGGGATGTCAGATGAACAAGCAAGAAAATTTGCTCCGATCATGGCAATGGGATTAACACTCGTGTTTATGGCTGCAACATTAGCAAGTGGCAACCCAATGGCTGCGATTACACCTCTTCTCACCTCACCAGAATTGTTGGGTAATGGTGTCGCCTCCATCGCCAAAGAAAGCGGTGCATCGGACGAAGAATCAATGTACATCGGTATGGCAGTCACGTTTACCTGCGCGTTAGTAGGTGCTGCCTTGATGGGAGTACAAGCAGGTAAGGCATCACAACTTGCTGTAGAGGGAAGATCCATGGCATTTGCTGCACAGCTTGGCCTTAGAGCAAGCCAAGCAGGAATCATCGTTGGTCTGGGCAGTGCAGGTACAACAATAGGTTCAAGTAGCCTCGACATATCCGTAGCAGAAGATCAAAAAGATATCGGAACTACTCAAGCCGATATAGAAAGAATCAAAGCCATCGCTGAGAAAATTATGGCAATGGTGGCAGACAAAAAAGATGATGTAGCAGCACTTGTCGGTCAATTTAGCAGCATGATGGATGGCATGTCTAAAATGGTCAAAGAAAGGTCCGCCTTAATGCTAAAACTCAATCAACTTGCGTAACATGGTTTTTTACATGATTGCGTACTGATTTAACTGAATTCTTTAATTTTATAGAGGGCCCATCATGAGTGTCATTACTTCGAGCCAATGGACAACAATAGCACAACAAACCGAAGACAAAGCGGCAAACTTTGATCCCCAATCCGCTACTTATTTAGCATTGATGAAAGCAGCAGAAGCCGCCAAATCAGCAGCAAGTAACCCCTCCAACGAATCTATAGCAAAAGCAGCAGCACAACTTGAAATAGAAGCAATCAAAGCACTAGAAAATGATGCCAACGCAAGCGCAATATTACAAAGTTATGTCGGCAGTGTCTCCAGTACAATTTTGACCATTTCCTCGCCTCAAAATACAACCGCCAGTATTGATTTAATTATAGAAAAATTGAGTGCAGTCCGTGATTCAATCAACGCCACTAGCGATTCTGGTCGTTCGATGGATGCAGATTTAGTTTCAGTCATGCAACTCTTCTTAGTCTTTGCACAAACAGTCAAAGTCAGTGCGCGTAATGAGCGTAAAGACGAACTGAATTCGGCTCTCGCTGCCCTTAATGCCGCAGCGGATAAAATTCATAACGCCGCATTGGATCGATACAAAGGGGCAATAGGAAAAGCTGTATTCGAAATAGCAGGTGCTGCCACGACCATAGGCAGTAGCGTGTTTCTGGTAAAAAGCATGCAAGCCGACACAGAACCAACTCCCCCTAAAAGAGGGATAGAAACCGATGAGGAATTTCGAGTTAGATTGGATGCGTACGAGTCAACACCAGAATACCAAACAGCATTTCGTGATGGTACGCTGGACGACTATGAAATGCAAAATCCTCGTCCAACACAATTAAGATCAATTGCAGGCGTTGACCCTAGCAAAACAGATGCTGAATACAATACCGAATTAACAAGATATCAAAGCGATCCAGACTATCAACGTTTACCTAATGACCCAATCGCTCAAGCACAATATGAGGCAGCCAATCAGCGCCCCGTACAAGAAACACCAGAACAATTTGATCATAGAAGGTTCGATTATGAAAACACCGAAGGATATCGGAGAGCTCAACAAACCGATAGAGATAACAGTAGTTTTTTCAATAGAGATACTGAGGCCGTAACCGCCTATGAAAGACGTCATCCTCGCCCCCAACCGGAAACAGATGCCGAATTTCAGATCAGAGTCGATGAATATGAAAACACAGCAAGCTATCGCTCCATCCCAAAAGAAGCTGGTATTGCTTTAACTGAATATGAGGACAATCACCCCCGTCCTGTACAAGCAGAATCAGATGCGCATTGGGCAGCAAGGCAAAATACTTATCAAGAAAAATTACAACAGTACACCCAAGCCACCAACATGAAGCAAACCATGTTGATGACTTATTCACAATTGACTGGTGCAATTGGACAACTCGTTTCTGCGCCTGGTGGAGTCTTTGAAGCTGCTTACAATCTAAAGGCAGCGGATGAAGAAACCCAACAAAAGAAACTAGAGGCAGAAGCACAACAACACAATGCAAAAGCCGACGATGCGCAATCCACCAAACAAAGCATGGCAGAAATTATCAGCTCGATTATCAACACGACCCAAGACATCAAGAAAAACATTAATGACGTCTCGTTGTCGATTGTTAGGGCCATTTAAATTTGCTCAAGGTTTAAGAAAATCATGTATACAAACACATCAAATAAAACAAAAGCATCCGACGCAGATAATGCCTTTGGATCAATATTGGAACGACTCACAACAGAACTTCGTAACTTACCTTCTAGTCAACGATTCACCAACGATGAGCTTGAATATATTTATACGATAGGACATGCGTATTACCAGCAATCTCAATTTGAAAAAGCACGTGATTTTTTTAGCTTTCTCAGGATTTATAGCCCTGTCAACCTACGTTATCTCAAAGCACTCGCTGCTGCACAGCAAATGTGTGGTCAATTACAGGACGCAATTGACACTTACTCCTTCTTAATTGTATTAGATGAAAATGATCCCGAGATCATAGAAAGATGCAACAATTGCAAGCTCGCCCTCAGCTGAGGTGATTAACACAACGAGGTTTACATCATGAATCAGTGAATTACTCTGATGAATTAATGATAAACTTGATGCCGCGTAAAGCGGCATTTTTCATTTTCTTCTAGCACTTCCATCAAAGCCCCACAATGCAAAACGATGTAATGAATCACAGCATGGATGCGTGTCACACACCTATGCCCAGGCCCATCTTTATACCGCCTAAACTGCGCTCCATTCCCGCCGCATTAATTGCCGCCAACAATCAGTTAGCTGCCGGCAAAAAATGGGATGGAATATGTTGGGATCAACATTGGCAAGCTGCGATGCTAGGATCTGTGTTGGAATGCGAACCAGATACCAGTATCTTCGTATCAATAAGCTGGAAAAATATTCACGGCTGCCTAGCCTTTTCAGGTGATGCGGCAGCGAGTCTATTGGCTGCGCAATACGAAGTGATGACATGGGATCAAATTTCACCAGATATTCTATTGGCTCTATTACAACAAACAGCCGATGATTTACTAATCGGTTTTCAACCATATCTGTCAGGCCCAATACGTATTAATAATTGGATGCCATCCAACACGAATCTCAGCGCACTCCAGAAGAATTTACCTTTTATCCTGGAGTTAAGCATGTATGAGTCGCATGTTGACACCAATCAGGTCAACACAAATGCCCCGATTTCATGCTACTTCATGATGGATTTAGCTAACGCACACAAACTAGCACAACAAACAAGCAGCAGCGTAAGCTACCCTCCTCTCAAATCAGGATGGAGAAATTTGCCAATCTCAACATGGCTAGAGCTTGGTTGGATTGACTTGCCATTAAATGAATTAAATAGTCTGCAACCACAAGATGTTTTGCTACCAGATGGTTGGTGGCCAGGAAATGAACAAGATGTATTTTGCCTACGTCTTGCCCCTAAACTGGGAGCAATGGCAAAACTAGTCGAACAAAATTTTGCGCATGTAAGCACAGAGGTGAAAAAAATGGAACAAGAAACAATGATCAATACTGATGACGATGCAGACTCCTTGCTGCAATTTAATCCCGATAATTTGGGGGACATACCAATTCGCATTACTTTTGACATAGGTGAGCGACAAATTCTATTGAAAGAATTATCTAAACTCGCCCCCGGTTATATATTTGACCTCGGTTTGGCTCCAGAACGTGCAGTCAATTTACGAATGAATGGTGTCCGTATTGGCGAAGGTGAGTTAGTCGAAGTCAACGGACAAATTGGTGTCTCTATTACGCGCATCATGCCCCCGCACAAATCATAATTCTCATCGTTACAACCACCGTCACCCGTTACACATGACAGCTATAGACCCAATTTCACTTGCCATTGTGCTGGCAATCCTAGGATTGCTGCCTTTATTTTTGGTAGTGACTACTTCATTCTTAAAAATATCAACCGTCATGATGTTGGTACGCAACTCGCTAGGGGTACAACAAGTTCCACCAAATATCGCGTTGTACGGATTGTCTTTTATTTTGAGTTTATACGTCATGGCGCCAGTGATAGAAAAAACGGGCGATGCCTTCCGTAATGAACCAGGTGCCCTCACCAGTGTACAAGCCATCATGAACACTTTCAGCAAAGGATCAGAACCGCTACGCGCTTTTTTAATCAAAAACAGTAAAGCAGAACAACGAGCATTTTTCGTTAATACGACAAAAACCATGTGGCCCAAGGAGCAATCAGACAAAGTCAAAGAATCTGATTTCCTTGTATTAATGCCTGCCTTTGTCGTTGGTGAATTAACAACAGCGTTTGAGATTGGTTTTTTGCTTTATTTGCCCTTTGTGGTCATTGATCTCATTGTTTCAAACATACTGCTTGCACTCGGAATGATGATGGTATCGCCATCGACGATTTCTTTACCGCTGAAATTATTCTTATTCGTCATGGTTGATGGATGGACACAACTCTTACATGGGTTGGTGCTTTCTTACATATAACGCCAGATCAGGAGCAAGCTGTGTCCACCGCTGAATTGATTAATTATGCCAACAAGGCACTGTATTTAAGTTTAATGCTATCGCTGCCAGTGATTGTTGCAGCCGCAGTAGTCGGTATTTTATTTGCAGTCATACAGGCCCTGACGCAAATTCAAGAGCAAACACTTTCATATGCAGTCAAGTTGGTCGCTACTGTCATTACATTAGCACTTACCATGCGTTGGATAGGTAGTGAAATATACCAATACACGAAAATCCTGTTCGATGTCATTCCCCTGGTTGGGAAATAAACAATTACAACCATGATGGATTTAAGCTCCGTCCAGCCAATATTGACTGGATTTACGCTAGGCGTGCCTCGAATGCTGGCAGCATTGGCTATGCTACCTTTCCTCACGCGTCAAAATATGCCTGCTTTACTACGGGTAGGGGTTGCAAGCGCTTTTACCCTACCAATTTTGCCTATGCTAATAGTGCAAATCGACAATACGTCAATTAATGCGGCATGGCTAATTCTCTTGGTGCTCAAAGAAACAGGCATAGGTATGTTGCTAGGATTTGCTGTCGCCATTCCATTTTGGGCCGCTGAAGCTGCTGGCTTTGTGATTGATAACCAACGTGGTGCGACTGCTGGTGCCATCACAAATCCAATGACAGGAAACGAGGTTTCCACACTCGCAACGTTGATCGAGCAAGCCTACACAGTATTATTTTTGATCATGGGTGGCCTCACCCTAATGTTAGGCATGATTTATCAAAGCTATACCGTATGGCCAATCACAGCTGGCTTACCGCATTTAGACCCAGCATTTGCAAAACATTATTTAGGTTTACTTGATGCTTTGATTCGTACGGCAATTGTATTGGCAGCACCCGCCATGATTTGTATGCTACTAGCCGAAATTGCACTGGCAATTGTGAGTTTATTCGCTCCACAAATGCAAGTTTTCTTCCTGGCAATGCCAATTAAAAGCGGTATTGCGCTATTCGTCCTAGTGCTCTATTTTCCCCATTTATTACGCTATCTAGAAAAGACAGTACTAGAATTGCCACAAATTCTTTCTGTCACCCAGCAATTCATTAAACTGACGCAATAACTGGTTAACTGGTCCAATGACGGAAAAAACAGAACAACCCACCCCGAAAAAACTACGTGATGCACGTCAAAAAGGAGATGTGCCACAAAGCAAAGAAGTCTCAAAAGCGTTACTTTTGCTAGGTTTTGTTATTTACCTAACGTTTTCCGGTAAACAAATTGTTTCCAGTATTTCCAACATGGTGCAATGGGCTGGAAATCATGCCTACGCCCCCTTCTCTGTAGTATTGGATAGTTTTCTGGATATGGTAATGCGCGAATTGGTTTCTTCAGGAATTCCCTTCGTCGTCATTATTATTTTCATCAGCGTTTTGGCAGAAATATTGCAAGCAGGGGTAGTATTCGCACCAGAAAAGATCAAACCTAGTTTCAAAAAATTGGATGTTATCAGCAATGTAAAAAATCTTTTTTCAATGAAAAACTTGCTGGAAGCGTGCAAATCTGTACTAAAAGTACTCATCCTCACGTGGATACTATGGCGCATCATCAGGGATAACATTGGCCCCTTGATTCTACTACCGGAATCCGGCATTCATGCCCTGGGGACAGCTTTTGCTACATTGCTGAATAACATGTTAATTAGTAGTGCCATCATCTTTTTGATCGTTGCGTTGATTGATATTTTGTTGCAGCGACATCTTTTCTTCAAACAACAAAGAATGTCAAAAGATGAAGTTAAGAAAGAACACAAAGAAAACGATGGGGATCCACACATCAAACAACATCGCAAGGAATTACATAAAGAATTATTAATGGAAGAACGCAAGCAAGCAGTGCGGAAATCTTCCGCCATCGTGGTCAATCCAGTCCATTTTGCTATCGCACTACGTTATGAAGCAGAGGAAACCGCATTACCTGTTGTGATGGCAAAAGGGGAAGGTGCTTATGCGCGCGCCATTGTGGAAGAAGCCACCAACGCTGGTGTTCCGATTATTCAGAATATCCCACTAGCACATGCATTGATGGCCGATGCCGCACTAGACGATTATGTACCCAGTCATTTACTGCATGCCGTCGTAGAGGTCTTGCAAGCAGTACGCGATATGCGTCCAGATTGGCATGACTAACTTTGAACAATTTTTATGCTGGCCCAGGCAGCAAAGCAGCTAGAGAATATTCAATGGCACGAATCTGTGCTTCGAGATCAGTTTCAATAATACTAATATCACTTGACAACACACAGGTGCCCGGATTAATTCTTGAATCTGATTCAACAGTCAATACCCGCAAATGCGGGCAAGAACTAATCAATACATCAACTGAAGATTTTAATGCCTCATACTGACTTGGGTGGACAGATACTGTCGCCTGAGTTTGATTACGCAAGGTGCTCAATGCTTTTGCCAAAACAATTTTGACACGCTCAATATCACTAAAGTCTGCAAATATTTTGCGCACAGCATTCATGACAACATCGACCAAATCAGCTTCTATGGTCGAGAAGTAAACATCACGCCGCAAAATAGTTTCCAACACAATTTGTGATTGCTCCGTCCTTGCATGCTCTAAACCTGTCGTATAACCACGCAATTCTTCAGCCAAGGCACGTTCTTGTGCTTTAATGCGCATATTTTCAACTTCCAGCTTAGCCTGTGCAAGCAAGTCCTGGCTAGTGCGCCAGTTATCAGCATCTTCACGCCTTATAATTTTTCCGTTTTTCATCCTGGGCCTACAGCGACAGTTAAAAATTGTTTCAACCAGGTTGGTTCAAGTTCACGGAGTACACGAAACGTGATCTTGCGCATATTTACTATATCAATATGCATCATAAAAGAACGCATAACATCAACGTGTACGTCATCCATATTCTCTTGATATGGCAATTTCAAACGTACTCGTGGCCATAATGCCATGCTATAAGAATCACATAAATTACGTAGCACACAGCTTCCGGCGCCCAATAAAACTTCCATGATTCTCTCCGGGCCAACATACTCCGCACCATAATCAGCTTTCGTAATCAATGGCACACGTTGAATAATAAAGGTATAAAGCTCAGCACCCAGCACATCTCGATACGCAGACACAGTACTGCGCGCGATTGCCTGTTGTACTTCCTGTCCGACAAAAACGGCTCCCAAATAAGATACAAACCGATTCAAACGTGGAGAAGGCAACAACACAAAAGCCCAGACCAATTCATCATATTGAATGTCTGGCAACACAGATGACAGCCTACACTTCTCGATAATAAAACGAGATAAAAATGCATGCGATTGAGGACTTAGACGCTTTAACTTTAAGATACTTGGTAATAATTGCTGATCCCAACCTGCACCAAGGTGGAAGCTAGGACGCATCATAAATTCATAAATTAAACGTTTGGTGATAGGCAAGGTACTCATACCTTATTTCTCGGCCCCGTTAATTTAGCGAACTTCGCTCCAAAAGAAGAACGAGAAAATTTTTCATTGTTCAATGCAAAATAAACCGCGATACCAGCGGATAACAACATCGTCACAAACAAAGTAGCAAGTAAAATACGCAGAGATGTTGCAGATCCATGCTCAACCCGAAAAAACAATACGTCATCCAAACGCATGCTAGGTGCTGCATTCTTATTAACAGTTGCCGGTACAAGAGCAACAGTCACTTTTTCCTGTGCCAATCCGGGAATACTGTTAGCCACCAACAAATTTACCTGTGAAACAATACTCTCTACCCCAAAACCAGCTTGGTATTTTAAAAATACGGAGGCTGATGAAGGAATAGTGGGCTCCCCTGGTGCAACCCGGTCAGGCAATACGACATGGACACGAGCCATCACAACGCCATCAATTTGGGATAAAGTTTGCTCCAATTCTTGAGACAAAGCATATAAATAGCGTGCACGCTCCTCAAGCGGGGAAGAAATTAAATTTTCTTTCTTGAATACATCACCCATCTTTGAGCGTTTTTCATGTGGTAACCCTTGCTGACGCAAAATATCAATTGCCAGTGCAGTTGATGATTGATCAACTGCAACGGATACTCCGGCTTTACCAACAATCTTATGTGCATCAATTCCAGCATTAAGCAACACACCCAAGACCTCATTGGCATCCCCTTCTGGCAATGCACTAACTACTTCTACCTTGCTGCCACATGATGACAGTACCAACACTAGCATTAAATTCAATATCAACTGCAAAGCAGCCTTCAGGAAAGTGTTATTTAACGATTTATTTAATATATTGATCATTGCATGTGTACGATGGAGTCAACAACAGTAGATACTTTTTTAATGACTGTACTCGTCATCTCAGTTGCAAATACTACTTTTGATACTTGTAATTGTGCTGCCAACAACTCACTGACAGAGGGCTTGTCATCAATAGCACGCGCTTGCGTTACCTCAGTCACTTTTTGCCATTGATTGCGAACATCAGTTCCTACTTTTTGTAAACTATCTAAAATCGTCTCCCCTAAAAGTGGAGCACCTGCTGGCGCATCAGCGGGTGCTACTCCACCCAACACTGGTGTTTTCATTGTTGGAACAACAGATGAGCTAGCCGCAGACCCCACTCCTGAAATTGACGGAGATGTCAACAAACGACTAAACGCTTCAACATCAAGCGCACTTACCTCACGCCGACCTTTTTCGGCAATTGGCACGCTCATAGATGAAGAGTCAATTACGCTCGCTACGTTGGCTAATTTTGTACCTAATATATCTACGCTCATACTGTTCTCCTCAAGTTGTATTCACTCTTGCATCTGCAGGCCAAAAAGAAAAATTACGCTTTCATTACGCTCTCTCTCAAAGATTGAACTACTTACCCCACCGAAGATCCGCAGGGCTAATGCGATAAGCAAGCTCTTCACGCAAAGCCTTGGAAAAATTCAATACAGAAGACCCCGAATTTGATGCAGTTATTTTTTCAACAATCTTTGTACTTTCCTTGTAATTTCCACTCAAAAAGAATGCAAGCCCAAGAATAGCCTGTACATCCCTATTATCAGGAGCTTGACGCAAAACACTCTCTAGTGCACTAATCGCGACTTGGGCTTCCTTTTCAGCCATTGCAATTAATGCAAATCCAATAACATGTGAATTACAACCCGGACGAAATAAACGCAACGTATCAAATATGACTCTTGCCTGTGCCAAACAGCCATTAAAGATTGCAGAAAACCCGACCTCTGCCAATATCTTTGCACACTCACTCGACAGCATTTGCTGCTGTAATACTGAAGCACTAGGTAATACACTTGATGTCATAAATTCCACTATCTATTAATCAATAAAACTAATTTGCCTTGCTAGCAGCGTCATTATTCGCACTAGCATTAGTATTGCCTTTAGTAATACTACTCTTATTAAGAGCAAATGTAGTACTCATTCTGAACATAGGATATGTCGACAATAACGATTCCATCGAGACATCAAGCACATCTGATGCTTTGGATTTCGTTTCAGATCGCTTCACTGATTTTCTTTTTTGACTATATTGTGCTGTTCTATCACTGATTTGTAGAACAATAACGTCTTGCTCTATTGAATCAGATTGTGCAAATTTCTCTTGTTGTTTTTCTTGACTTAATTGCACTAGCGTCACTGGTTGCTTCTGTATTGGCTGTTCTATTTGCACTTTCTGTACAATTTTAGATTGC
This sequence comes from Oxalobacteraceae bacterium, assembly GCA_021151485.1. Lineage (GTDB taxonomy): Bacteria > Pseudomonadota > Gammaproteobacteria > Burkholderiales > Burkholderiaceae_D > JAGKXB01. Next base: position 42,594 of record JAGKXB010000003.1, on the reverse strand, counting down.
TCTAATCCAACATCTTGTATTACCGATATGGTCTGCGCTATTTGCGCGGGTTGTTTCAACTGAACAGTTTGCGGGACCTCCAATCCTACTGCGGCGATCTGCTGAGCTTGAATTGATGGCACAACAGAAATTGATTTGATTTGAGAGGGTAATACTGCGGGTGTTTTTGAAACTATTACATTATTACTTTTTAGATCACTATTAACATTATTAATAGTATCGGCAATATCACTAACACTTTTAGCATTTACAAGATCTTTTTGATTAACAATACGAGGTGTAATCAAAAACAATCGCTTACGTTGTTGGTTTTCAAGTGTTTTATTGGAAAACAATCCACCCAACACAGGAAGGTTAGATAAACCTGGCACTTTTTCAGTATGTTCACTTTCTGTTTCAGTATCATGACCTGCGATTAACAAGCTCTGATTTTCTAAAATAGTCGCTTGCGTACTAATCACGCTACGCTGTACCACAGGCAAATCCAGACCGGTTCTATCGACCAAAGTACCATCTTCAATATCTATTACCAACTGAACTTCACGAGCAGAATTTAAAGGCGTAATCAAACGAGGCGTTACTCTTAACATGACGCCTGTTGTCACCGCATCCAAATTAGCGACACGCTCGCCAGCAACTTTGACATAAAAAGTTTGACTCAAATCTATTAAGGCAGGCAAATTATCCGTAGTAAGAATTGATGGTTTACCAATCACGCGTGCATCACCTTTTGTTTCAAGTAAACGTACTTTTGCAAGCAAAGATGCCGCCTGATTGGCAACAATTGTGGTCGAATTAGAAGAGTAAGACAAACCAAACGTTCCCGAAACAGCAGCTTTTGACGCATCACCAAAAGCAATAGAAGTACGACCATCACCCAGCGCCCAATCCATTCCGAGTTCACTTAAACGAGTTTTATTGATATCAATAGTCATTGCTTCAATTTCGATCAAACCCGCTGGCACATCTAATGCAGTAATCAATTTTTGATACATAGGCATCGCTTCCAATGTATCTTTAACAATAATTGCATTCAGTCTCACATCCGATTCAATCGTAGAACGACCTGAATCTGATGACGTAAAAAGATCAGAACCTGCAGACACCGCCTTTACTCCGATAGGAGCCACACCCGTGTTGGCAACATCCAAACTAGATACATCAACACCTGCCTTTGTTTTGTTATTATCTGTAACACCTTGTTTTTTGTGCCCATTAATCAATGCACGCAATATCGTCGCAACACCAGGAATCATGGTTTGTCGATCACGCGAAACCAAAGTACGATCCTCCACATTAGCGTACTTCAAACGAAATACAGCAACTTGCTGACCAACTGGAACAGATTGCAAAGATTGCAAAGTACTAGCAACAAGGTCAAGGTATGCTGTAGGACCTGTCAACAAAACAAGTCCCTGCTCACTTACCATTGCCCAGCCAAATTGATCATTTAACACACCAAGATCTACCATAGCCTTTTTCAAACCATACATAGTCTCTTTAGGAACAGAAAAGGTCCGAGTATGCCAATCTGACAATGGCGCAACGTACAAAGTGCCAGCGTAATAAAACCAAGAAAGGCCAATCGTACTACTGACACGATTAAGAAAATCAGAAGCTGAGGTGCCTGTTAAACGCCCGTTCAGTTTTTCATTGACATTGGGCGCCAATTGCAAACGCAAACCAAAATTAGCGCAAAAATCAGAAAGGACCTTCGTAACAGAAGCATTTTCAGCGTAATAGGCATAAGCTCCTGTATCACGCGGCAAAGAAGCCGCAAAAGCATGCGAAGAAAAAAAAGTTATCAATAAGGCAGTCAGCGAAACCACCATACGTCTAAACATTACAGAAATCAATACATCAATGGGATATTTCATCATACAGTCAAGGCAAGCAAACAATCAGGACAAATACTGGCTTCTTATTTTTTAATAACATCAACGCGGCATTGCCTTTATTGCTTTGTTCATGTACATGCGCCAATAATTAACAGCGTTCAAAAATTGTGCGATCCCTGCCTCCAAAGCAAATAACTCCCCCACCACACCAAGATCATGTTGTAGCAATAATTCATCTTGACTTGCGCTACTTGTTAACGTGTCATGACGTCGCTTTAAATTCATGGCAGAAAAACGTAATGCAGGCTCTAAAACAGCACGCTTTGCTTTTAAATCGATAGGCAAAGGCACAATAGATGCCTCTAAAACAACTCGCCCACCAGGTAAAGGATAAATATCAAGACGCCCACTGTCATAAAACAAAGAGCATCGACCATCAGCACGCATGCAGTTTTCAACATTTAGGCCAAGCTTATCAAATAAACGGGTAAGCGAGCGCGGCAAAAGGAAAGCATTAGCCATATTCACATTTTTTGAACAATATCTTTTAGCATGTCACCCATAGTTTTTACCAATGTGGCTTGTAGCTGAACGATTAAATTTTGTTTTTGTAAATTATCTTGTACCAACAATAAATCTTGGCTGCTAATATCAGTTTTCCCTTGCAGAGCAGTCACAGATGCCTGCAGTTTTTCAGTCGCGGCATCAATTGTCGATGACAATGCTGATATTGGATTAACAGATTGATAAGCCATATTAAACTCCTCAAGTATAAAACTAATGAACCTAAGCGAACCACATTACCAAAAACACAAAAGTACAACACTACCGCTTTATTTCCTTTTCAATAACGCTTTGTGCTGCATCAATCGCAGAAATCAACTGCTGTACATAAGAAAAATCAGTAGGGGCACAACCTCGTAAAAGCCGAGCATTATATGTATGACGCGCTTGCCACAACTGTTCTGACAATTCAGCACAACGCTCGCTGCTTAAAGTCACTCCCAATTCGACCGGATTAAGAATCGAGTTGCCTACTGGTTTCATCAAATCTTCCTCAAATATTACTTAAAAATTTTATGCATCAAAGTATATATCGATATTAATCAATTGACATGAATTAGTTATCAATCTGCGCACCTTCTTCTTCTAAACGCTCACACAAAATGACACGAATACGCGCTATTCGACTTTTCACCGTGCCAACTGAAATATTCAAATGTGCAGCAACCTCTTCATACGACATTTCATGAAAAGCGACCAATGACAGGGTTTCTTGCATTTCAGCGGGAAGGGTATCAATGTGATACTGCACCCTTTGCAATACACTAAAACAGGCAGATGCAGCTTCTGGATTCACCGCATACTCAACACTCGACTCTAATACATCCTCATCCTCCCACTGGAAACGATAACGCGGCGAGCGACAAAAATGATTTTTGATTAAATTTTCAGCAATCGAATATAACCAAGTACGAATTTGCGCATCCCCACGAAAACGCGCTATTCCATTCATTGCCTCAACAAATGTCTGCTGCGTTAACTCTTCTGCTTCCACATGATCATGCACGCGCCGCAAAATAAAACGGTATAAAGAATTTCTATGCTGCTGAGAGAATTTTGCTAGGCTGTCAATATGCGCACCGTCAACAATATCTGTTACTGCTTTTATGTCACACTCCGTCATAACTGACTCCTTGCATATTTTCTGTACTCAAACAAACTATTTGCACTACATATTTCTAAATAAACACGGACAAAATTACGATAATAAAAGAGGAATGCTCTAGTTTTTCCGTTACCCAAATTACAAAATTATAAAGACAGCACAGTTTCACAAGGTTTATATAAATTAAATATTTACATAGTCGCCTAATGGCATTACATTAAATTGATTGTAAGGAATTTCCGCAGGGAAATACAGCACTATTTCCGTGATCAATACGTCACAAAGCGACCTAGTACATTGACACCTTTATCAACAAAACAAGTTAAAAACTAAAATTTACTCTTACCGAGGAGAATAAAAATGGGAATTGTTCTAACAGCACAAGAAGTTACAGAAATACAAAAACCTCTTTTGGCTACCCTAGATGGATTAGCACAACCACTTTCCATTCTCTCTTTGGTTGCATTGAGTGAGGTCTTTTATACAGCTGCCGAACGTGAAAGACTGATTGCTGAATATCGTGACTTACTGGATGAAACACATAGGGCTTATGCTGCCCTACAACAATTAATCAAGGAGCAACCAAATGATGAATGCCATTCTTACGAAGAGCGAGAAAAAACATGGAATGGCGCACCTAACGATCAAGCTAGTTTTCAAGCTAAGAAACTTGAAATAAAGAAAAACAATGAAGTTGCCATCGCTGAATTCACCCGACGCCATCCATTAATTAGAAAACTGTTTGAGCATGCTGGCATGGGGGTAATTGAGAGACGTGTAGGTCCTGATAGCCAAGGGACACACAAACGGCGCGTCACAGATTTAACCCAGGCGATGGATTTTACGAAAAAATTTGTTTAAGTTATTTATTACGAGATTAAAACTAAAGATCAGATGTGTTTTGAACTCTACACACCAAATCAAAACAAACAAAAATCAATACCGCACTATTGTTTTTTGTTTTTCGTTTCTTCCTTAATCATTACTTACATTCAACTGAGGAAATAACTCGTCTGCAAAGCCAAAATGCGATAAATCCTTCATGCGCATCGGATATAAAACCCCGACTAGATGATCACATTCATGCTGCACTACACGAGCGTGAAACCCCTCTACCTCACGATTTATAATATTGCGGTATTGATCAAAACCCTCATAGTGTAACTTCGTCGAACGCGGCACTAAGCCACGAAAACCAGGCAAAGATAGGCACCCCTCCCAACCATCTTCTATATCTAGCACCTCATGTTTTCGATTTAAAGGCGTCAATACTGGATTAATCAAGACAGTTTCCGGAACTTGTTCAGCATGTGGATAACGAGAGTTATGTTTAAAGCCAAAAATAACAATCTGCAAATTCACACCAATTTGGGGAGCGGCAAGCCCTACACCATTGTTGAATTGCATGGTATCAAACATGTCCGCAATCAAAGTATGCAAAGCAGGATCGGTAAAATCTGTCACTAGCTCGGCTTGGCGCAGCAGACGTGGGTCACCCATCTTTAGGATTGCATGTACGCTCATCAGGCACTCTTTTCAGCAAGCAATTGTAGAAACTCTGCTTCATTCAGCAAGGGAATATTCAACTCTTGCGCTTTGATTAATTTGCTGCCTGCATCCTCCCCGGCTACGACATAGGAAGTTTTTTTAGATACAGATCCAGTCACTTTACCTCCGACGGCTTCTATCATGGCTGCCGCTTGATCACGTGATAAATTAGGCAAAGCACCAGTCAACACGATAGTTTTGCCTTGTAAAACGTTTGACAAGCGTGGTGCAGGTTCGCCTTCAAGCCAGGCAACACCCGCTGCACGCAATTGCTGAATGACGTCCAGATTTAATGCATCAGCAAAAAACGCCACGATTGAGGCAGCAACAACGGGGCCAATATCGGCCACTTCCAGCAATTGCTGCTCTGAAGCCTGTAATACGCCATCCAAATTAGCAAAATGCTGCGCCAGAGCTTTTGCTGTGGCTTCGCCTACGTGACGTATTCCTAAAGCATAAATAAAACGCGCCAACGTGGTGGATTTTGATTTTTCCAACGCTTCTAAAATGTTACGTGCCGATTTATCCGCCATACGATCCAGCGCCACAAGTGAGGCCAAATTCAATTTTTCGGCGTTATATAAATCGGCTGCGGTGGTAATAGGCGGAACATGTTTATCGACTAATTGCTCGATCAATTGTTCACCCAAACCTTCTACATCCATGGCACGACGTGAAGCAAAATGCATCAAGCCGCCTTTGCGTTGCGCCGCACATTGAATCCACCCCCCCGAGCAACGCGCCACCGCCTCTTCTTCTGGCCTCACAATTGGAGAATGACAAATTGGACACACCAACGGCATCACAAATTGCGGCGCATCCGAAGGTCGCCGCTCTATCACACATGCCACAACTTCTGGAATCACATCGCCAGCACGGCGCACAATAACGGTATCGCCAATCCGAATATCCTTACGTTTGACCTCATCCTCATTGTGCAAAGTTGCATTGGTAACGATCACGCCGCCAACAGCAACTGGCGCTAAACGTGCCACAGGAGTCATCGCCCCTGTGCGTCCGACCTGAACTTCAATATCCTGCACTGTAGTCAATGCTTCTTCCGCTGGAAATTTATGCGCTATGGCAAAGCGAGGAGCACGTGACACAAAACCCAGTTTTTGTTGCTCGGATCTACGATTCACCTTGTACACCACACCATCAATATCATAAGGAAGCTGTGAGCGTTTTTTTCCTATGGCATGAAAATAATCCAACAAGCCAGCCACGCCTTTAATCACAGCGCGCTCATGACATACAGGCAAACCGAGTTGCACATACCAATCCAACAAATCCGAATGTGAAGCAGGCATATCAGCGCCTTCCAACACACCAACGCCATAGGCAAAAAAACGTAAAGAGCGCTGTGCCGTAATACGCGCATCCAATTGGCGCAAACCACCGGCAGCAGCATTGCGTGGGTTGGCAAATTCCTTTTGCCCGGCAGCACGTTGCTTGGCGTTGAGCTTGGCGAAATCAGATTTGTACATCAATACTTCACCACGCACATCCAACAATTTAGGCGGATGGTCGGTATGTAAGCGCAGGGGAATAACGTGCACAGTACGAATATTATTTGTCACATCCTCACCCGTGGCACCATCACCACGGGTGGCAGCCTGAACGAAAATTCCATCCTCATATCGCAAATTAATCGCAAGACCATCGAACTTCAGTTCAGCGGCATACTCTACTTCCGATAAGTCTGTTGATTCGAATAAATCACCCGATTTGCCGGAAACACTCGGTGTACTCAACTCATTTGATCGCAAGCCATCTTGAATACGACGATCGAACGCAATGACATCGTTTTCTTCAAATCCATTATTCAAAGATAGCATCGGCAAACCGTGTTGCACTTGCTTGAATTCTGGAATTGGCATGCCACCAACTCGATGAGTGGGGGAGTCTGGTGCTAATAACTCAGGATAGGCGATCTCTAATTCTTGCAATTCACGAAAGAGAAGATCGTATTCAGCATCCGGAATGGTAGGGGTGTCATGAACATAATAAGCCTGGTTATGCTTTTCCAACTCAAGACGCAGCCACTTGGCACGCAGCTGCCTGTCTTGCTTTGCATCATCTGACATCATGCGGCATATAGGAATTATTTAAGAAAATAAGCGTAATGCTCTAGTTGAACCAGCTGGGATATTCCATTTCTGCATGTCGTCATAAAAAGCCAATACTTGCTGGGCTATCTCTTCCAATGCTGCATCTGGTAAAACTTGATTACCATCATCCACAATGGTTCCATCCAGTTGCCTTGCCAAAAATTGCGCGCAGGCAATCATGGCGCCAAAGCCGTCTTTTTGTGATGCAACACGTGGCACATCTAGCAATAAAGTCAGACGTAATGTGGTGGCATTATTAGACGAATCAGAAGGAGCCGCATTTGTATTCAAAGAAAACAAGAAACCCACATGACCATCTGGCATCCAAAAATTATCGTCCGCACGATCAGCGCGCAAAGTAAATCCTTGCTTTTCCAATACCATGGAAAGCGCATCAATCTCCCAAGGTGCGCTATTGGAATGCACATTCACGCTTAAACGTACATCATGATCAACTATGAATTGATGCAACCGACGTGCTTCGGTGATCACGGCGGCCATATCTGGCACATCTGGCTCAGCCGACAATTCATCGCCTACCTGGCGCAAGCGTGTTACCAACTCAGAAAACTCTAATTCATTCAACACCTTGCTACGGCTGGCGAGTTGAACACCTACTCGCAACGCGGTATACATCCGTTCGCGCGTCACCACTTCCCAGCTTCCATCAAGATTCTGACCGATTGAGTGAACGGCTTTATTTCCTACATGGCGCAGCGCCTGGAAGAGGGTAATAATTCTATCGCCACGCACAGCTTCTTCCAGCATCATGGGAATCACGCAATCAATACCTTCATCCACTGGCAATTCTTTAGGCAAAACAGGCGTTTCTTCTACATTTTCCGCCTCTTGAGAAACCGACTGAATAGTGGATTGAGAAGCAGAATGATCTGAATCTAACGCTGACTTTTTATCATTAATAAAACTTGGCTCATGCCTTTTTCCATCTGCATTTGGCCCATTTGTTTCAGGCGTCATCAATACATCATCATGTTCAGACGAAAAAGCACGATCAACCCTTTTTTTAGCCTGATACTCTTGCCATTGATTATATAAAATGACACCAAAAATGAAGATGCCACCAATCGTCACCAAGCTTTCTGTTAGGTATGTCATACCGCTTATGCCTCAGCTACAAATAGATTAAATATCAAAATGGATAGGTATAAAAATATGCAAAAAACACAAAACAAAGGGGATGATACACGTGATACGCATGTTATTTCATCATTTGATTTAATCAATTAATGCGAAATACTGGAAATCAGTGCGATGGCTTCTACTGCTATGCCCTCTTCTCGCCCCAAAAAACCTAATTTTTCGTTCGTTTTTGCTTTGATATTCACTTGTCCGGATGAGATTCCCAGGTCTTGCGCAATCACTGCAATCATGTGAGGAATATGCGGCGCCATTTTAGGTGCTTGCGCAATGACGGTGGCATCAATATTAGCAATCGCATAACCATGCACCGCCACAAGTTTAGCGGCAGCACGCAACAACACACGTGAATCAGCGCCGGCGAATTGTGGATTCGTATCCGGAAAATGGCGTCCAATATCCCCCAACCCAGCAGCGCCTATGATTGCATCAATCACTGCATGCAACAGCACGTCTGCATCTGAATGTCCGAGCAAACCTAGATGATGGGGAATCGTGACACCCCCAATAATCAACGGACGTCCAGCTACCAATTTGTGACAGTCGTAGCCCTGGCCGATGCGAAATGGGAATGTCATGATTGAGTTCGCCTTATTTTTACAAACTTTTATAAACCAGTGTGCTTAGCGATGTAAGCCTTCATCTGATCGACGTCCGTTGACATCACTTCAAAGCGCTGCGGCAATGCCTCAATGTTTTCAAAACCTGCTGGGCGTTCGGCATCGTGTCCTAATGCTTCTTTGATGGTTTCATTAAACTTCGCTGCCAGCGCTGTTTCTAAAACAATCATCGGCACGCCGGGTTTGATGTGTTCCAAAGCCACTTTGACACCATCAGCCGTATGTGTATCAATCGTCACGCCAGACATAGTTTGTACATTACGTATCGTTTTTAAGCGATCTTGATGGGTTGATTTTCCAGAAACAAAACCATATTGCGCCAGCTTAGAGAACTCATCACCATCGCTACCCAGGTTACCAGACAAATCAAAACCACCATGGGTGTCGATTTTTTGAAATAGAGCACGCACTCGATCACCATCACGTCCCAACAAATCGTATACAAAGCGCTCAAAATTAGATGCCTTAGAAATATCCATGGATGGACTACTGGTATGGTGCGTTTCGAATGATTTCCGCACACGATACACACCGGTGCGAAAAAACTCATCCAGCACATCATTTTCATTGGTAGCAACCACCAATTGATCGATGGGCAGACCCATCATGCGAGCAATATGTCCGGCGCAAATATTGCCGAAGTTACCAGATGGAACGGTAAACGACACCTTCTGTTGATTATTGGTCGTTGCGCTTAAATAGCCACGGAAGTAATACACCACCTGCGCCACAACACGCGCCCAATTGATTGAATTCACCGTGCCGATTTTTTGACGCACTTTGTATGTCAAATCATTCGATACTGCTTTAACCATATCTTGGCAATCATCAAACACGCCTTTCACGGCGATATTGAAAATATTCGGGTCTTGCAAACTGAACATTTGCGCAGTTTGAAATGGGCTCATTTTTTTATGCGGTGACAGCATAAAAACACGAATGCCTTTTTTGCCGCGCATCGCATATTCCGCCGCACTGCCTGTATCACCCGAAGTCGCGCCAAAAATATTCAATTCAGCGTTTTGTTTAGCCAATGTGTATTCAAACAAATTACCCAACAATTGCATCGCCATATCCTTGAACGCCAAAGTCGGCCCATTGGATAAGGCTTGTAATATCAAGGTCGTGTCACCTTTTTTTTGTATCACACGCAATGGCGTAATTTGCCCAGCATCCTCATCGGAACGGCTGTTGCAATACACGTCCTGACAATAGGTTTTGTGCGCTAATGCATGCAAATCATCGTCTGGGATATCCGTAGCGAATTTTTTTAAGATGTTGTACGCCAAATCGGCATACGACAATGTGCGCCATGCATCCAATTCGACACCACTGACTTGCGGATACGTGACTGGCAAATACAAACCACCATCAGGGGCCAAGCCCCCTAACAAAATGTCAGAAAAAGACTGCGCTGCAGATGTATCTGCATTAACCGAACTAGATCGGGTAGAAATATATTGCATGTCGTTACCTTTTACCCTTTCGCCTTTGCCAAATTTTCCCAGGTATCCATGATCGAATCAGGATTTAATGAAATCGATGCGATGCCTTCTTGCATCAGCCATTGCGCAAAATCCGGATGATCGGAAGGTCCTTGCCCACAGATACCAATATATTTTCCTTGCGCACGGCAAGCAGCAATCGCTCGGGACAACAACACCTGCACCGCAGGATCGCGCTCATCAAAATCGGCCGCCAACAAAGGCATGCCGGAATCACGATCCAAACCCAATGTCAACTGCGTCAAATCGTTTGAACCAATGGAGAAACCATCAAAATATTCCAAAAATTGTTCAGCCAACAATGCATTGGAAGGCACCTCACACATCATGATTAAGCGCAAACCGTTCTCGCCACGCACCAACTTATTTTTCGCTAACAAAGCAATGACCTTTTCTGCTTGATTCAGGGTACGAACGAAAGGCACCATGATTTCCACATTGGTCAAACCCATATCGTTGCGCACACGCTGCATGGCCAAACATTCCATTTCAAATGACTCTGCAAAATCCTCGGCCAAATAACGCGCAGCACCACGGAAACCCAACATAGGATTTTCTTCATCCGGTTCGTAACGTGAACCACCTATCAATTTTTTATACTCGTTTGACTTGAAATCCGACAAACGCACAATCACTGGCTTGGGCCAGAATGCCGCAGCAATCGTGGCAATGCCTTCAGCCAATTTATCAATGTAAAACGCCTTGGGAGAAGCATGGCCGCGCGCCACGGATTCCACTGCTTTTTTCAGATCAGGATCGATATTTGGATATTCCAATATCGCTTTTGGGTGAACGCCAATATTGTTGTTGATGATGAATTCCAACCTAGCCAAACCCACGCCTGCATTCGGTATCGATTGAAAATCAAACGCCAGCTGCGGATTACCCACATTCATCATAATTTTCAATGGCAAATCAGGTAGTTCAGTACGGACCACTTCACTCACTTCCGTATCGAGTAAACCGTCGTAAACCTTGCCTTCATCGCCTTCAGCGCAAGATACGGTGACGAATGTTCCATCCTTCAGCGTCGTTGTCGCATCGTTGCAACCGACAACGGCTGGCACGCCCAACTCACGCGCAATAATCGCCGCATGGCAAGTACGTCCACCACGATTGGTCACAATCGCTGCGGCACGTTTCATGACTGGCTCCCAATTTGGGTCCGTCATATCTGCCACCAAGACATCGCCAGGTTGTACACGTTCCATATCAGCGGGATCGTGAATCACGCGCACCGGCCCAGCGCCAATTTTTTGACCAATCGCACGGCCTGTCGCCAATACGGTACTACTGCCCTTCAGTTTGAAACGTTGCTGTACGTCACCAGATTTTTGTTGTGATTTCACCGTTTCTGGACGCGCCTGCAGAATGTATAACTTTCCATCATGGCCATCTTTTCCCCATTCGATGTCCATAGCACGACCATAATGCTTCTCAATGATGACAGCATATTTGGCTAACTCAACGATCTCTTCATCCGCCAAGGAATAACGATTACGCAACGCCGCTGGCACATCCACAGTCTGCACAGAACGGCCTGCTTTGGCATCGTTGGTGAATTCCATTTTGATCAATTTCGATCCAATATTGCGACGAATAATGGGCAACTTACCCAATTCCAACATGGGTTTATGGACATAAAACTCATCTGGATTGACGGCTCCCTGCACCACTGTTTCGCCCAAACCATAGCTGGAAGTGATAAAGACAACGTCTTTAAAGCCAGACTCAGTATCCAGCGTAAACATCACACCCGCAGCGCCCACATCAGAGCGCACCATACGTTGCACGCCTGCTGACAGGGCCACCTCGGCGTGAGTAAAACCTTTGTGAACACGATAGGAAATCGCTCTATCGTTATACAGCGAAGCAAAAACATGCTTCATCGCTTCCAATACGTTTTCAATTCCAACAACATTCAAAAACGTTTCTTGCTGACCAGCAAAAGAAGCATCCGGCAAATCTTCTGCCGTTGCCGAAGAACGCACAGCAAACGAAATCTCCCCCACCGAATCCGCGACTAAAGCTTGATAAAACTCGGTAATTTCTTTGGTCAAACGTGGTTGAAAAGGTGTATCAATAATCCACTGACGAATTTCAGCACCGGCTTGTGCCAAAGCACGCACATCGTCGATATCCAATGCTTCGAGACGTTGAGCAATGCGCTCAGCAAGACTGGCACCTCCCTGTGCGCTATACGCCAAAAAGTCACGGAAAGCTTGTGCTGTGGTAGCAAAACCACCTGGAACCCGCACTCCAGCACTCGCTAACTGGCTAATCATTTCACCCAGCGACGCATTTTTACCACCGACTGATTCCACATCCGTCATACGTAAATCTTCAAATAAAGCGACATAGCGCGCTTTATTTGTCTCAACACCTTGCTGAGCCCGACTTCCTGATACTGCGTTGGACATAATAACCTCTAGTTTTATAATGAGAAATCTTGGTAGTTTTCACGCCACACTTTATTGTTTTTTTGTTATTTTTAATTCAGTGCAGACAATATCTTTTATCGAGCGCCATTTTATACCAGTCACTCTATCGACACCATCATGCAAAATCACAACCCCGAGCATTTCTCCTCCATCGCTACTGCCGCTCCTACCGTTTTTTTTGTATCGGATGGAACAGGAATTACGGCTGAAACTTTTGGCAATGCCGTGTTAAGCCAATTCGACTTGAGTTTCCAAAAAGTCCGCCTGCCTTTTATCGACACCATTACCAAAGCGCACGATGCAGTACGCAAGATCAACGATACATTTACCATTAGCGGTAAACGGCCGATTGTGTTTTCTACTCTGGTCAAAAGTGAGTTATCCAGCGTAGTCCGACGCTCCCAAAGCATGTATATGGACTTGATCCAAACTTTTGTTGATCCACTGGAAAAAGAACTGGAAGTCAAATCTACGCATACGGTAGGACGCTCGCACAACATCGTGGATAGCGAAGCTTATAAAAATCGGATTGAAGCGATTAATTTTTCATTGGCGCATGATGACGGCCAATCGCACAAAAACTTATCAACTGCTGATGTGATTTTGGTCGGTGTTTCCCGCTCGGGAAAAACGCCCACCAGCTTGTATTTAGCCATGCAATATGGCATCAAAGCAGCTAACTATCCATTAATTCCTGATGATTTCGAACGCGGCAAACTGCCCTCTTCATTACCACCGTATAAAAATAAAATTTTCGGCCTCAGCATCGCAGCAGAACGCCTATCGGAAATTCGCAATGAACGGTTACCAGGCAGCAAATACGCCTCGATTGAAAACTGTCGTTATGAAATTAATGAAGCAGAACGCATGATGAAACGTGAAGGCATACGCTGGTTATCTTCCACAACAAAATCAATTGAAGAAATCTCAACGACGATTTTGCAAGAAATCAAGAATGAAAAAAGAAGTTAAAAATTTAGAAACTTAAAAATTGAAAAAACCTCATCTAATCCATACTTCCATGAAAACGAGTACAGTACAAAATAGTTCATTACATAAATGAGGAACAAAAAATGGATTTATTGACAAGCTTAATCCACAAAACTTTCGTTTCGTTCTTTTTAGGCAGTCTGGTCAGTTTACTGACCATTACTAATCCGCTGTCAAAAATCCCTTTGTTTTTGTCTTTGACAACGAATATGGAGGAATCTAAACGGAATCAACAAGCACGCAAAGCTTGTGTTTATGCTTTTGCGATTCTGACAGTCAGCCTATTCGCCGGTGTTTTTATTTTGCAGGGATTTGGTATTTCCTACGGTGCGCTACGGATTGCTGGTGGCGTAACAGTTGCCATACTAGGTTACCGCATGCTTTTTCAAAGCAACAACGAACATTCGGCAGCACATCACACCAAAGGTGAAATTGCCTTTTTCCCACTCGCACTACCCAGTATTAGCGGCCCTGGTTCGATTGCTGTGGTAATAGGGATTTCAACTGAAATTGCCGAAATTAATAATAATGTAAAAGAAATACTGGCATATGGCGGTGCACTTCTCAGTATTTTTCTCACTTGCATCGTCATGTGGCTCACTTTGCGCTCCGCTCAATTCGCATCAAGATTGATCGGCAGAGAAGGCATGGATGCATTGGGACGCTTGATGGGATTTTTGCTTGTTTGTATCGGCGTACAATTTATAGGATCAGGCGTACGGACCTTCATGGCCGGCACTTAACAATATAAAAACACAAAGAATCAAAGCAAAAAACCACGCGTTAGCGTGGTTTTTTATATGGCGTCTCCAAGGGGATTCGAACCCCTGTACTCACCGTGAAAGGGTGATGTCCTAGGCCTCTAGACGATGGAGACAATAATCGGTCTATGTATATAAGCGAAAACAGTAATTCAGCAACACAACAACGCCATTCTTGGCGTCCCCAAGGGGATTCGAACCCCTGTACTCACCGTGAAAGGGTGATGTCCTAGGCCTCTAGACGATGGGGACCATGAACTACAGTGAAACCTGCCGCTATACAACTTTTCGCAACGCAATCCACTAATACAAAATGGAACTTACTGGTGGAGGTAAGCGGGATCGAACCGCTGACCTCTTGCATGCCATGCAAGCGCTCTCCCAGCTGAGCTATACCCCCTTATGCGAGAGGCAAGATTGTAGCAATAAACCACACCTCTTGTAAACAAGCTTTTCGATCCTTTTAAGATCAAACCAATTTATTTTTCACCGCGCTTACCGCCCTTGCGATATGGCTTGGATTTTGATTGGCGCTCATCACCTACGCCATTGCAACTGATACGTAATTGCTGCCCTGCCACCCACACGGTTTTTAAATGATCCAAAAGCGATTTTGGCAGGTCCGCTGGCAAATCCAACAGGCTGTAATCATCATGAATACCAATACGACCAATATTTTTTGCATTCAATCCAATTTCGTTAGCAATTGCACCCACAATATTCCCAGGTTTGACACCATGTGTATGGCCAACTTCAATTCGATAAGTTCGCATTCCGGAATTATTAACACTATTAGAAACGGAGCGGGCAAAAGGCCGATTAGCAGACACGGATTGTGTAATTTGCTTATCTTCTTTACTTTTTTCTTCGCGCGGCTTTTTCTCTAACAATAATGGCGTCCCACCACGTGCCATTTTTGCCAACGCAGCAGCGATTTCAATCGCAGGAATGTTGTGCTCACGCTCATACTCTTCTATCAATGATGCAAACACATCCAATCCACCAGTGGCCAACGTAGTACTAATTTGATCTTTAAACTTCGCAATACGCACATTATTCACTGTTTGAATACTGGGCAATTCCAACGGCACAATCGGTTGGCGAGTCGCGCGCTCAATGACTTTAAGCAAATTTTTTTCACGTGGAGTAATGAACAAAATTGCCTCTCCACTACGTCCAGCTCGACCGGTACGACCAATTCTATGGGTGTAGCTTTCTGGATCGTAAGGCACGTCATAATTAATAACATGACTAATCCGGTCCACATCCAAGCCACGCGCTGCGACATCAGTTGCGACCAAAATATCAATCTCACCATCTTTCAGCTGCGCGATGGTACGCTCTCGTTGTTGCTGCTGGATATCACCATTAATCGCAGCAGCAGAAAAACCGCGCGCTTGTAACTTGCTTGCCAGCTCTTCTGTACCCAACTTGGTACGTGAAAAAATGATCATGCCATCAAAAGTTTCCGCCTCCAAAATGCGAGTCAACGCATCTAATTTGTGCAAA
The DNA here is from genome assembly GCA_021151485.1 of Oxalobacteraceae bacterium. Lineage (GTDB taxonomy): Bacteria > Pseudomonadota > Gammaproteobacteria > Burkholderiales > Burkholderiaceae_D > JAGKXB01. The sequence goes on along the minus strand of JAGKXB010000003.1, from coordinate 26,444 downwards.
CCACTGACCGTCCAATAACGCTGTCTGATATTATCAGCAGTACCTGTTTTGGAAGCAATCGTGATTTCTGCTGGTTTCCGCAAATAGGTTTGCGCAATCCGTTTAATAGCAGAAGGCATCGTGGCGGAAAACAAAGCGGTTTGGCGTGTTTCTGGTGTTTCTTGCAAGATGCGCTCTACATCATCGATAAACCCCATGCGCAACATTTCGTCAGCCTCATCAAGCACCAACATTTTTAGTTGCGACAAGTCCAGCGACCCCTTATCCAGATGATCGATCACACGACCAGGCGTACCCACCACCACATGCACACCACGACGCAAAGCGCTTAGTTGCACACCATAGCTTTGCCCACCATAAATAGACATGACATGAAAACCAGGAATATGCGCGGCATAACGCTGAAATGCTTCTGCCACTTGAATCGCCAATTCACGCGTGGGAGCCAATACCAATGCCTGCGGCATATTTTGTTTGACGTCAATACGAGAAAGAATTGGCAGAGCAAATGCCGCTGTTTTACCGGTACCGGTTTGCGCCTGGCCAAGTACATCACGATTAGCCAACAATACAGGAATCGTTGCAGCTTGAATCGGGGACGGCGACTCATAACCGACCTCACGCAAAGCGCGTACAAGTGGCTCACCGAGATTCAAATCAGAAAATAAAGTATGAGTAGTATGAGAAGTTTCAGACATGGTGTGACTCACAAAATCGCTCGAATCACACCAAGCTTTCAAACATCCTCAGCCAAAATGGATTTGCAAGCTAGTTAAAAAATAGGGGTTAAGAAGATAAGAAAAACCAAAAACTAAAAACCTGAACTACGAACTTAAACTACGAATCTGAACTAAAAACCTACTTAGGATTTTTTTAAGGATAAGATCCACTTTACTAATAAGCGTGCTTCTTTTTCATTGACTTGCGTGTTTGCTGGCATAGGAACTACCCCCCATGCACCACTACCACCTTTCATGACCTTTTGAACAAGCTGATCTTCGATTTCTTTTTGATTGGGATGATTAGCATATTTTGTCGCAACATCTTTAAAAGCAGGGCCAATCAATTTACGATTAACAGTATGACAAGACATGCAATTTTTTACCCTAGGTAAATCGACGTTAGACATTGCCACATTCGACACCACCGTGAACGCACATAAAACAAGATAAGTTTTGAAATTTAAAGAACGTTTCACAGATTTTTTCAAAGTAATTAACAATTTAATTAGCAAAAATGTTGATAGCTGTAGCATAAATAACGCTCACACCAAAGCTATAAGACTTAATTTTGAGCCAACTTCATTCTATCTAAATGTGTTTTATGCGCGACCAATTTGCGCCCTTTTTTGGTAGAGGCCAGCTTATAAGGCACGTGCAACTGCAAACGTTGCCCTTTAGTGACGCTATTACTACGCAAACTATTCCAAGAACGAATTTGCGCAACACTAACTTTATATCGCTGTCCGATTGACGCCAGGCTGTCACGTTTTCCTACTTTGACGTAAATACGTTTGCTAGGAGGCAAATCTGGCTCGACAGCGAGCGTGGCATTATCCGCAAGTTCTGGCGCGATGTCTTTTTCTGTTGTGTTGTTTTTGGGAACCAAAATAGTGGAACCGACTTTCAAACGCATTTTTGCAGGAATGTGATTCACTTCGCGAATTACAGCTGGCGTAGTTCTAAATTTCGCCGCAAGGGTTTCGATACGTTCACGCGTATTAGTGATGGTATGCGTCGTCCAGGAAGACAAGGCATGTCCCCACTGCTCCAAATTAAATTTAAATTTATCAGCATTTTCTGGAGGCAACAGAATTTGCGTTTTAGCGCCGCCGATAATGACAGGGCGATTAAATTGTGGATTAAGCGCCTTAAATTCATCAATCGATAATTCGGCCAACTGCGCAGCAACTTTGACATCAATGTCACGCGTTTTGTTTACTGCCGTGAAATATGGCTGATTATTTACTTTTGGCAACGCAATTCCATATTCTGCTGGATGCGCAATGATGTTCTTAACAGCTTGCAATTTAGGCACATAATTGCGTGTTTCTGCAGGCATCAATGGTGACAGACTATTAAAATCAATTGGCTTACCCGCAGCTTGGTTTTTTTTGATCGCACGCTGTACCGAGCCCTCACCCCAGTTGTAAGCGGCCAAGGCTAATTGCCAATCTCCAAACATGCCATACAATTTTTGCAAATAATTTAAAGCGGCATCCGTCGAGGTCAATACACCACGACGCTCGTCCTTAAACATGTTTTGCTTTAAATTAAAATCACGCCCGGTAGATGGAATAAATTGCCACATACCCGCAGCCTTGGCACTTGAAAACGCCTGCGGATTAAACGCTGATTCAATAAACGGCAATAAAGCCAACTCCATAGGCATATTGCGCTTTTCCAGCTCCTGCACCACATGGAACAAGTAACGTGAGGCACGCGTAGTAGTACGTTGAATATAATCAGGCCGAGCGCTATACCAGGCCAACTGATTAGCAACTAAGGGGTTATCCAAATCAGGGATACCAAAACCATTGCGTATACGCCCCCACACATCCACCTCTGGGATAAGAGGTATCTGAGGCACTGCAGAAATTGGCGGCAAAGGTGGCATATTAGCCAAACCATTAGTGGTCAGCCTTAACTCCAACTCATTGCTAGAAGATGTTTTATTATTAGGATTGATATTGAAGCTGGTTACCGCCCCCGTTTCACTCATATTGCCAGATGGTACTATTTTTGTATTGGCCGAAAAAATGGGAAGCGCGATGTCATTGGCTTGCGAAAAACGTGGGATGGCAATAGCAAAAGGAAATAAGATAGCCAATGCTACATACCGCAATTTTATTTGTTGCATGGGTTTCCAGTGTTATTAACTACGATTGATCGAGAAGCTAAAATACGAGACGAGATATATAAAAAAGCATGCGATGTATTCAAGCTAAGCTTTTTACTAGTTTTTTATTAGAGTTTTTGACTAGGTTTTTTACTAAATTTTAACTGACGGATGATGCCCTGAATAACGCCAAACGTCAAGAAAAGTTACAAATTAATCGATTGCTTTCGCGTAATTTATTGATAAAAAACAATACTTTACGATGTTTTATGCCAACTGCTAAACTCGGATTACGTTTAAATTACGTTAACTAAATTTACATATAAAAATTGTATTTTGGTTATTTTTTTGTTTTTGATTACTTCTTACTCCACATTTACTTTGATCATGCGCCAAATCGTATTAGATACAGAAACAACTGGCTTAAACCCAAAATCTGGTGACCGCATCATTGAAATCGGTTGCGTGGAATTAAAAAATCGCCAGTTGACCGGCAACAACTTTCACCGTTATATCAATCCAGAACGTGACTCTTCAGAGGGTGCGCTGGCAGTTCATGGATTAAGTACTGAATTTCTTAGCGACAAACCCAAATTCGCCGAAATTCTGACCGAATTCCGTGATTACATACGCGGCGCTGAAATCATTATTCACAACGCCCCATTTGATTTGGGATTTCTGAATGCTGAATTCCAACGATTAGATTTACCCAACTTCACGGATGACGTCACCAACGTCATCGATACCTTAGTACAAGCCAAAGAAATGCATCCTGGCAAACGTAACTCACTGGATGCTTTATGCGATCGCTACGACATATCAAACGCACACCGCAAACTACACGGCGCCTTATTGGATGCAGAATTGCTGGCAGATGTGTATTTAGCAATGACCAGAGGTCAAAATAGCTTGATCAACATTGATGCGGATGTCACAGAACAAACCGCAAGCAATGAAGAAACAACGCAAAACATGACGTTTACCGACATCATCGTACTACCTGCCAACGAGCAAGAGTTAGCCGCACATGCTGCATTGCTAACTGGTTTAGATAAAGAAAGCAAAGGGTCTTGTCTTTGGCATATTACTGAAAATTAATTTACAAAAACTCACCCCAATAAACCCAGTTGATCTGAATCCAAATAACACCATTCACCCTCTTCCAAATCCAAAGACTCCAAGGTCAATTGATTAATGGCAGAACGGCGCAGTGCTGCGCAATGATTGCCAGCCGCTGCCAGCATGCGTTTGACTTGGTGATATTTGCCCTGATCCAGCACGATTTCTAGTTGGTGTTCGCCTTGTTTGCGGCATTCGAGTGCGGCTAATGGGGCGGGTTCGTCGTGTAATTGCACACCGCCCAATAATTGTGCGATCAACTCATCGGTGACAGGATCTTGTGTGGTAGCAACGTAAACTTTAGGCACATGACGCTTAGCGGAGGATTGCGCATGGATGAATGCGCCATCGTCTGACAGTAATAACAAGCCAGTCGTATCGTGATCCAAGCGACCAACTGGTTGGACTTCGCGCCACGAGAATTCTTCTGGTAACAGCGTCAATACAGCAGGGTGATGGCTGGGTTTTCTGGAGCATTCAAAATTAGACGGCTTGTTTAAAGCAAGATATAAATGCTTGCGATAAACCCATTCCTCATCAAACAAGGTAAACACCAAACCATTTGTTTCAAACATGAGGCGGTAATCATCAACAACAACACCATCAATCTGCACTTCGCCATCGCTGATTAATTCACGGCACCATTTTCTGGTACCAACACCCTGTGATTGCAGAATACGATCTAAGCTTAATTTGCTACTCATAGTGGTATGATTGCTCCTCTAAAAAATCTATGAATTTCATGAATTCTATGAATTCCATGAATTAATTTAATTGCTTTATTTCCAAGCAAAAAACAAAAAGTACACACAAAGTAAAATGAGACGTTCTTCCACTTCGATGCCACCAACGGCAGCATCAACACTATCAACATCCGCCTCACCCGAACCGAAAAAAAGCAGCCTTGCCATCCTCAAAGGTTTACTGCCTTTTTTAGCGCCTTATCGCTCCCAATTCATCCTCGCTGGCATTGCATTAATCGTTGCTGCTAGCTCAACCTTGGCGATTCCTTATGCGTTCAAACAAATGATCGATTTAGGTTTTGGCGCCACAGGCAATCAAAGCAGCCAACATATCGATCTGTATTTCTTCGCTTTATTTGGCGTTGCCAGCATATTAGCGGTGGCAACCGCAGCACGTTTTTACACCGTGTCATGGCTGGGTGAACGCATTACCGCTGACGTACGCAATGCCGTATACGCCCATGTGCTGCGCCAAAGCCCGCAATTTTTTGAAACTATGCAAACTGGCGCAGTCTTATCTCGCCTCACTACCGACACCACGCTAATTCAAGCCATCGTTGGCACCAGTCTGTCATTAGCGCTTCGCAATATGCTGTTGTTTGTCGGCGGCATGGCGATGTTGTTCATCACCAGTGCAAAACTATCCGCCATTATCATCTTCATGTTGGCAGCAGTGGTAATCCCTATCGTGATGTTTGGTCGCCGGGTACGGAAATTATCCCGCGACTCGCAAGATCGGGTTGCCGATGCGTCCGCCATGGCAGGCGAAATTCTGAATGCCATGCCAACTGTACAAGCATTTACCCATGAAGAAATTGAAACACAACGCTTTGGCACTAGCATAGAAGCCGCATTTCAAACCGCTCTGCAGCGCATACGTGCTCGCTCGATATTGACAGCGCTGGCGATTTTACTCGTATTTGGTGCGATTGTATTTGTGTTATGGCTAGGTGCGCACGCTGTAATTCAAGGGAAAATGACGGGCGGCGAATTGGGACAATTCATTTTATACGCCGCTATCGTGGCAGGTGCGATTGGTGCCTTATCCGAAGTCATGGGTGACGTACAACGTGCCGCCGGTGCAACGGAGCGCTTGCTGGAATTGCTCTCCACATCCTCTGACATCTACTCTCCCACACCTGCAAATGCATTAACACTGCCACCACGTGTTTCCAGCGGCGCAGCATTAGCGCTGCAAAACGTCACTTTCTGTTATCCATCACGCCCAGAATCAGCGGCATTATCAGATTTGTCGCTCATCATCCAACCGGGTGAAACCGTGGCCATCGTTGGCTCATCCGGTGCCGGCAAAACCACTCTCTTCCAATTATTGCTGCGCTTTTACGATCCACAAAAAGGCGAAATTACGCTGGATGGCGTCAATATCAGGCAACTTGATTTGCAGACCCTACGCAATGCCATCGGTATCGTGCCACAGGACACCATGATTTTTTCTGCCAACGTGATGGAAAACATCCGTTATGGCCGTCCAAATGCCACTGATGCTGAAATCATCGCCGTTGCCAAAATGGCTGCCGCGCATGAATTCATCGAAAAATTACCAGAGTCGTATCATTCGTTTTTGGGAGAGCGCGGCGTGCGTTTATCTGGTGGACAACGCCAGCGCATCGCGATTGCGCGTGCTTTGCTGAAAAACCCTCCGTTATTATTGCTTGATGAAGCAACCAGCGCACTGGATGCAGAATCTGAACGCCTGGTACAAAGCGCATTAGAAGCCGCTATGCAAGGCCGCACCACACTGATCATTGCGCATCGCTTAGCCACCGTACAAAAAGCGGATCGCATTATCGTAATGGAAGATGGAAAAATTGTTGAAACCGGCACGCATGCTTCCTTGGTCGCATTGGGCGGAACTTATGCGAATTTGGCTGCGTTGCAGTTTCATGTTCATCAATAAAAAACGCACTAAAAAAATATTACCGAATTCACAACATGCAGCAATATCTCGATCTCATGCGCCATGTGCAACAACATGGGCAAATCAAAACCGACCGTACTGGTACGGGAACAGTCTCCGTATTTGGCTATCAAATGCGCTTTGATTTGCAGCAAGGTTTTCCCTTACTGACCACAAAAAAACTGCACTTGAAATCCATCATTCACGAGCTGATCTGGTTTTTGGCCGGTTCCAGCAACATTCAATATTTGAAAGAAAATGGCGTATCGATTTGGGATGACTGGGCCGATGAGCAAGGCAATCTTGGCCCAGTGTATGGCGTGCAATGGCGTAGTTGGCCGACGCCCGATGGTGGCCACATCGATCAAATCACGCAGGTTTTGGACCAAATCAAACACAATCCCGACTCACGTCGCATGATTGTTTCAGCCTGGAATGTGGCAGACGTCCCCAAGATGAAATTGCCACCCTGCCACGCGCTGTTTCAGTTTTATGTCGCGGATGGCAAGCTGTCTTGCCAGCTTTATCAACGCAGCGCGGATATTTTTCTGGGCGTGCCGTTTAACATTGCCTCGTATGCCTTGTTGACGCACATGATGGCGCAGCAAGCCGGTTTGGACGTAGGCGAATTTATTTGGACTGGCGGTGATTGCCATTTGTATTCCAATCACATGACGCAAGTCGAAGAGCAATTGTCTCGTACGCCCTACGCTGCGCCGCAATTACAATTTTTACGCAAACCAGCATCCATTTTTGATTATCGATTTGAGGATATTGAAATCATCAACTATCAATCCCATCCTCATATCAAAGCAGCGGTCGCAGTATGAAGCTCACTCTAATCGTCGCCATGGATGCCCAACGTGGCATCGGCATCAACAACACCCTGCCCTGGCATTTGCCAGAGGATTTGGCGCATTTCAAACGCACCACATTCCATCGCCCGATTTTGATGGGACGCAAGACGTTTGACTCGATTGGACGAGCGCTGCCACAGCGACGCAATATTGTCATCACGCGCAATCCAGACTGGCAGCATGATGGTGTTGAAACTGCGCTTTCGTTGCCTGCCGCCATCGCCTTACTCAATGCTGATAAAAATGAGGAAAACGATGCCGAAGCCTTCATCATTGGCGGTGCGCAAATTTTTGCTGAAGCATGGTCTTATGTCGATCAATTGATTGTGACAGAAATTGATAAGCAGTTTGACTGCGATACGTTCTTTCCAAAAATTGATCAAAAACAATGGCGAGAAGTGCAGCGAGAAGCGTATTATTCGGCGCAAAATGCGTGCGACTATGCCTTTGTGACATATGCAAAAATACAAAAACCGTAGGGCGTCAATAAGCGAAGCGCATTGCGCCGCATGGTGCCTTCGATGAAGGTGTAATGCGCTTCGCTTATTACACCCTACATTTCACCCCACGTTTCATCCTTACCATCTTTAATATCTCTGTAGGAAACACCCATGAAATTTCGCTTCCCTATTGTCATCATCGACGAAGATTTTCGTTCAGAAAACACCTCTGGCCTGGGCATACGCGCGCTTGCTGATGCAATGGAGAAGGAAGGCATGGAAGTGGTGGGAGTCACCAGCTATGTCGATTTATCGCAATTTGCGCAGCAGCAATCACGCGCTTCGGCTTTTATTTTGTCGATCGACGATGAAGAATTTGGCGATGGATCATTGGAAGAAACCGACTACGCCTTAAAATCCTTACGTGCATTTGTGGAAGAAATTCGCTACAAAAATGCCGACATTCCGATTTATTTATACGGTGAAACGCGTACCTCACGTCATATTCCAAACGATATTTTGCGTGAATTGCACGGCTTCATTCATATGTTTGAAGACACGCCAGAATTCGTGGCACGCCATATCATTCGCGAAGCCAAATCTTATTTAGATGGTTTGTCTCCGCCATTTTTCCGCGCCTTGGTGCATTACGCCAATGATGGTTCTTATTCCTGGCATTGCCCTGGACATTCAGGCGGCGTGGCGTTTTTAAAATCACCAATCGGACAAATGTTTCACCAATTTTTTGGTGAAAACATGCTGCGTGCCGACGTCTGTAATGCGGTTGAAGAACTAGGCCAATTGCTCGACCACACAGGCCCAGTGGCCGCATCAGAACGCAATGCCGCCCGTATCTTTAATGCCGATCATTGCTACTTCGTGACGAACGGAACATCCACTTCCAACAAAATGGTGTGGCACTCCACCGTCGCGCCTGGCGATATCGTCGTCGTTGATCGCAACTGCCATAAATCCATTCTGCACTCCATCATTATGTGCGCGGCTATTCCGGTATTTTTAATGCCGACACGCAATCATCTGGGCATTATTGGGCCGATTCCACTGGAAGAATTCAGCATGGAAAACATCCGCAAAAAAATCGAAGCCAATCCCTTTGCACGAGAAGCGTTGAATAAGAAACCGCGTATTCTCACCATCACGCAATCGACTTACGACGGCGTGGTGTACAACGTGGAAACGCTACAAAATATGCTGGATGGCGAAATCGACACTTTGCATTTCGACGAAGCCTGGTTGCCGCACGCGACTTTCCATGATTTTTACAAGGATATGCATGCGATTGGAAAAGACAGACCGCGCACCAAAGAATCGATGATTTTTTCCACCCAATCGACACATAAATTGTTAGCTGGCTTATCACAAGCATCGCAAATTCTGGTCAGAGAGCCAGAAAACATCAAACTCGACCAAGATGCATTCAACGAAGCCTATTTGATGCACACTTCGACCTCGCCGCAGTATTCCATCATCGCTTCCTGCGACGTGGCCGCTGCCATGATGGAAGCGCCAGGCGGTGCGGCGCTGGTAGAAGAAAGTATTTTAGAAGCATTGGATTTCCGCCGCGCGATGCAAAAAATCGATCAAGAATGGGGCCAAGATTGGTGGTTCCAGGTCTGGGGCCCCAGTTCGTTCGCCGCCGATGGCATCGGTTCGCGTGAAGACTGGATGATCAAGGCGGAAGACGACTGGCATGGTTTCGGCAAACTGGCACCAGGCTTCAACATGCTCGACCCCATTAAAGCCACCATCATCACTCCAGGTTTGTCGCTGGAAGGCAAGTTTGGCGAAACCGGCATCCCAGCCTCCATCGTCACCAAATATTTAGCTGAACACGGCGTCATCATCGAAAAATGCGGCTTGTATTCCTTCTTCATCATGTTCACCATCGGTATTACCAAAGGCCGCTGGAATACCTTGCTGACCGCGCTACAACAATTCAAGGATGATTACGATAAAAATCAACCCATCTGGCGCATCCTGCCGGAATTTTCCGCCAGCAACCCACGCTACGAGCGCATGGGCTTGGCCGATCTTTGCCATCAAATTCACGATTTCTACAAACAATACGACGTGGCACGCTTAACCACGGAAATGTATCTATCCGACATGATCCCTGCCATGAAGCCATCCGATGCATTCGCCAAAATGGCGCACCGTGAAATTGAACGGGTAGCCATTGATGAGCTCGAAGGCCGCGTCACGTCTATTTTGCTGACGCCTTATCCACCAGGCATTCCCTTATTAATTCCTGGTGAGCGTTTCAATAAAACTATCGTGGATTACCTGAAATTCGCCCGTGATTTCAACGAGAAATTCCCTGGTTTTGAAACCGATGTTCATGGCTTGGTCAAACGTGAGATTGATGGCAAGCGTGGGTATTTTGTGGATTGTGTGCGGCAATAAACGCTGACAGATCATCCGTATTCACATTCATAGCGATAGACAGACAAACTAAGGTGAAAAATTGAAAATTGGCATTGTTGGTACCGGATATGTCGGCAGTACCGCTGCCTACTCTCTGGCATTACAAGGGGTATGTAGCGAGTTGGTATTAGTGGATCAAAACCAAGCACTGGCCCAAGCACATGTTATGGATATTTTACATGCCACACCTTTTGCCCATCCTATTTCTATTCACCATGGCAGCTTTGCAGACTTGGTCGGATGTTCGCTTGTCATTTTGGCCGCAGGTGTGAATCAGTTACCTGGAGAAACACGGATGGCATTATTACAAAGAAATGCCGCTGTCTTTGCCGAAATTGTTCCACAAGTAGCACAGTACGCGCATGATGCAATTTTGTTAGTAGCGACTAATCCCTTAGACGTGATGACACAAGTTGCTGTCAAATTGTCGCAATTTCCAGCAGAGCGAGTACTGGGTACAGGTACTGTGCTAGACACCGCTCGCTTTCGCACTCTATTAAGTCAATTGTATGGAGTCGCCTCGGCCTCTATCCACGCTTATGTAGTTGGTGAGCATGGTGATTCTGAAGTACTGCTGTGGTCCAGTGCGACTATCGCGGGCATTCCCTTGCAAGAATTCTCTTCAGCATGCGACAAGACTTTGACGCCTGCAATACAAGAACAAATTGACCACGATGTACGCCGCGCCGCCTATCACATCATCAATGGCAAAGGTGCAACTTATTATGGCATTGGCGCAGCACTAGCACGCTTAAGTCGCTGCATCCTTTACGATGAGCGCGCGATACTAACCACATGTACAGTCATGCCCGTAGTTGAAGGTATATCCGAAGTCGCGCTATCGCTACCACACGTAATCGGACGCACAGGCATTCAATCAACTCTGCACCCAATACTCAATCCACAAGAAAAAATGGCACTCAGAAAAAGTGCCGAAATTATCAAAAACCACCTCAATACTATAGGGTACTAAAGAGATAACAAATCATGGTACGGGCTGCACTGGTTGTACCTTGTTTTCCCTATTTTCTTTGAGCAATGCTTCAACCGCAACAGCAATCGGCTTGCATAAATTGATTTGATTAGTTTCGTGTTGAATGGTGTTACAACTGATGATGCGCTCAACCCCAGCCATTTGCAGCGTGTCATACGCATCGCCCGCAAAAAGTGGATGCACCGCAATACAAATAGGAGATAACCTATGCGCTGCTACTATCTGCTTGGCAGCCACAGCCATGGTACGCGCGGTAGAAACAATGTCATCGACCAATACAGGAGTCATTCCAACCCAAGCTGTTGTATCAGGAATCGATACCTCGACCATACGATCACCACTACGTATTTTCTGTAGCACTGTATAAGGGCAATTCGCAGCCCGTGCCACTTCTGCCACCCATTGTTCACTTTCAGAATCAGGGCCAATAATAATTGGACGTTTTACGTGCTCGCTCACCCATTTTGAAATTTCTGGAGCTGCGTGTACCACCCTACTTGCGATCGAATAAATATCAGAAAGCGCATGATGACGATGCAAATGTGGATCCACCGTAACAAGCCAATCACAACAACTGGAAATCAGTTTTGCAAAATGTACTGACGTGATGCCTTCACCTTCATTGAATACAGCATCCTGGCGCATGTAAGGAAGATAAGGAATGACAAAACCAATGCTGCGTGCACCCAATTCACGAGCGACGCAGGCAGCAAGATACAATCCCATCATTTTTTCGTCAGGTCGATCAAACGCACATACAAACACGACATCACGGCCAACAACGGGGGTCAAAAAACGTGGACAAGATTCGCCGTCCGGGAATTGATGTATTTGCATATCGCCCGCAACACATGGCAAAACGGCGCGTAAATGTGTCGCTAACGTTTCACTACCGGGCAAGGCAAAAAGTATTGGCTTTATTATCGATTCCATATCAGTTTTATCATTCAGTTTATTGCAATGAAATTAAATTTTTTTGTGATTCAGCATAGGAGCGTGCGTAAGCCAATTCTCCTGGTGACTGAGCATGAATAGTGAGATAAGGTTGCCCAACTTCCAACACACTACCCAAAGGAGCATGAAATGTGAGACCTGCCGCTGGAACTTTAGGCGCACCGGCTAGCTTAGCAATCCTGGCTATGACTTGATTATCAATAGCTACCACCCGCCCCCTGTGCTCAGAAGTCATCTCATGCGTATACATAGCCTTGGGTGGTTGGCGAAAACCACCTTGTGCTTCACAAATAGCCTGGAATTTATGCCAAGCCGCACCGCTCTCAAGCACTGTACGTGCTAACGCCATTCCTTCTCCTGGTTGTGCTTTTTGACCTAACTCCAACACCTTGGCAGCCAACAACAAAGCACGTTGGCGTAAATCGTCTGGTGCTGTCGCAGCATTTTGCAACACATCTAATACATCCAATGCTTCTAAGGCCGGCCCAACACCACGCCCAACTGGTTGAGCACCATCTGTGATCACCGTTTGAACGGTAATACCAAGTGCACTCCCCACCGCCACCAACCTAGCAGACAGAATGTGTGCAGCGTCCAGAGAACGAATCTTTGCGCTAGGACCAACAGGGATATCAATCACTACATGAGTCGAGCCTGCAGCGATTTTTTTAGACAGAATAGAAGCAACCATCAAGCCTTCACTATCTAAACCGAGCGGATTTTCTACTCGAATCAACAAATCATCTGCAGGACTTAAATTGACCGCTCCACCCCAAGCAATACAACCATTTTCTCGCTCCACTACACGCTTGATACGGGGAATATCCAATTTGACCGGTGCCATTGTTTCCATCGTGTCAGCAGTGCCAGCAGGTGAGGTAATGGCACGTGATGACGTTTTAGGAATGGTCAAGCCACATGCGGCAACAATAGGCACTACCAATAAAGTTGTGCGATTACCTGGCAAGCCACCAATACAATGCTTATCAACCACCCTATCGCTATTCCATTGCATACGCTGCCCAACTGCAATCATGGCTTCGGTCAAGGCAATTGTTTCACTCACGTCCATACGACTTCCTGAGCATGCTGTGATCAAAGCCGCCATTTCAATATCAGAATAACGGCCAGCAACAACATCTTGCACGACTAAACTAATACTTTTAGATGTAAATCGTTGATCATAAATTTTGGCACGCACCGAAGAAAACGATTGCAATGGTGCAGGACGTTTAACTTGGATGGTATCGCCATCAGCACCACCTAACGCAGACCACGCCGCCTCTGACAAACCAACTTCATCCAACGCCAGCATAGAAGAACTATGCACAACATGAAGACTAGCAATGATATGTTGCTCACCGCGCCACACCTCAACCCGCGATTTCGCCTCAAATCCTTCTGATTGATAGGCTTGGCAATCGCTGCGCATATACACGACTCTTTCTTGATACGTATCGATCAACAAGCGTCGCATGTGTAAACAATGAGTACGATTAATGTCCATCTTATTTAGGTTATTCATGATAATTCAACACTTTCAAGATACTCTGGCACACTACAAGGCCAGTGCAATTTTTCCTGAATAGATTTACGTAATCCATCTGCAGCATCCAATTCACCATGTGTAATAAAAGTATGTTTAGGAGGCTGAGAGAAATGTGACAGCCATGAGAGAATTTCATCCCTATCTGCGTGTGCCGACAAATTCTCAATTTGACTAACCTGCGCACGTAGCGGCACATACTGACCATGAATCTTAATCGCATCCACACCTTCGATCATCGCAGCACCTCGTGTACCACCCGCTTGATAACCGGCGAATAAAATTGTATTGCGCGCGTCCGAAGCAAATGCCTTCAAATGATGCAACACCCTTCCACCGGTTGCCATACCGCTAGCAGCAATGATGACCATCGGCATACGCTGCTGATTCAGCGCAATCGATTCCTCTGCGGTATTCACCATCTTAGCAACTTGGCACATAGCTTGGCATTGTTGACTCGTCAGACGATGCTCATGCTGATGCCGACGATACAAGCCAGTGACATCAATTGCCATAGGACTATTCAAATAAATGGGTAATAACGCTGGAATTTCCCCCTTCACCTTCAACTGATGAATGGTATATAACAATGACTGAGCACGCCCCAAAGCAAAAGAAGGAATGACCGTTACACCGCCACGGCTAGCCGTTTCACGGATCACTTTGGCCAACAACTGTGCGGAATCAGCTGAATCATGACAACGATTACCATAAGTTGATTCGACCACCAAGTAGTCTGTTTTTTCAATCAATGAAGGGCTAACCATGATGGAATCATTCAATCGCCCCAAGTCACCAGAAAAGGTCAGTGTCGTATCACCACTACGCAAAGACACAATAGCAGCGCCAAGAATATGGCCAGCAGGCAACAATTCAGCTGTTATTTCTTTACTGACACTAAAACGCGCTCCAAACTTTACAGGTGAAAAGAAACGTAATGACTGTCGTGCATCTTGTTCTGTATATAAGGGCAAAGCAGGATTATGTTTTGAGAAACCATGTCGATTCGCATAGTGCGCCTCTTCTTCCTGTAAATGACCACTATCTGGAAGAAGTATTTGACAAAGCTCATAAGTTGCCTCGCTGCAATAAATTTTCCCGACAAACCCATTTCTCACCAATAACGGCAAATAACCACTATGGTCTAAATGTGCATGGGTTAATACCACCGCAGTCAATTCGCTAGGATGCACTGGCAAATCCCGCCAGTTTCGCAAACGCAACTGTTTGTAGCCTTGGAATAACCCACAATCAAGCAATATCTTGGATGAACCTGACGTGAGTAAATATTTAGAGCCGGTGACTGTTCCAGTCGCTCCAAGGAATTTAATTTGCATCCATGCCCTTTGCACGAAAAATTATTAATGTGACATAAAAACTGGGATGGTCATTGACCGTAATATGGTGCGCGTAGCCCCACCTAGCAAGACTTCACGAAACCGGGTATGTCCATATCCACCCATCACGATCAAACTAGCATCCTGCATAGTCGCAAACGACAACAATGCCTCTCCAACTTCTATCTTTGTGTGATGACAAACAACATTGACTTTGACGCCATGCCTAGCCAAGTAAAGGGCAATATCTGCACCTGGTTGCTCTCCATGTACGTCATCAAAATCAGCATCACCAGCATTCAGCACAACAACGTCCACACTCTTCGCCTGTTTGAGCAACGGTAACGCATGTGTAATAGCCCTAATTGCACTGGGGCTTGCATCCCATGCCACCATGATGTGACGATGAAGCTCTGAAAATTGCCCTACGGATGGCACAACCAAAATAGGACGCGCTGCATGCAACAAAACATATTGTGGCAAATCCTGCTGCAATAATGCAGAAGGTTGTTCTAAATCAACCTGTCCAAGCACCACCAGGTCTGCATAACGCGCTTGCAACACTAATCCCGTACCAGGTTCATCCTCTATCAACCTAGACTCAATCGAATTTAACCCCAATTGCGCTACCTGCACATTGAATTCTTGCAACGCACGAGTTGCACGCTCCCGCATAAACACAACATGTTGTGCTAAATAAGCATTATGCAATTCGCTATCAGATAGCGTGGCAAATTTCGAAATACCTGTTGTAGCAACACCAACCAAATGCGCCTGGCTTGCATGTGCCATGCTAGCGGCTACGTTAATAATTTCGGCTGCACGACGCGATTCATCGGCATGAACCAAAATAGTCTTGTAAGACATGGCGGGCTCCTGTTGATTTTATCTTTTTGAACAAAATTTAAGCTTGTGGCAATGTCACACCCACCTGCCCTTGATATTTCCCATTTCTGTCTTTATACGACGTTTCGCAAACTTCATCGCTTTCAAAAAACAGGACTTGTGCACACCCTTCATTGGCGTAGATTTTGGCTGGTAAAGGCGTAGTGTTAGAAAACTCCAGCGTCACATAGCCTTCCCATTCCGGTTCAAAAGGCGTCACATTGACGATAATGCCGCAACGCGCATAAGTCGATTTCCCCAAACAAATCGTCAAAATATTTCGTGGAATACGGAAATATTCGATGGTGCGCGCCAAAGCGAAAGAATTAGGAGGAATGATACAAACATCGCTTTTGATATCGACAAACGAGTTTTCATCGAAATTCTTGGGATCGACGATGGTGCTGTTGATATTGGTGAACACCTTGAATTCATTGGCGCAACGAATATCGTAACCGTACGATGACGTGCCATACGACACGATTTTCTGCCCTTCTTTTTCCCGTATTTGACCCGGTTCAAAAGGCTCGATCATGCCGGTCTCTTCCACCATGCGGCGTATCCATTTATCGCTCTTAATGCTCATTTCTATACCTTAATAAATAATGTAACCAAGGGATCATTCCCCACCTGACGGCTGGCATGCCCATGTACGGTGGGATTAAAAACACTTCCTTCTGGCAAGACATCAGCAGAATAAAAATGCTCGCCAGCCTTAAAAATACGTGTGCTGCCGTCTTGCAAAGAAATTTCCATTTGCCCCGACAAAACAAACAGCCATTGTGGTGCGCCAGTGCAATGAAATTCGCTGCGAAAACCAACTGGGCTATGGCGTAATTGACATGCTGAAGCAGGCTGCAATTCAGACAGCAAGGCTTCTGGTTTTCCTTGTGAAAGCGGGATCAATTCTTCACGAAATCGGGCATAGCCATCCGTGTCGGTATAGAGAATGATTTTTGTAAAATTTGTCATGAGTTTGCAAAAAAATTAAAACAAAAAATTAAAGCAAAACAACCCAACTTAACCCAAACTAATCCACGTAGTTTTCAACTCCGTATATTTATCCAAAGCATGCAATGACTTGTCACGCCCATTGCCGGATTGCTTAAAACCACCAAATGGCACAGTGATGTCATCTTCATCATATTGATTAATATGCACCGTCCCAGCCCGTAAAGCACGTGCAGTTTGGTGGGCTTTGCTCAGGTTCGACGTCCATACCGCAGCTTGCAAACCATAAGAACTGGCATTGGCAACACGCACGGCTTCCTCTATATCGGCAAAACTAAACACCGACAATACGGGGCCGAAAATTTCTTCCTGTGCAATTTTCATCTCAGCATGCACATGATCAAACAAGGTAGGTGCAATATATAAACCACCGCTGTCTTGCCGCACTTGTTGCCCACCAGACAATAGTTGCGCGCCCTCTTCCCGACCTGAATTGATGTATTGCAAGACTGTATTCAATTGCGCTTCATCCACAATCGCGCCCATAGTCGTGGCTTCATCCAACGGATCATTGGGTTGAAAGCTCGGCATCATAGCCAGAGCTTTTTCTAAAAATGCGTCTTTGATTGATGCTTCAATAAATAAGCGTGAAGGCGCATTGCAGCTTTCACCTTGATTGAAATAAATCGCGCTTAAGGCTGAACGCACTGCTGCGTCTATATTCGGACAATCTGCACAGACGATATTGGCTGACTTGCCGCCCAGTTCGGTCCATACACGCTTCAAATTGGATTGCCCTGCATATTGCATGATTTGCTTGCCGATCCGGGTCGAACCAGTAAACGCAATGCAATCCACATCGTGATGCAAAGCTAGTGCCTTGCCAGCTTCATCACCATAACCGGACAGTACATTCAGCACACCTGGTGGAATGCCTGCTTCCAACGCCAAATCGGCTAAATATAAAGCAGTCAGCGGCGATTTTTCAGAGGGTTTCAAGATCACGCTATTGCCTGCTGCCAATGCAGGGGCAATTTTCCAGCACGCCATCAACATGGGGTAATTCCATGGCACAACAGCCGCCACTACACCGACCGGCTCACGCGTAATCAGGGCCAAACTGGCATCAGAAGTGGGAGCAATTTGGTCGTATATTTTGTCGATCGCTTCGCCATACCAACGTAGGCAATTAGCACTTAATTTGACATCGACTGCCAGACTGTCTTTGATCGGCTTACCCATGTCCAGGGTTTCTAGTAAAGCCAACTCGTGATTATGTTTTTCCACCAAATCAGCGAATTTGATTAACGTCCGTTTACGCACTGCTGGTGGGAGCTTGGCCCAAAATCCATCCTCAAAAGCAGTACGTGCTGACGATGCTGCTTTATCTACATCATGGGTATCGCAACGTGCCACTTCACCCAAGATACGGCCATCAATCGGTGAAAAATTCGTAAACGTCGCACCAGATCGCGCCCATACCCGCTGACCATTGATACATGCGCGACCATCTACTTTTAAAACCGCCGCTTGCCTATGCCAGAATTTTGCAGACATGTTGTTCTTTCTTATTATTTTTTTATTTTCTACTTTATTAATGTTTATTCAAGCGCTGACGACGCATTAAATACAAACTAGTTGCAACCACCGCCATCGTCACAACACAAATCGTCAAACCGGCAACCGCATTCACACGTGGATCCAAACCCAAACGAGCGCGGGAAAAGATCACGATCGGCATGGTGGAAGATCCAGGCCCAGACAAAAATGCCGAAAGCACCACATCATCCAATGACAAAGTAAAACTGAGTAACCATGCTGAAGCCAGCGCTTGCATAATGTTGGGCAAAGTGACGAAAAAAAACACCTGGCGTGGCTTGCAACCCAAATCCATAGCCGCTTCCTCTAATACGAGTGGCATTTCCTGCAAGCGCGACCGCACTACGACAGTTGCATACGCCATACCAAGCAGAGTATGGCCCAGCCAAATAGTCAACATACCGCGCTCCGGAAAGCCAAACATTTTTTGTACCGATACCAACATCAATAACAAGGACAAACCGACGATAACTTCCGGCATGATCAACGGCGCTTTGACCATGCTGCTAAACAGCGTACGGCCATGAAAGCTTTGATAACGATTTAATGCAAAAGCAGCCAGCGTGCCCAGCAACACAGAAGAACATGCCGTCGCGATGGCGATTTTTATCGACAACCACAAGCCAGCGATGAGCTCCTGATCCTGCAATAAATCCACATACCATTTGGTAGTAAACCCCTGCCAAACCATGCCCTGACGCGCATTGTTAAATGAAAAAACAATCAGCACCAAAATGGGAGTGTATAGAAACAAATACACCAACGACAGGTAACTGCGGCTTAACCAACGGTTCGGATTAGGCGAATTAATTGCATGCGAAGTCATTGTTTTCTCTTTTATTTTTGTATCTACGGCCGGGCTTGTGCTTGATATTTATTAAACAAAGCCATAGGCAGCAAAATCAAAGCAATCACGACCACAGTCACTGCACATGCCATCGGCCAATCGCTGTTAGTAAAGAATTCATCCCACAACACCCGACCTATCATCAGGGTTTCTGGCCCACCCAATAATTCAGGGATCACAAATTCCCCAATACAAGGAATAAACACCAGCATGCAGCCCGCTATCACACCCGATTTAGACAATGGCACGGTAATGCGCCAAAACACTTGCCAAGGCGTGGCACCGAGGTCGGCGGCGGCTTCCATAAAACGATGATCCATCTTGACCAAATTGGCATACAAAGGCAGCACCATGAAAGGCAAATACGCGTAGACCATGCCCAATACTAGCGAAAACGGCGTATGCATCATCGCTAATGGCGCTTGTATCCATCCCAAATTCATGAGCAGATGATTGAGTATCCCGTCATTGGCCAATATCCCCTTCCACGCATAAATCCGCAGTAAAAAAGACGTCCAAAACGGCAGCATCACCAGCATCATCAGCATCGGTCTATACACCGGTTTGGCACGCGCCATGAAGTAGGCAAAGGGATAGGCGATCAACAAGCACAGCAACATGGTAATCGTCGCGTACTTGATCGAACTTAAGTAAGTCAGCAAATAGAGTTGATCGTGCGCAAGAAATAAATAGTTGCTGATCCTGACTTTCAACACCAACAAACCATCGACATACGACCAAATACCACCACCCAGACCGGACACGAAAACGCCACTGGCGGTTTCCATATCGGTCACGCTAATTTTAAGAATGATCAGGAAAGGCAATAAAAAGAACAGCGCCAACCAAGCGTAAGGCAAACCAATCACGACATGACGATTGCTTGGGCAAAGTTTTTGCCACCATGTAGGCTGCAGGATGTTGTTCTTCATTGCGTCAACACCACCACGTCTTCCGCATGCCAACTGGCGACCACGCGGTCACCTCGTTGCGGCAAATAAGGCACATGCCGAACCGCATTCATCAGCGCAACTTTTAAGAGCATGTCACTAGCGAGTTTGACGTGGTAAATGGTATGGCTACCTAAATAAGCTAATGAGATCACTTCGCCCGCCACGCAATTCGCTTCGCTTAACCCTGGTTGAATCGTTGTAGATGCTTCCGAGTCGATATCGGTCTCAACATCCATACGCAAGGCAATTTTTTCTGGTCGGATGCCTAGCGACACACTCATCCCCACGCTGGCATTAATGGCACAAGCAAATTCATGCGCGCATTCTGGTGAAGAGACTCTGGCATGGGTCGCATCATTCAAGGTCAAAGTGCCATTAAATACATTCACGTTACCAATAAAATCCGCCACAAAACGGCAATTTGGCGTTTCATAAATTTCATGCGGCTTGCCAAGTTGCAAAATACGCCCTTCGTGCATCACAGCAATCCGGCTTGCCATGCTCATCGCCTCTTCCTGATCGTGCGTCACCATGACGCAGGTCACGCCGACTTGTTCGATGATGTTGACCAACTCAGTTTGCGTTTGCTCACGCAATTTTTTATCCAGAGCGCCCAGAGGCTCATCCAACAATAACAACTGTGGTTTTTTTGCCAGACTGCGTGCCAAAGCAACGCGCTGTTGTTGACCACCGGATAATTGGTGAGGCTTGCGTTTACCATAAGCTTGCAACTGCACCAAGGCCAGCATTTTTTCAACGATTTCAGCAATCTTGTCTTTGTGCATGCCATCACGACGCAGGCCAAAAGCGATGTTGTCCCAAACCGATAAATGCGGAAACAAGGCATAAGACTGGAACATCATATTGATCGGTCTTTGATACGGTGGCACACCTACCATATCCACACCCTGCAACAAAATCTGCCCTGAAGTCGGTGTTTCAAAGCCGGCCAACATGCGTAGCAAAGTCGATTTACCGCAGCCGGAACTACCCAACAAGGCAAAAATTTCTCCCCTCTGAATGGCAATCGATACATCATTGACTGCCCGCACGCCATCAAACGTTTTAGATAAATTTTGTATTAATAATAATGGTGCCTCTAATGGAGCCCCGATAGCAGGCATGCTGTCTGAAGTTTGCATCATGATCACAATCCTGTTTTGAACTTGGTATAAACGCGCGTCATGACCCGACGGATATCTGGGGACAACACTTCCGGCACGGTCATTTTCTTTTTATCTGCATCGGACAAAAAGATCGTTTTGTTTTGCGCAATCTCTTTTTTGACGAATGGCAAACTAGCCACATTCGGATTGGCGTAAAAAACCTTATTGCTCAAACTGGCATGGACTTCGGGACGCAAAATGTAGTTGATAAAAAGATGGGCATTCTCAGGATGCGGCGCATCTTTAGGAATCACCATGGTATCGAAAGAAAAACTGGCGCCAGTGGTAGGAATCAACGCTTGAATTTTGTGGCCATTCTTAGCATCAATCGCACGCTGTCTGGCAATATTGATGTCACCCGACCACCCCAACGCCAGGCAAATCGAACCATTTGCCATGTCATTGATATAACCAGAAGAACTAAACAAGGTGACGTAAGGACGTATCGCCCGCAGCAACTTTCCAGCTTCCTGATAGTCCGCCGCATTGCGGGAGTAGGGATTTTTTCCGACATATTTCAATGCAGCGGGGAAAAGCTCTGATGGCGCATCCAATAAAGAGACACCACAGGATTTCAACTTCGCCATATATTGCGGATTGAACAATAACTCCCAGGCATTATCCGGCATAGGCAGCGTTCCTAGGGCCGCTTTGACCCTATCAAGATTGATACCCAATGTGGTGTAACCCCATAACCAGATCACTAAATAATCATGTTGCGGATCAAGTTTAGCAATTTGCGCTTGAATAGCTGGATCAAGATTCTTGAGATTAGGGAGTTTATTTTTATTTAACGGGCGCAATAAATCGCTGTCGATTTGCATCTTAGCCCAATTGGAAGACGGTACGACGAGATCATAACCACTTCTACCCGCCAGCAATTTTGCATGCAACACTTCATTGCTATCAAAATTGTCGTAGCGCACCGTGATACCCGTTTCTTTTTCAAAATTCTTGATGGTATCTTCGGCGATGTAATCCGACCAATTGTAAATATTGAGGATTTTTTCTTCTTTAGATTGAGGGCTTGTTGAAGCTAGTGTCGCTGAGATAGCTAATGTAGGGCTGGCAACAATGGAAAGAAAAAGTGCCGCGGCTGATATAGCTAAGTAATAAGAATGGGTGAAACGTGATTGCCATGCGGTCAGTATCAATATGAACAATCTGAAGATTGATATTAGCGTCATGCTTGTTTCCCTTAATTAGTTACCGTCAAATACCTTAATTACCTTCAACTTCCTATTGGATGACAAATGTTTTCATGAATGTGCGTAGGGGCGGATTTAAAAAACCCGCCCCTACAATTCAAACATCTTATTGTTTACACCGCTTCGCGCGCGGCTTTCTTACGATCATTTTCTTTCAAATGACGCTTACGCAAACGGATGCTCTTAGGTGTGATTTCAACCAACTCATCGTCAGCAATAAATTCCACTGCATATTCCAATGACAAAGCAATCGGTGGTACCAAGCGCACTGCCTCATCCGTACCGGAAGAGCGAATATTGGTGAGTTGCTTACCTTTAATTGGATTCACCACCAAATCATTGTCACGTGAATGAATACCGATAATCATGCCTTCATACACGGGGTCGTTATGGCTAACAAACATACGGCCACGATCCTGCAATTTCCAAATCGCATACGCCACTGCCGCGCCATCATCTTGTGAAATCAACACGCCATTGCGACGACCGCCCATATCACCCTTGGAAGGATCAACTGCAGCATATTCATCAAACACATGGCTCATCAAGCCAGTACCACGGGTCAAGGTCATAAATTCGCCCTGGAAGCCAATCAAACCACGTGCGGGAATACGGTATTCCAAGCGAACACGACCTTTCCCATCTGGTTGCATATCTTGCAAATCACCACGGCGACGGCCTAATTCTTCCATCACACCACCTTGATGGTCTTCTTCTACGTCAACGCTCAACAATTCATACGGTTCTTGACGTACGCCATCCACCATTTTGAATACCACGCGTGGACGCGATACGGCCAACTCAAACCCTTCACGACGCATGGTTTCAATCAAAATCGTCAAATGCAATTCACCACGACCAGATACTTCAAATACCGTATCGTCATCGGTCGGTGCCACGCGCAGAGCAACGTTAGCTTTCAATTCTTTTTCCAGACGATCTCTTAATTGACGACTGGTAACAAACTTGCCTTCGCGTCCAGCTAAGGGCGAACTGTTCACCATGAAATTCATGGTCAAAGTTGGTTCATCCACGGTCAACATTGGCAAGGCTTCAGGCGTATCTGTTGCGCAAACTGTGCTACCAATACCAATGTCTTCAATCCCGTTGATCAAGACGATATCGCCTGCTACCGCTTCATCGACCAACACGCGATCCAAACCCTTAAAATTCAATACCTGATTGATACGGCCTTTGAAAGGCGTGGAATCTGGGCCATTCAAAATCAACACGTCTTGCAAGGCTTTGACACGACCACGATTGATACGGCCGATACCGATTTTGCCGACGTAGGAGGAATAATCCAAAGAAGTAATTTGCAATTGCAAAGGACCATCTGGATTGTCATCACGCACAGGTACGTGTTCCAACACAGCATCAAACAAAGGCTTCATATTGCCTTCACGTACTTCCGCATCACGGCTAGCGTAACCGTTCAACGCAGAAGCAAATACTACAGGGAAATCCAGCTGTTCTTCCGTTGCACCCAACTTGTCAAACAATTCAAAAGTTGCATTGATGACCCATTCTGGACGTGCGCCTGGGCGGTCAATCTTATTAATCACCACGATCGGTTTCAAACCCAGTGCCAACGCTTTACGTGTCACAAAACGGGTCTGCGGCATCGGACCTTCGACGGCATCTACCAACAGCAAAACGCTGTCGACCATCGACAATACGCGCTCAACTTCACCACCAAAATCGGCATGACCTGGAGTGTCGACAATGTTGATATGGGTGCCTTCATACTCAACCGCACAATTCTTGGACAAAATCGTAATACCGCGCTCTTTTTCCAGATCATTGGAATCCATCACGCGATTATCAACATGTTGATTTTCACGGAAGGTACCAGATTGACGGAGCAATTGATCAACCAGAGTGGTTTTACCATGATCAACGTGAGCGATGATGGCGATGTTACGAATAGCGCGTTTTTGATTTGACATAGTTTTAATGCGATAAGTGCAGTGAGTGCAGGAATGCGTTAAGTGCGATAAACACGTTAAAGCAGATTTTGCGGATTTTAGAAAGGGCGGGATTATAGCATGCTGCGCTGCAAAACATGATATACCGTTGCAAATATTGTAACTTTTATATGACGTATTAATTAACAATCCCATCCCAAAAAATAAAAATATTCAACATTGATGTATTTCCCACAACAATATAAAATAAACAACATTACATATTCACCCAAATTACATCGCCTTAAATCAAAAAAGTTCGCAACTACTTTATTTTGCTAGCGCTGCGCACTGACTAGGCAATCAAAAACAATTAAACAAAAAAGGTTAATTCATGCTGAGCCCGATTTCGCGTACCTATTCATTAGCAAAGGCTATATACAATCCACAAGATCCAGCCTCATTAGCAACAAAAATCAAACTGGGCTACGCAACTACCGCTGAGATAACAGAATTGGCAAGCATGGCGCAAAATGAACGTAACAACTTCTTCAATAACCCAACAGTACAAAGAAGATTGATCAAAGGCATACTCAATCACACACTCATGGACAAAACGGTGATTGATGGCTTAAAAAGCTGCACCCCTGACATCGCAGAAGCGGATCTTGCGGATATTTTTTCGCATCAGAAAAATATACGCCACGTTTTGATAAAGGATAAAACGAAAAATGACAATCAGTGCATTTTGCGATTTTTGATGCCGAATATTCTTAAAGGAGAATTAGGCACAGATTCAGCCATCTTCGAAGCAGTTGCTAATAAACTGTCACTCTTTACTGACACACAATCTCAGCTGCTAATTGCAAAAGCAATCCGTGATGGAAAATTTGGCAACACGCTAGAAGTACGCCAAACAATCGCTGAAAATTTACACATCTTTACAGATTCCGATGCTCAACAATCAATTGCAGAAGCGATCCGTAGCGGACAATTCGGCGATGCGCAAAAAGTACTTCAGACAATCGCTACCAATTTACACATCTTTACTGATCTCGAAGCGAAACGAGTAATCGCAGAAGTGATTCATAGCGGGAGATTTGGCAACAGATCAGAAATGTTGCAAGCAATCGCTAAAAACTTACACATCTTTACCCATCGCGAATCGCAACGCTTAATTGCAGAAATGATTTGCAACAAAAAATTTGGCGACAGCGTAGAAGTACTACAAGCAATCGCCAAAAATTTAGGTATCTTTACTGATCATAACGCCCAAAAATTACTTGCCAAAACAGTCCATAATGGAAAATTCAGCGACCAACCGGCGATACTTCAAGGAATTGCTGATAGCTTAAGTATATTCACAAATCTAGAGGCTCAATCGTTACTTACCGAAGCAATTTATGATGGTCAATTTGGTGATACGCCGTCCAGGCTTAAAAAAATAGCCGAAAGATTGGAGCAATTTACTCATAATTCAGAGGCCGCACACAAACTGGCACACACAATTCATGAAGGAAAATTTGGTAAAGCACCTACAGTGCTGCTAAGGATTGCCAAGAACCTCACAATCTTTACCTCCGCCCGTGACCAACAAATGATTGCACAGGCAATTGCTGATGGAAAATTCGGCGATAACGTAGCTGTACTGCAACCATTGGCTGAAAACCTGAATATTTTTACCGATCCTAAAGCGCAAAGGATTATTGCGCAAACAATTGCTGATGGAAAATTCGG
>JAGKXB010000001.1 GCA_021151485.1 Oxalobacteraceae bacterium | reverse complement strand
CCACACATCTCGCATACCCCTCAAAAAATAAAATATGCTCATTATCCAAAAAATTACTCAACGATATCATTCCGAACAAGATCGTATTTCTTTTAGTGTCTACTGACATAAGCGTTTATAACTTCAGCGCAGTATAATGTGCTGTTTTCATACACGCTTATTTATATATCAAGTTATGTTTGCTCAACAAAAGCAAAAAATCATCGATTTGTTTCAGGCTGTGCTTGTTGCTATTTCACCTACGCCAGATTTAAAGCCAACCATCACGTTAGATCGCCCGCGTGATTCTTCTCATGGTGATCTCGCATGCAACATCGCGATGCAGTTGGCTAAATCCTGGAAAAAAAATCCACGTGAATTGGCTCAAGTATTGGCTGTTTCCGTATTGGAAAAATCTAAATCTACAAAAGAAAAACTGATTGACGCTATAGACATTGCTGGCCCTGGTTTTATTAATATCCGATTATCAGCAAGTGCCAAGCAGATGATTATTAAAACCGTGTTAAATCAAGGTTCAAAATATGGAAGGTCTGATGCCGGTAACGGTAAAAAAGTTTTAGTCGAATTTGTTTCGGCTAATCCTACTGGACCATTGCATGTTGGACATGGTCGACAGGGTGCTTTGGGTGATGCGCTGGCTGCTTTGTTGGATTCACAGGGTTATGATGTTAGCCGTGAGTTTTATTACAATGATGCTGGCGTTCAGATTTCCAATCTGGCATTTTCAGTGCAAGCACGTGCATTAGGATACGCGCCCGGTGATTTGGCTTGGCCAGAAACAGCTTATAACGGTGATTACATTGCCGATATAGCGCAAGATTATTTGGCTAGAAAAACCGTGGTGGCGAGTAATGGCCAACCTGTGACAAGCTCGGGTGATGTCAATGATATTGATCTAATCCGTCAGTTTGCTGTCACTTATTTGCGTCATGAGCAGGATATTGATTTGCAGGCATTTGGCGTTAAATTTGATTGTTATTATCTTGAATCTTCTTTATATCAAGATGGGAAAGTGAATGCGGTCGTTAATGCTTTGACGCAAGTTGGTAAGACTTACGAATCGGATGGTGCGCTTTGGTTACGTACGACAGAATATGGCGATGACAAAGATCGCGTTATGAAGAAGTCTGACGGTACTTATACTTATTTTGTACCGGATGTGGCCTACCACGTGACAAAGTGGCAACGTGGGTACACTCAAGCGATTAACATACAAGGCAGCGATCACCATGGCACGATATCTCGCGTACGAGCTGGGTTGCAGGCGCTGAGTCTTGGTATTCCTCAAAATTATCCCGATTATGTGCTGCATAAGATGGTGACAGTCATGAAAAATGGGGAGGAAGTCAAAATCTCTAAGCGTGCTGGTTCTTATGTCACGGTGCGTGATTTGATTGAGTGGTCGGGGAATGGCGATTTGGTGAAGGGGCGTGATGCGGTGCGGTTCTTTTTAATCTCACGCAAGCCCGATACCGAATTTGTATTTGATGTCGATCTTGCATTGGCACATTCAGATGAGAATCCAGTCTACTACGTGCAATACGCACATGCACGGATTTGCTCTGTTTTGGCTCAATGGAGCGGTGATGAAGCAAGCTTGAGTGATGTTGATACCACTCCTTTGATTGCACCACGTGAAATGAGTTTAATGTCAAAGTTGGCAGAGTACCCAGAAGTTCTTCAAAAAGCATTAGAGGAACTCGGGCCTCATCAGGTTGCATTTTATTTGCGTGAATTGGCTGCGGAATTGCACGCTTTCTACAATGCAGAGCGAGTGTTGGTTGATGATATTCCTACTAAGTTGGCAAGACTGGCATTGATGTCCGCTACTAAGCAGGTATTGTGCAACGGTTTGTCTTTGATTGGCGTTACAACACCTACCAAAATGTAAGTGTAATTAAGGAACACAGTATGCAATTGAGGCAGTATGAATACGGCAATATTGGTAATCAAAAACAATGGGGTGGGACTTTTCTTGGCATTATCATTGGATTGATCATTGGATTAGCGATTGCTTTGGGTGTTGCTTTGGTCATTACCAAGGGTTCTACACCTTTTACCAATAAAAATGGCAAATCAGAAAAGGCATCTGATTCTTTGATTGAGCAAATTGTTGATCCGAACAAACCGTTGTATGGCAACCAAAATTCAGCGAAAACAACCGTAAAAGATGCAGCGAAAAATGGTGAAGAAAAACAGGCCAACGTAAAATCAGATGTCAAATCAGAGGCTGATACCAAGTCAGTATCAGACACCAAAGCATTTAACGAAAATAAATCCTTGAGTGAGAAGGAAGTCAAAAAAACTGACAAAGCTGATACGAGTTCTGTGGATGAGAAATGGGTCTATTATTTACAAGTAGGCGCATTCCGTGATGCTGCTGATGCTGAAAGTTCACGAGCAAAATTAGCTTTATTGGGGTTTGAAACAATTATTAGTGATCGTGTTGTGGATAATGGGCATTTGTACCGCGTACGTATTGGTCCATTTAATCAAATAGAAGCAGCAAGTCGGATCAAAGGCAAGTTGTCCGATAATGGTATTGATGTCGCAGTTATTCGTAATCAAAAATAAACTTAAGGATAAGGAAATTTTTATGTTTTCTCTTCGTCATTTTTTTCTTGGTGTTAGTTTTTGCTTCTTGGCATTAGGTGCGTCTGCTTCTCCGGAAAATCCAAAAAATGGGGTGGAATATCAGGTGCTTGAGCATCCTCAACCTGCTGAGGCAGGGAAAAAAATTGAAGTCACCGAATTCTTTTTATATTCCTGTCCACATTGCTACGCATTTGATCCTGCCTTGACAGAATGGGTCAAAAAACAAGGCGATAAAATTGCTTTTAAACGGGTTCATGTTTCTTTCTCAGACTCAATGGCACCACACCAGCGTTTGTATTTTGCGCTTGAAGCAATGGGATTGCCTAAGGCTGAAGCAGAGGAGTTACATAAAAAAATCTTTAATGCTATTCATGCTGAGCGCCAGCCCTTGACTAAAGAAGATGCAATTGCTGAGTTTGTTGCTAAAAATGGCGTAGACAGAGCAAAATTCCTTGAGTTGTATCGTTCTTTTTCAATTCAAACCAAGTCGACTCGTGCCAACCAAATGCAAAGCAGTTACAAAATTGATGGTGTGCCGACTATCGCGATTGATGGACGTTTCTTGACGTCGCCCGCTGCAGCTGGAGTGGGGTTGCCAGCTAAAGCAACTGAGTCAGCGCGTGGATTGGCAGCTTTGCAAGTTATGGATATCTTATTGGCTAAAGTCGCGCAGGAGCGTAGTGCGCAAGCTAAAGCTACAGGAGCTGCAAGTAGTGATGCAGCATCGACCAAAACAAAAGTTAAGCATCACAAAATTAAAAAAAGCACGACAGCGAGCAAAGACTCCTAAAGTGAATGATTAGCGAAACTGATCAATCTGTTTGTTGATGACCGAATGACTAACAACTACCTAATCAAGTTAACTAAGTTGTTGATCGCATGAAATATGTTTTTATCACCGGTGCATCAAGTGGGATTGGTGCTGCGATGGCGCGGTGTTATGCAGAGCAAGGGGCGATTCTTGGTTTGCTAGGGCGACGTACTGATGCCTTGGAGCGATTGGCAGCGAGCTTGCCTAATGCCCATCGCCACTTCCTTTATACGGTTGACGTCATAGATCATGATGCATTAGCAATGGCGGCTGTGGATTTCATTACAGTCTCTGGTGGGGTGGATGTGGTGATTGCAGCGGCTGGTATTTCTCAAGGAACCTTGACGGAGTATCGGGAAGATTTATCACCATTCGAAACGATTCTGGCCACCAATGTGTTAGCGATGGCAGCGACGTTTACCCCTTTTCTTCCCGGCATGAAGGCACAAGCAGGTAAACGCGCATGTCGTTTAGTCGGTATTGCCAGTGTGGCTGGCATACGTGGTTTGCCAGGCGCTGGTGCGTATAGTGCTTCTAAATCTGCGGTTATCAGCTATTGTGAATCACTACGCGTGGAGTTGTACGGGACGGGGATCAAAGTCGTTACAATCGCTCCTGGCTACATTGATACGCCTATGACACAGGTGAATCAATACAAAATGCCTTTCTTAATGCCAGTGGATCAGTTCGCTGCCGCTGCGCTGCCTGTGATTGCAAAAGGGCGTAGTTATGCAGTCATTCCTTGGCAAATGGGTGTGGTTGCCAAGTTGTTGCGGATTTTGCCGAATTGGTTGTATGACTTTTTATTCTCAAAAGCGCCTCATAAGCCACGTAAGATCGCGTTGCCTTAAAAACACCGTCCATCTCCACCATTCATCATTGAGTATTCTTTGACCTCATCATTTTCAGCGCAAAAAATTGCTTCCTTTTGTCATGATCAGGCGCAATCCGTTGCCATTCATGTTGTGGCAGAAACGGGTTCTACCAATGCGGATTTATTGGCGCAATTAGATACCTTGACTACCCCCACGTTGTTGATTGCAGAAAAACAAACGGCAGGAAGAGGGCGTGCAGGTCGTGTTTGGCATGCGGCACCGCAATGTGCGCTGACTTTTTCTTTGGCTTGGAAATTCAATTTGCCGATGCAAGGCTTGCTCGGTTTGCCATTGGCAGTTGGCGTGGCGATTGCGCAGGCCTTGGCGGAATGTGATGTGTCTGTGCAGTTGAAATGGCCGAACGATATTCTCAAGGATGATAAAAAGTTGGGCGGTGTGTTGATAGAAGCTGCTTCAGTGAGTAAAAGTAGTCAAAATCTATCAGTTCAATCAGTTTGGGTTGTGATTGGCATTGGCTTGAATCTGATGTTGCCGGATGAGTTACAGGCATTGTTGGGCGATGCAGCCACGGATGCGCCCAGCCTTATGCAGAAAGATCGCAATCACGTTATGGCTACATTGTTGAATCATTTGACACAAGTTTTGTATCAATTTGAGCAAGAGGGATTTGCAGCTTTCACGGCGCGTTGGAATGCTTTGCACGCGTATGCCGATCAAGCTGTCGTCATTTCCAATCAGGGGCAAAACTTGCATGAAGGTATCGCCAGAGGTGTGGATGGTATGGGGCGCTTGATGCTGGAATCCTTTGCTGGAGCTGGGACAGTATCGGTCATGGCGGGTGACGTTTCTTTACGTTTGCATCAAACCCAAGAAGGATAAAACGATGCTGCTCTTGCTGGATGTGGGAAATACAAGAATTAAATGGGCAGTGCTTGAGCATGAAGTGTTCAATAGCGATGCATTAAAAACGACAATGCCTGGGCATTGGCTGGCCCATGGCTCGGTACCGCATCAAGCGATGGATACGCTGCAAAAAGTATGGCAAGAGCATGCACATGTTATTTCGCGCATTGTCATTTCCAACGTGGCCGGCAAGGTGGTGCGTGAAAAACTGCAAGCTATGTTGTTACATCTCTTTGGCGAAAAAGTATCGCTGGAATGGTTTGCGTCCACATCGCAATTGGCAGGGGTGCGCAATACCTATGCCAATCCCGCACAATTGGGTTGCGACCGTTTTGCCACTATGATCGCGGCGCATGCACTGTTTCCACAACATCCTTTGGTGATTGCTACTTGCGGTACGGCGACGACGATTGACGCGTTGACGGCGCAAGGTGAGTTTGTTGGCGGCATGATTTTGCCCGGCTTAGGTTTGATGGCCATATCGTTGGCGAAAAACACGGCGCAATTGCCCAATGTGGCGGAGTTAAGCGATCTTGCGCTGCTGCCGTCTCATACGTTTGCTGACAACACGCAAGCCGCGATTCAAGCCGGTTGCTTGGCCGCGCAAGCTGGTGCGATAGAGCGGGCTGTGACGCAGCATGTGATAGCGATGCAGGAGCCGGTTTTATGCATTTTGTCCGGTGGTGCTGCCACGTACATTGCACCTTATTTGTCAGTGCAGCATCAGGTAGTGGAAAATTTGGTGCTGATTGGTTTGCAGGTGGCTGCGGGGTAGTGGTGTTTGTTTGCAGCGATTCATTCTTGCGGTTTTAAATAATTATTCTTAACCCGCATGTAATGCTCAGCGGAATAGCGTAAGAAAGCGAGTTCCTTATCATTCAATGGTCGTACTGCAACGGCGGGGCGGCCTACGTATAGCATGCCGCTCTCCAATGTTTTGCCGGGCGATACTAGGCTACCAGCGGCTACCATCACGCGGTCAGGAATGACGACGTCATCCATGATGATGGAGCCCATGCCGATCAGGCATTCGTTACCGATAGTGCAGCCGTGCAGGATGACGGAGTGGCCGATGGTGACATAGTCTCCGATCAACAATGGAGATCCTTCTGGTTTGTCAGCACTTTTGTGGCTCACGTGACACATGGTGAGATCCTGCACATTGCTGCAGTGTCCGATCACGATGCGGTTGACGTCACCACGTAACACCGCATTGCACCAGATGGAGCTGTCATCGCCGATTTGCACATTACCGATGACTTGAGCGGAATCGTGTAAAAAGACGCGCTTTTTTATGATGGGATAGGTGCCGAGATACGGAGAGAGTGGCATGGGATATTTCCTGAAATAAGGACTAATTAATGACTAAATCCAGTTATGCAATCAGCCAAGCTTACGCGTTTACCTTCACTGCGGCGTTGTTGGCAAAGATCCGCAAATTCATTGTATGGCATAGTAGGTGAAACAAGTTCTTTATCCGCGTAGATTGAAAAAGCACGCATAACACCTCTTACTTCTGCTTGCTTGTTAATGATGTTATCGATCAACTCATCCGAAACAAAAAGTTGTTTCGCATTGGGAATGGTTCCTTGTTTAATGCGATGTGATAGTACTGCTAGATAGGGATCTTTGCTTTTCATCGCGCTCTCAATCAGATTATTTGCATCTCCTAGTTCCATAGCCTGATTGCGTAACCAGGTTGGACTGCCTGGGTAAGGATCTTCCTCTTGCCAGTTTGATCCAGTAATTTCGTTGATTTGACGCATGATTGCTGCGTTAGGCAGTTTCCTTTCATTGTCAATAATAACGATGGGCGTGTTTTTCATTACCTTAGAGCGAGGTTGTCCATTTTCATCAAGTATGCCAAGCACATTGCCTGGGTTGTCAAGCTCGGTTGAGCAGAGTGCGCGATCTAATGCATACGCATCTATCAGCGTTTGGAATGGCAGCATCGTTTCCGTAAAGTCTTCTGGAGAATTGACCCAATCTCTTCCCGTGTTGCCATTGACAAACCGTCGCGACACAAAATAAACATCATTTATCTTTTCGACGGCAGTTTTGGCAAAGCAATTATCTTTGCCTAATAAGATTGAAATAAAAGCAACGCACCATTCTCTCGCGGCTAAAGCGCGTGCGGCGGGGAATTTTTTTTCGTCTATCCCTTTGAGTAAATAGCGATGGATCTCTCCATCTTGATTTGTACGTGTATGGTAGGCCAAGTACATATTGCCACTATGTACAGTGGGCTCCCTATTTTCATCGGCATGAGAAATGTCACGTGATAGAAAAGGGAGCTGCTCTCTACCGTGCATCATATTTGCGTATTCTTGATCCGATTGACCATCAAACGGAATGACAAATGGCGTGACACGATATTCAGCGCATTTGGGAAAGTTTATTTTAGGGAACTGGAATTGGATAAATTTTCTTTCTATTTCCCCCTTTGTTTGGGTTGAAAGAAAACGTAAGAGGCCGAAAGGGGTGGTCTTGCTTGGTCCGATTTGATGTCCTACTTGCGCTGCATTTTTGAGTGTTGGGGGCGCCACGATTTGTGCCACGCGGGGAATAAACATTGTGACCTCTCTTGTCAATATCGTTATTGTTGTCGTTATTATTTTTGTCGCTTAATAGCCGTGATTGATTAAAATTTAAGCGCGTCAAATTGTATCATTTAGGCTATTATTTTTGACAACAAATTTGTTTTTATGACATGCGTTTGCTTGCAAGCGCATTCCCAGCCCGACTCATCGATGGCCGTCCCAAATGCTGCGAAATAAATAAACCAGCATCGACTACTGCATTTAAATCTATTCCAGTCTCTATCCCCAATCCCTGCATCATATACAGCACGTCTTCGGTAGCGACGTTACCGGTAGCACCTTTGGCGTAAGGGCAGCCACCCAAACCTGCTACTGAAGCGTGGAAAATGGCAATTCCAACTTCCAAACTGGCATAAATATTGGCCAGCGCTTGGCCGTAGGTGTCGTGGAAGTGGCCGGATAATTGCGCGATAGGAAACTCCTGCGCAGCGGCTTGCATCACTGTTTGCACCTGGCGCGGGGTGGCGGCACCGATGGTGTCGGCGATATCGATTTCATCGCATCCCAGGTCACGCATGCGTTGCACGACTTCGATCACGCTTTGTGGTGGGACAACGCCTTGATACGGGCAGACAAAAGCACAGCTGATGCTGCCGCGTAAACGCAGGCCTTGTTGCTTGGCGGTTTGTGCGACTTGTTGAAAACGCTGTATCGACTCAGCAATCGAGCAATTGATATTCTTTTGCGAAAAGGCTTCTGATGCAGCGGCAAAAATAACGACTTCATCGATTTTGGCTTGCAGAGCGGTTTCTAAGCCTTGCATATTGGGAACGAGGGCCGAATACACGACACCGGGCTGGCGCGTGATGCCTTGCATAACGGCATTGGAGGTCGCCATTTGTGGCACCCACTTTGGTGATACAAACGCCGCGGCTTCGATATTGTGGAAACCGGCCAGGCTCAAGCGATTGACGAGAGCAATTTTGGTTTCAGCATCGATGATGCCTGGCTCGTTTTGCAAGCCATCACGTGGGCCTACTTCAACGATTTTGACTTGTTGCGGTAAGTGTTGATTGGCTTGCATGATTTGCATATTGAATACCCTTTTTTATTTTACACAGGACGATATCCTAACAACAACACACCATCCGCCTTGAATGCATTAGGTGCTCCTTCGTTGACGAGGCGGATGAGTCTGAGGGTGGCGTCTGTTTTTCTGGAAGGTGCGGGTTTTCCAGTCAGCGTGGAGATCACAGCCGCTACATCCTCATGGGTCGTTTTTTGGATCCCTTTGGTATCGGGGAGTGCTGGGTCAAGCAGGGAGTAAAAATCGCAAAGGATATCGATGATGGATTTTCCTTCTGGGGTATGGGTGTAGACCTGTTGAATCTGATCGCGAGATAAACCATACGTTTTTTCGAGTATTTCGATCCCAGCATTGACGCCCTTTACCAAACCTGCAATTTGAGGATCGCAGGTATTTTCGGCCACTTGGAAGCGAGCTGACTCAATGGCGCGAGTCATTTTAATGACATCCCCAGTCCCAGGTTTGCTGGTAGGACGAGAAAAGAAGGTGGTGGCTGTTTGTCGATAGTTGAGGAGGGCTTGGCGTAATTCCGGATAGTCTTGTAGTGCATCCTTGAAAGCGCGATGTACCTCATTTGCCATCACATCAAGGATCATGTTTTGTTGTTCCCGTGCCGAATTGTTGTCACTCATGACATGGGCGCGTGCTGACACTTGCTGCGCAAATTTTTCCATGATGTAGTTGAGTACCCCGCTCCGTCCTAAGACACGGCCTTGAACGCCAGGTTGCATGGTCACCATATCTGTGACTGGAGATACGGTTGCGGAGCGATGAGGCGAGCAGCCTTGGCCAAAAAATGTGTTAATTCCTCTTTGGTAGGCCACTTCTAGGAATTCAGTATTCAATCGCGCGGACTTAAACGGTCCTTCTTTTTTCTGGTTGTCACTACCGGCACACATCATCATGACGCCTTCAAAAAAAGAATCTGGCACGTCTTGATTTTTCATCAATGCAATGGCCGAGGACATGGCCTGCTCATCTTCGCAAAGCACCACCACGTCTCCCCGATGTCCGATTAATTTGGCGGCACTTTTCATCACCAAAATGGCCAGCTCGACATCGCCGTGTTCGCCTGCTCCATCACTGGCTATGAGCTTGAAAAATTGTGAAATACTCATCTCGTCTTTGAGATTTTTATAAAATTTTTGGCGATCTTCCGTTAATTTGAGTTGGAAGTCCAAAGGAAGGTCGGGTGTAGGGCCTGCTAAGAATTCTCTTAAAATTACTTTCTGGGTGGGAATATCACTCTCAGAAAATGAAGGTGTTTCGGGTGAGCCTAGAATTGCAAAAGTCTCAGAGAGTAATTTCGCAAAGAAAGTTTCTCCGTTGCGAATATGGGCCAATCCCAACTCTACGCCTCGCATTTCTACTAATTCGTTTTGCTCGGACCAGAATCCATAGACACCCAGTGCTTTTTCAGAGGACACCAAGGGCTCGATTAATTTTAAAAATCCCCGACTCCCCGGAATGCCTGTGCTGAGCAGATCAAAGGACGCTTGCGGGTTGTATTGGAAGGATTCGGCTGCTTTGACAGCTTCTCTCGTCCTAAAGAGCACAAGGCCGCTGTAAATTTTGACAATAGGCCAACCAAGTTTGAGTCTGGCTTCAATGTAAGGGCCCCATTGAGGGTGATTGCTCACTTCTTTGAGTCGGCTTTTCATCACTGCAAGATCGGAAGGTGGGACGGCGGAATCTGTAAACTTAACCAAGCCGTGTTGCTCACTAATATCGCCCAAAGCCAGTCGTCGTCCTTCGGCAATCGAATTCCCGCCAGTTCTTGAATTGACGTTAGGATTCCCGTCTTTATCCAGACACCAACGATCCATCTTATAGCGTAGTTGATTAACACGCTCCATTACTTTTTCATAATCAGAGTGGCCTTTAATCAGAGAATGGTTACCCAATTCACGCAATCTTTCTTCCGGAGATTTGCGAAGTATTGCTGCCATTTCACTTTGCTCGACATCACCTTGTCTTGATATTTCTTTGGCCATTTGTTCAAAAAAAGACAGTCGGATGACAGAGCGGACCCTGTGCACTGCATCCAATAATTCTTTTTCATTGTTTTTTACTAAGATTGATATATTGCGTTGCTCATCTTCAGGTAGCACCCGAATGGTTGGAATATGGTCGGAAGTACAGAGATAGACGATATTTTCTACCACTGCATCTCTCAATCGATTGGCCTTTTCACATATCGCAGATTGTTGAGAAAGATCGGATTTTCCATAGGTCTCGATTTCATTACGCCATCCTTGATAAGCAGTGGTTAAGGCATGGCTGGCACGGACGACTTCGCCCTGATCGGGACGCACAGGGTGGGCGGTGAGCGCATCGGTAAGCGTCGCGGGGATACATTCAAGGGCCTCAGAAATTGTCTTGGTTTCCAAAAGCGCCGTCATGGCGTCGCGTAATGGTGTTTGAGAGCCTGATAAAGAAGAGCCCTCGCCTTCCAGTGCTGTTAGTTTGGTATAGACATACAGTGCTTTGATCAGGTTTTTATAGGATTCAGGACTTAGTGTGTTTAGTCTTCCAGAGATCTTCGCGGCCATTGCTTTTTCATCAGCCAAAGAAGGTTGTTGGACACTGGCGTTCGCAAGGCTCATCAGCTCTAAAGTAAGACTGACGGTGTTGCTTGGAAAATATTTGCGCATGACTTCTACCCCAATTTCGGGCAAAGTCTTCGATATATCAATTGGCGCCATCTTGTTGGTGCCACCTTGGAACGCTTCACCGGTCAACGCACTTAAGGGAAGGCCTTGTACATAAGTGGTATAGCTGCGGGTGTCCTTCACTCGTAGTGGAAATGGGACCACGCCTAATTTTGCAGGCGTATTGATGATGGCTGCCCCAGATGCTGGCGTTGAGAATGCGCCTAAGTGCCCAAAAGTTCTGGCACGACTAGGATTAAATTTGGCGGAATTGGAAATAAATGGTCTAAGCGATGAGATGAGAGACGTTGGTTTTGTTGTAACAAACATTATTGTTTTTCCTATTAAATTGAGTTTGTTTAATACCCTGTGCTAGCGTGGACTCGGCCTGTGATGTTGCTCATCGCCGCACCGTTTTCCAGGGAGCGGATTTTAGCAACGATTTGTAGAATGCTTTCATGACGTTGCGTGAGCGCAGCAATATGCGGTGTGATCGTGATACGTTTTTCTTGCCAGAATGGATGTTCAGGTGGCAAAGGTTCCTGGCGAAAGACATCCAAGGTCGCGCCAGCGATATGATCGTTTTGCACCAATGCCAGCAAATCCGATTCCACCACATGCGCACCGCGTGCCACATTGATCAGATATGCGCCTTGCGGCAATGTGGCCAGGTTGGTGTGATTCAGCAAATCACGGGTTTGATCGGTCAGCGGCAAGGCACACACTAAGACCTGGGTGCCGGATAAAAATTCCCCTAGGCTGGCATCTCCAGCAAAACAATCCATACCTGGGATATTTTTCATGCTACGACTCCAGCCGCGCAAGGGAAAACCATATTCCTGCAACGATTGCGCGATACGGCATCCCAGCACGCCCAAACCCAGTATGCCGATGGTGAAATGTTCTTTCTTGCGTGGAGGTAAAAATTTCCACACGCCATCACGTGCTTGTGCATCAAATTCATCGAAACGGCGAAAATAACGTAACACCGCATGGCTGACATATTCCGCCATTTGAATTGCCATACCGGCATCTTCCAGCCGGAAAATCGGCACATTGGGTGGCAAAGCATCTCCCAGTTTAAATAAAGCATCCACACCCGCACCCAAGTGGAAAATAGCTTTCAAATCACTACGACCAGCCAACATCGCAGCCGGCGGTTGCCATAGCACAGCGTAATCCGCCGGCAGGGCGTTTTCTTCTATTGCATCCTCACGCCAAAGATGAAAGGTTGCTTCTGGTAGCGCTTGCTGTAACTCAGTCAACCAGGCTTCTTGTACGTGGATTTGAGGGGTGTAAAAAAGGATGCGCATAGATTGTGGATTGTGGGTGAGAAGGTGGGAGGAGTTATGGTATTGATCGATACACAGATTGGTGATGAGAGACTATTTCTAACTGCCCCAAAATTGAGGTTAATTACATAGCGGCAGTTGAAAACCATCTACAGATTTGGGGGAAACTCAGATGCCTAGCCGCTTTGCTGTAGCAGCGATGCGGCAGGCGATTTCAATTGTGATTGGCGATTAGGATTGTGTGGAGCATGCGGATGGTGTGGCGGCGGAAGTCGAGTCGCGTGCTTTTAAGCCTAATTTGGCCAATAAAGCACGATCATCCTGTGCATCGGGGTTGTCGGTGGTGAGCAATTTATCTCCATAAAAAATCGAATTAGCACCAGCCAAAAAGCACATGGCTTGAATTGCTTCGCCCAGTTCACGACGTCCCGCTGACAAGCGCACGCGCGCTTTCGGCATGGTGATGCGGGCTACTGCGATGGTGCGCACAAATTCCAGCGGATCCAGCACCTCAGTACCATGCAGCGGTGTGCCTTCGACTTGCACTAGGTGGTTGATGGGCACCGATTCTGGATAGGGATTCAAGTTAGCCAATTGTGCAATCAAACCAGCGCGCTGCTGACGCGATTCGCCCATGCCGACGATGCCACCACAGCACACTTTCAAACCTGCATCGCGTACTCGGCCCAATGTGTCTAAACGATCTTGATATTCACGGGTGGAAATCACGTTGTCATAAAACTCTGGCGCAGTATCTAAATTGTGGTTGTAATAATCCAACCCAGCTTTTTTCAATCTATAAGCTTGCTGCTCTTCCAACATGCCCAAGGTCGCGCAAGTTTCCAGCCCCATGGCTTTGACTTCACGCACCATTTGTTCGACTTTTTCCATGTCGCGTTCTTTAGGACTGCGCCATGCCGCACCCATGCAAAAACGCGTAGCACCGTTTTCCTTCGCCGCCTGGGCTGCTTCCAGCACGCTTTCAATCGGCAATATTTTTTTTGCCTCCACGCCAGTATCGTAGCGCGCAGCTTGTGGGCAATAACCGCAATCCTCTTCACAGCCGCCGGTTTTGATCGACAGCAAAGTCGCCAATTCAATATCACCTGCCTCAAAGTTCGCGCGGTGTGCTTGTTGTGCTCGGTACATCAAATCGTTGAAGGGCAGTTCGAATAAAGCCAGCACGTCCTCTACTGGCCAGGTGGCTGTTTGTGGGACGGTGATGGATTTTTGGGGTGGATGGAAGGATAGAGGGGTGGAGGTCACAGGAGTGTTTGACATAGATTTTTCCAACTTCAAAGGTTCTTGGTGTAAGAGGTGGGCTGAATTTTACTTAAATCAGGAAGCTGATAGTTTAATCGGATGTAGGCCAACCCGGCAAACCAGAAAAATCCAAATACCCAGCCGCATCAGCAGCGCAGGGCGATGCCAGCTTGGGTACGACACCAAGCAAAGGCGCTCCCAGGCGTTGTTTTAAGGCGGCGATGTTTTCTTCCTGATATGGCATGTCGGGCGTGACGCAATTGGCGACCCAGCCGGCTAATACCAAGCCGCGACGTGCAATGGCTTCTGCGGTTAACAAGGCTTGGCTGATGCAACCTAAGCGCAGGCCGACCACTAATACGACTGGTAAACCTAATCGTTGCGCCAAGTCAGCCGTGTCGTATTCATCGCATAAGGGGACTTTAAATCCACCTACGCCTTCGACTACGACGGCGTCTACTTGATCATGGATTTGTTCATAACAAGTTTGAATATGCGCTAAGTCGATGGTGACGCCTTCTAATTGGGAGGCGATGTGCGGTGCGATGGCGGCTTGTAGCAAATATGGTGTGGTCAGCGTAGAAGGCAGTTTGACGTTGGAAGCCGCGGCGAGTTGGTCCATATCCTCATTGCACCACACGTTTTGGCGCAGAAAAGCGCCGGCGGCGACGGGTTTCATGCCGGCGCTGCGTAGGTTTAGTTGTGCCAATGTGTGCAGTAAGGCGCTGGAAATGAGGGTTTTGCCTACTTCGGTATCGGTGCCGGTGATAAAGCAGGTAAATTTTTTGTTCATGAATTTTTCTCTAATACATGCAAAGCAGCGACTAATTTTTCCACATCCTGCGTAGTATGTGCTGCGGACAATGTGATGCGCAGCCGTGCGGTGCCTTCGGGTACGGTAGGTGGGCGTATCGCTGGCACCCATAATCCCTGCGCATATAACTGCTGGGAAAGTTGCATCGCAGCCGCATTGCTGCCTACCAATAAAGGTTGAATCGCCGTGTTGGATGGCATCAGTCGCCAGCGTTGCAGCGATAAGCTAGTCTGCAATTGTTGAATCAATTTCTGTAAATGCTGGCGTCGTGCCATGCCTTCATCGCTTTGCATCAAGTCCAGGCTAGTCAGCAAAGCATGCGCCAATGCAGGCGCCGCCGCCGTGGTGTAAATATAAGGCCGGGCGCGTTGTATCAACCACTCGATCACGCTGGTATGCGCCGCGACAAACGCACCACCCACGCCAGCAGCTTTGCCCAGCGTGCCCATGTAAATGATATGCGGTGTCTGTAATTGAAAATGCTCTAAAGCTCCCAAACCACGCGCGCCCAAGGTACCAAAACCATGCGCATCGTCGATTACTAGCCAGGCATCATGTTGCTGGCACAGCGCCAGCAAATCTGGCAATGGCGCCAAATCGCCATCCATGCTGAACACGCTATCCGTCACCACGATTTTGTTACTGGCAGTGCTGGCGTTTAACAAATGAGCCAGCGCCATCGTATCGCTATGCGGATAAATCGTCACCGTCGCTTTAGACAAGCGCGCACCATCAATTAACGAAGCGTGATTGTGCTGCTCAGAAAAAATTTCTGTATGAGAATCAGCCGCCGCCAGCGCCGTCAAAATGGCCAGATTCGCCATATAACCCGTACAAAAATACAAAGCACGAGCCGATGTCAAATAAGGCGACAGCGCATTCGCCAAACGCTGCTCCAACAAAGCATGCGCCTGACTATGACCGCTGATCAAATGCGACGCGCCGCTACCTGCGCCATACAAAGCCGCACCTTCCTGCAGCGCAGCAACAATCCGTGGATACGCCGCCAAACCCAAATAATCATTGCTACAAAACGCCAACATCGCCTGCCCATCAACTTGCATGGGTGGTGTACATGCGGTTTCAGCAGTACGCCGACGGCGCAGTAGGCTGGCGTCATTCAAGGTTTGTAGTTGATGTTCTAGTTGCTGGATTAGTTTCATTGTTTTTGATTGTTGATGCGCTTATTTCATCGCTTCAATGATGTCAATTTCACGCTTCAAAAGATCATTCGCCAAGTCAGACAATGGAATTCCTTTTTTGGAAGCGATGGCTGACAGATAGGCTTGCACTTCCTGATTCAGATAGACCGGGAGATGCAGTTGAGCATTAGCGTGATGAAATTTGCCGCGCACACCGTTAGAAAAATCAATTTCAGCGGGCATATCATCGTCGTCTTGTTTGTGGTTGTTTGTTGTGTTCATGTTGGCACCTTAGTGTGGTTTATCCGTATAAAAACGGCGTTCCTGTTTTGTAGCTGAGCGTGCTGAAATAATGCGAATTCGCGTAGTGGTTGAGCTGGTTGCTTGATATGTATGCGCTACCGTTAACAGCAGGCCGTCAGTCGTGTTGCCCAGTGTGAGCCAACGTTCTTCATACTGACTATGTGCCTCGTCAAATACAGTTAAAGAAAGCGCATCTAGGAACACGGATGTCGCTTGCTCAAACGTCACACCATGTTTCTTGAAATTGCTCGTTGCTTTATGGATATCCCATTCAAAATCGTAAGCTAGATCTGTCATTGTTTTTATCCTTCAGCAACAAAATGAATGCGCATTAATTATAAAGAATGGAGCTAGGTTGCTCCCATCACCCTCTCAAACACCGCCAACGTCTTACCCGCCAACTCATCCATTTCCGCCGCATTCAAGATATACGGCGGCATCAAATACACAGTATTGCCGATGGGGCGTAGCAGCAATTCATGTTGCAGGGCGGTGGCGAAGAAGCGGCGGGAGAAAGTGCTGGCATTGTTGTTGCCATCGTTACCTTGATCCAATACGGCATCGAATGCCCAGATCATGCCGCGTTGGCGGAAGTGGGTGACTTGGTCGTGTTCGGCTAGCGGTGCTAGGGCAGTTGTTAAGCGAGCGGCGTTGAGGCGGTTGTTTTCCAGGACTTTATCTTCTTCGAAAATAGCCAGTGTCGCCAGCGCGGCACGGCAGGCTAAGGGGTTGCCGGTGTAGGAGTGGGAATGCAAAAAACCGCGTTGCACGTCGGTGTCGTAAAAGACTTGGTAGATAGCATCGCTAGTCATCACCAGAGAAAGTGGCAGATAACCACCGCTGATGCCTTTGGATAGGCAAAGAAAATCTGGCCAGACTTGGGCTTGCTCGCAGGCGAAGAAAGTACCGGTGCGGCCGCAGCCGACGGCGATTTCGTCAAAAACCATGTGGATCTGATAACGCTGACACAAGGCATGGACTTCTTGTAAATACACCGGATCGTGCATCGCCATACCAGTGGCGCATTGCACCAGCGGTTCGATGATGATGCAGGCGATTTGGTTGGCGCGTTGTTGTAGCAGTGCTTCCAATTGTTGCGCGGCGTGGCGTGCAACGTCGGCGGCAGATTGACCGTCTTTGGCCTGACGCGCATCGGGCGAGGCGACGACGTGGACTTGGGAGGATCGTAGCAAAGGGCCGTAAGCATTACGGAACAAAGGTACGTCGGTGACTGTCAGCGCACCCAGGGTTTCTCCGTGATAACTGCCTTTGAGGCAAACGAATTCCTGCTTGTCAGGCAAGCCCGCATTGCGCCAGGCATGAAAACTCATTTTGAGCGCGATTTCGACTGCCGAAGCGCCATCGGAAGCATAAAAACAATGACCCAGTGCGTGATGGGTTAATGCGGATAATTTTTCCGATAACTCGACTACAGGTTCATGGGTAAATCCGGCCAGCA
This sequence comes from Oxalobacteraceae bacterium, assembly GCA_021151485.1. Taxonomy (GTDB): domain Bacteria; phylum Pseudomonadota; class Gammaproteobacteria; order Burkholderiales; family Burkholderiaceae_D; genus JAGKXB01. The sequence goes on along the minus strand of JAGKXB010000001.1, from coordinate 153,255 downwards.
TGGCGTGCTCTAAACGATCGAGCTGATCTTTTAAAGCCGCATTGATGCGCGGATTGGCATGGCCGAATAAATTCACCCACCAGGAGCTGATGGCATCTAGATAGCGCCGACCATCCTGGTCATACAGCCACGCGCCTTTTCCGTGGCTGACTGCAATCAAGGGTTGGGTTTCGTGATGCTGCATCTGGGTGCAGGGATGCCAGACGCTTTGGCGACTGCGTGTCACCCAGTCGGATTGTTGGTTAGTGGTGGGAATCAAGATTATTCTTTTCTTTGCCAATCTGGCTTACGTTGTGTGAGGAAAGCGTGCATGCCTTCCTGGCCTTCAGGTGAAGTGCGAATATCGACGAAGCGTTGTACCGTATCGGTAATCAAGTTGTCGTCCATCTTGGTGTTGGCAATTTCACGTACCAGTTTTTTAGCTTGCTGAACGGCATGGGGACTATTTTCTGCCAGTATGTTAACGGTGTGCGAGATAGCTTTGGTCAACGCGTCACTATTAGGAGCGACTTGATGCACCAAGCCCATGTGCTGCGCTTCATGCGCTAAAAAGCGCTCGGCGGTGAGGAAGTAACGACGCGCCGCATTTTCTCCCATGGCTTTGATGACGTAAGGAGAAATAATCGCCGGAATCAAGCCTAGTCTGACTTCGCTCAAACAAAAATACACCGTTTCGCTCGCTATCCGAATATCACACGCCGCCAGCAATCCCATACCGCCGCCATAAGCATCGCCGCGTATTTTGGCAATCACAGGTTTGGGACACAGATAAACCGTACGCAGCATATCGGCCAGCTGTTGCGCGTGTGCCTGTTTTTGTTTCAGGGTTTCGTGCTCTTCCGCCTTCATTTCCTGCAAATCCGCCCCCGCGCAAAAAACAGCTCCATTCGCCGCCAGCACAATCGCGCGGACATTCGCATCCTGGCTCAGGAGGGTAAACGCCTGCTGAATTTCAACCATCATGGCGGTGTTCAGCGCATTACGCGCAAGAGGACGATTGAGCGTGATCATTGCCGAATGGCTAGCGTGGAAATAATCGAGGGTGATGGCGTGCCAGTTGGTTGGGTTCATTGGGTTGAAGAATGTTTGTTGGTTTGTGTAGTAGAAAATTATTTCTCAAGTGAAACTAAATGATGCTCCAAAGTTTATTTAGCAAATTTAGCATTGGTTTTGAGATCAGTTGAACGGCTATCTAAGGTGGAGTCGATGATCATGTGGATTGCTCTCCTGGAAATGTGCCATTCAGATAAAACCAGCGATCATTTTCGCGCACAAAGCGGCTGATTTCATGCAATTCATGCGCGCGGCCCTGGATTTTGTAATGAGCGATGAATTCAACGGTAGCGTTATCACGATTATCGCTTTGCTGGTGCCGCAGCACGACTAGCTTGATCCATTTAATTGCTTCCTGTTGATCAATGATGGGGCTGGCTGGTCGTGTGCTGGGATGCCAGGTTGATTGCAGATAATCTTCTATGCCCAGCACATATGCGCTGTAGCGTGAGCGCATTAATTCCACCGCCTGCTGTGGCAATGCGGCGTCAACGACAAAACGTGCGCAGCATTGCGCAAAGAGCGTTTGCTGTTTGGGGTGATTATTGCCGCCGCAAGGGCAGAGTAGTTTTTTTGGATAGGACATCGTTGCATTATGACATCCTAAATTTGACTCTGTTAACTCTGCGTTATGAATGTCCGCTATGAATGTACTACGGGTATAGGAATGGAGAAACTTAACGAAGTGCCTTGATTGGGCGCGCTTTGTAGTACCAATTGGCCTTTTAATGCTGTCAAACGTTCACGGATGCCTAACAAACCAAACGTATCGTTTTTGTTGTGATCGTCGTTGTCGTTATGTTTAGAATCAGGATGCATACCGATGCCATTGTCCACCACGCTGATTGTTAGTTGATGTGGATCTTTATTGACCGTGATATGTACCTGGCTGGCTTGCGCATGTTGCAGCACATTATTGAGTGACTCCTGCACGATGCGAAATAACATCAGGGCTGTGTTTTCGTCTAAATCGGTATCCCAATCCGGATCAGTATGAGTATGGTTGATTCTTAAATCGCATTTGATGCCGGTTTGAAGCTGAAATTGCTGTGCTTGCCATTCAATGGTGGCATGCAAACCTAAATCGAGTACGGCTGGGCGTAAATTGTTAATAATCCTACGTACCGATTTAATCGTTGCATCAATATGGCTCAAACTTAAGCTGATTTTTTCATGCAATTTGGGATGTGTGTTTGCCGTACGGGCGTGCAACATGAAGACGTCCATCTTGAGTACTAGCAAGGTTTGTCCTAGCTCATCATGAATTTCCCGCGCAATGTTTTTGTGCTCGCTTTCTTTGACTTTTTCTTGATGCATCACCAACTTGCGAAGTAGTTCTTGATGTTCTGCAACTGAGACTTCATCGCGTTGCATGACAGATTTCCCATTGGATGAAATAGAGCGAGGCCAGGACTGATGGATTGAATATTTTAAAACTTGTAGAAGCTTGTTGATGAGTTGACTAAACATACGATTTTGTATGGGGTTGATATCAATATGGCTGTTAGTGACGATGAATAAATAAATAGCGATATGTTTGTTTTTACTTAACATTGCCAATTTGGCATTATCGAGCATTGCCGCAGAAAAAGGTGTAATTTGTTGTAAAAATGGAACGATTTTTCAGAGATAAAAGAGATTGTTAGATCAGGATCAATACGTAAGCGGACACAACACCGCGTTCTGCGTGCTTGCAGACTGCGTAAGGGTAAGGGAAGTAAGGGGGGGAAAGTGTTCTTGGTGGTGATAGGTGGAATCGCACCGATCACCATTTCGAATACATAACTACTTGATTTATAAGTCGTTAATCTAGCGTTTGTTGTCGAGATTAAGTCAATGTGCATCACTTGGGTGATGTTCGTCAGGACAACAAAATGTTAGTGTATTCAAATCGGCTTACGGCCTTCGCCGTCCACTTACCACCTCGGATTGTTGGCACTCCCATCTGATTCGGGTGAAAGGCAATCGCGTTCAAGCTCATGCCTTCGCGCAGATTCCCCAGGTGGCCAGATATCTTTTTTGCGAACTCGACTGATGCCACCTCTCGCGCAGCGCGTCCCTTAAGCTGTGCATCAGCCAGGTTTGTCCTGTTGCCCAAGACGATGCCTGACAAAAATGACACTCCTTTGAGGCTGTGGCTTCTTCCACCCAGGTGTTGATTTGAAAAGCTGGGTAAAATAGTTCTTTTAATAGTGCTATATAGTGCTACAATAGTAATTATTAATCCCTATTTTGGAGAATTGCTATGACTCTTAACCTTGACTCATTTGTCGCTGTCCCGGTTTCCAGCGAGCTATACGCCGAGTTTGCACGCCGGTTTCCCGGTGGTGTCAGTTCTGTCCTCGAGCAAATTGCTCAAGATTTTCTTGATCGAACCGCAGAGGACTTTGACGCACGCGACCCACGTGGGCAAGGTGTCTATTGGGAGGCTCTATTCCTGCCCGAGGGCAGCCAAATCCGGACTAAGCACTATGGTGAATTCAAGATCGCCGAGATTCTCAATGGTGCAATTACCTGGCAATCGGAAGAGTATCCCTCGATGTCTCAGCTTGCTCGTGCCATGCGTGGCGACACCTCTAATAATGCGTGGAAAGTTCTTGAAATTAAGCGACCATCTGATGTGAAGTGGGAGCCAGCGATTTTCCTGCGCAAGTAGATGACATCGCGCGCCATGGCATTACACAGAACTCCAGTTGATGAGCTGGAAGTTACGAATGTTTCATTGAATGTCCACACTGATGAGAACACTATGAAAACTGGTCCAATTGAGCTTAATGAAATTATTGCCGCACTGGCCTCCCTTGGAGGGCAAGCGCGCGCGATATCCATAAAAGACAGAGTAACTAAGCTCCGAGGTGGAGTGCCATCCCAATATGCCAGTTTAAGAACATACCAAGAAACTATCCAAGCGATGATAGAGCGCTATTGCCCTCAATCTAAAAATTGCAGGAAATCGACCAAGCCTTACTTTGAAAGAATCAGTAGGGGCGTTTACAAGCTAATGGACACTGAACACTTTCCACCTGAGCAGAGTTCAGTGACATCTCTAGGCATCCAGGTGGCAGAGGACTTGGCCGCATTGCAAGAGGAAGACGGGATTGAGGGGGCCAAGCAAATGCGGCTTGTAGCTCATTTTGAACGTATCCCACGCTTGCGTGTTGCGGCTATAGCACTCCATGGGACGCGGTGCAAAGCATGCGGTTTTGATTTCGAGGCCACTTACGGTGAGCATGGAGTGAACTATATTGAAGTCCATCATCTCGTGCCGCTTGCGTCACTTCCTGACCCAACCAGCATTGACCCCAAAATAGATCTGACCGTTTTATGCTCCAATTGCCATCGCATGATCCACCGCAAGCGCGGCGCACCGCTTACTATAGATCAGCTTGTGACCTTCCTGGCTAGCGCGTGCATGCAGCGGCTAAGCAGCCAACGCTTGTCGAGCAAGGCTGCGAGCGTATCTAAGCCGCGTTCGATGCCGTCGGCGGCCAGATAGGGCTTCTGATATTTCGCTGGACACTCCGGCGTCGCCGAGGACTCGCTTGAACGTGTGTTGTATCGAGTGAGGGTAAGCCAAGCGCTCGGCATCAATTCCTTCATGTGGACTTCCCCCAAAACTTATACGGATTATTCTGCCGATACTGCGTAAGCGTCCAACGGAACCATCTACTCTAATTTTGTAATGTTCGTCACACTCCCATTTTTCAAAATGAAGGGGTGAGATTGGGATGGAAAGAGACGAAACTAAATACCGATATTGGCGGTGTCAAATCGACAAATGGGAAGCGAGTGGATTAAGCCAAGTGGCTTATTGCAGGCAAGCACACCTAAAGGCATCGACGTTTTGCTACTGGTTGGCAGAAATACGCAAAGAAAAGGCAAAGGCGACGACGTCGACGTCGACGTTGTCTGGTCATCAATCGATCAAGTTGATTCCCACCCGCGTGGAACAAGCAAACCTGGGGGCGGTAACACACAGCGACTGGATAGTACGCAGTCCGTCGGGGTGGGAAATACGTCATTCTGGTGATGAAAGTGCATCGTGGTTGATCGCCTTATTGAAGGCATTCGCGTGAGTCCGCAACCGCGACAAGTATGGTTGGCATTAGCGCCAATTGACATGCGAATCGGTATTGACGGATTGTCGTTATGCGTGCAATAAGCACTCGGACGCGCGCCTTGCGATGGGAGCGCCTATGCGTTTTGCAATAAACGCGGCAATCGCATCAAATTACTGGTGTGGGACGGGACTGGCGTCTGGTTAAGCCAGCGTCGCCTGCATCGCGGGCGATTTGTTTGGCCGCAAGGAAATGAAGCGATTCACACATTGAATCAAACGCAATGGCAATGGCTCATCACAGGCGTAGACTGGCAGCGATTATCGGCCCAACCCATGTCGCATTGGCGCGTATAAATGGGGATGATTTCAGCGTAAAAGAAAGTGCGACGATAGGGTGTTTTGCGAGGGAAACAAGGCCTATCCATAGTAAAATGTCGTCATGAATTTGATGACTGAGCTGGCCCGTTTCCACCCCGATCCCGCCCTGACTGCATTGTTATCAGCGACGCTCGAACAAGCCCAACAAGATGCCGCAGAACTTAAGCTGGCCCGTCTCAAAATTCTAGCGTTAACGCTAGAACTCGCACACCATAGACGTCTGCGCTTTGCCAATAAAAGCGAAGCATTCTCATCAGAGCAGTTGCAGCTTTTTGAAGAATCCTGGCATGCCGATGCTAGTGCGATCGAAGCAGAAACCGAACATATCACATCGCCTAACAAGAAACGCAGTCGCGCAGGCCGTCAACCGCTGCCTGATCATTTGCCACGCATTGATCACCGTCATGAACCCGACACCTGCGCCTGCGCCGAATGTGGTCATGCCTTAATCAAGATAGGGGAAGATGTGAGCGAACAACTGGATGTGGAACCGGCACGCTTTTTTGTGCATCGCCATATTCGCCCCCAGTATGCTTGCCGCACGTGCGAAACGGTGACAGCAGAGCCGATCCCTGCTGCGGTCATCGAAGGTAGTTTGGCAGCACCTGGACTCTTAGCCTGGGTTGCCACGCAAAAATTCCTTGATCATCTACCGCTCTACCGAATCGAACAAATCAGTCATCGCCACGGTGTCCCGCTTGCCCGTTCTACGTTGGCAGAATGGGTTGGTCGCCTTGGTGTTGCATTACAACCGCTGGTTGATCGTCTTACGACGCTTTTGCGAGATCGCTTGATCTTGCATGCAGATGAAACGCCGGTGCCGCAATTAGACCCTGGTCAAGGCAAGACCAAAAAAGCGTATTTGTGGGCTTATCGCAGTAACGACTTGGATCCTGGGCCACCTATCATCGTGTTCGACTATCAACCGGGTCGATCGGGCGATCATGTGCAGGATTTCCTGCTGGATTGGCGTGGCCATTTGATGGTGGACGATTATGGTGGCTACAAAGCGTTGTTCCGTACTGGCATAGTCGAGTTGGCCTGCTGGGCGCATGCACGCCGTAAATTCTTTGAACTGCACGCAGCCAATCAAAGTCCGATTGCGGCACAGGCCTTGCATCGGATTGGGGAGTTGTATGCGATTGAGCAAGAAGGCAAGCAACTGGATGGAGAAGCACGAGGGCAATTACGGCGACAACAAGCACACCCGAAACTGGAAGCACTCCATGCCTGGTTATTGCATACGCGATTGAGCGTAGCCGATGGTAGCGGCACGGCTAAAGCAATCGACTATAGTTTGAAGCGCTGGACGGCATTAGCGCTTTATGTAGCCAATGGAGCGTTCCCGATTGATAACAATCCGATTGAAAATGCGATCAGGCCAATTGCTATTGGGAAGAAGAATTGGCTTTTTGCAGGTTCCGAACGCGCAGGCAAGCGCGCCGCGGCAATACAAAGCTTATTAGGAACAGCCAGGCTCAATGGACTTGAACCCAACGCTTGGTTGAAGGATGTGCTTGAAAAATTACCGCTTTGGCCAATTAACAGAATTGATGAGTTGTTACCATTGCGCACAAATTTTTAGTAGAGAGGTGCAATTCTGGTCAATGTGGTTGGGTTGGACGCTTACGATACTGCTTCGCGTTCTCGAATACGAAGCCAAGCTGTTCCAGGCTGAAAGCGCCCCTGTTATCTGATGCGAGCGAGTCTCTTTTCGGCACTAGCATTTTTGTTGTGGGCGCAGGCAGGCCCGCTGTCCTGACGCGATACCAGTTCAGGAAGGTTGCGACGGTAGTCATGTAGTGACCCTGTGACGTAGTGTTCGACACAGTCGCCATCACGTGGTCGCAGTAGCCCACGAAATCAGCTTGATCGATTCCCAGCACGTCTTTGGCGTCGCCAAAAAACTTTTGAGCATGGTCGAGTTTGCTGCGATAGATTGCCTTCGTCTGAGGCTTGGTCTGCGACTTACTGAAGTATTCCGGTATAGCCTCACTGAGGGGCTTTTGCGTGCCTGGGCGCTTGTCCTTGCTCCTAGGCTAGCGCACGCCGCTCAAGGCGGCTCTAATCGCAGAATTGACTGCTTCCTGTTCTTCTGGCTCGGCCTTGACGTAGAGCGACGAAGGCAAACCCAACTCGTTAAAGTCGAGCTTCATTTCGTAATTAAAGATGATGCCGTTGGAATCGTTTGATTTTGTTGCCATTGCTATGCGTTGAAAAACTGAGTCGGTTTGAGCTGCAAGCGCCCGACCTCGAATGACTGCAAGACGGCGGTCACTTGTCTCAAGTGACTGCACATATACTCGTCGTCCGATGATGTGTTGGGCCGCGTCGGGAACCCGTCGCCGAAAATAATAGATGGTTCCGTGGCGCGATTTTATTAGGAATTTACCTGTCATGTGTGGCACCCTTGTGCAACACCATGCGAGTAGAGCGGAAATGAAAAAGCCGCTGAACCTTTCGGATCAACGGCTTATCGAATTCTTGGTGGTGATAGGTGGACTTGAACCACCGACCCCAGCATTATGAGTGCTGTGCTCTAACCAACTGAGCTATATCACCTACACGAGGATTTTGATTGCGAACCAGGTAACACGAACTGCAATCAGCCGGAAATTATGGCGATTATGTGGGTTCGTGTCAAGTTTTTTTACTCACTAAATGTGTTTGCTAATGCGACTTAACATCACCGCCGCTGGGTCAGGCTCCAGGCAATCGATCACGGTTTTGTCTGGCATGGAGCGTAACCACGTGAGTTGGCGCTTGGCTAGCTGACGGGTGGCGATGATGCCTTTTTCACGTAGGCTGGTGCGGTCATACATACCGTCTAAATATTCCCATGTTTGGCGATAACCGACGCAACGCATGGAAGGTAAGCTGGGGTGCAAATCGCCGCGTGCGCGTAGTGTTTGTACTTCTTGAATCAAATTAGGGCCGGAAGGATTTTCTTGCAGCATGGCATCAAAGCGGGCGGCGATGCGGGTGTGTAGGGCGAGGCGGTCGGAAGGCTCCAGGGAAAATGATAATAAGTCGAATGGCAAGTTTGTTTGTTGTCCCGATGTGGATGATGTTGATAGCGTCAATAACTCAGACATCGGTTGTTGAGTAATTTCGATGATTTCCAGCGCGCGTTGTACACGTTGTGCATCGTTGGGTGCTAGGCGTGCGGCAGTCACGGGATCGAGTATTGCCAGTCGGGCGTGTAAACCTGCAATGCCGATGCTGGCAGCTTCTGCGTCCAGTCGTGCACGAATCGCCATGTTTGCTTCAGGCAGCGCATCCAATCCTTGCGTTAATCCTTTGAAGTACATCATGGTGCCACCGACTAACAACGCTAGTTTGCCACGTGAGCGAATGTCTTCCACCAAACGGATCGTATCCTGACGAAATTGCATGACGGAGTAGGCATCAGTGGGTTCAATAATATCGATCAAGTGATGTGGCACGGCGCTGCGTTCTTCCAGACTGGGCTTGGCTGTGCCGACATCCATGCCGCGATAGACCAGGGCGGAATCGACTGAAATGATTTCTGCGGGAATCTGGCGGGCGATTTCCAATGCGGCTGCGGTTTTTCCGGAGGCGGTAGGCCCCATGATAGCGACGGCGAGTGGGCGTTTCATGGCAGAGATCATTGACCGCGTAAAAAGAGTTTGTCGAGATCAGCTCGATTCAACTGCACCCAAGTTGGTCGACCATGATTGCACTGATCGGAGCGTTCCGTGATTTCCATTTGGCGCAGCAGGGCATTCATTTCCATGATGCTGAGGATGCGATTGGCACGCACGGCTGTATGGCAGGCGAGTGTCCCTAACAATTCATTACGGTGCTCAATCAAACTACGTGAGCCACCAAATTCTCGAATGTCACGCAAGACATCTTGTGCCAAGGCCTGGATGTCGGCATTTTTCAATAAAGCTGGTATGGCGCGTACTGCGAGCATAGTGGGTGACAGCACGGTGATATCGAAACCCAACGAGAATAGGGTTTGCTGATTTTCCTGCGCTGTGGCGACTTCCAGCAGATCGGCGGAAAACGTATACGGAATCAGCAGAGTTTGAATGGGGATGGATAATTCTTTGCCTGCTCCATGTTGCGCATCTTGGTCGGCGAAGGCATTTTTTAATTGCTCATACAAAATGCGTTCATGCGCGGCATGCATATCAACGAGTACCAGGCCTTTGCTGTTTTGTGCCAAGACGAAAATGCCGTGTAGTTGTGCCAAGGCAAAACCTAAAGGATGTTCATCCTGCTTGGCTGTTGCTGTTTGTCCTGACTGGGTTAGTTCAGTCAGCGAGGTCGGCAATGTCGTCGCAGCCTTTTCATCCGCATATAACGCACCGTAATTGGCCGTGCTTTGTTCTACCCCAATATACGGAGGGTTTTGATAGGAATGTTGCGTTGGAAAAGAAGTCTGCTGCGCCTGTCGCAACCATGGCATGGCGTTGGAAGGGTGGGGTTGCGGCGGCGGTATTGCATCGACACTTGTAGCAGAAGTTTGTGCTAGCGCACGTTGTACGGCATGAAATACAAATTGATGAACCGCCCGACTGTCACGAAAACGCACATCCGTTTTTGACGGATGAACGTTGACATCGACCAGAGCAGGTTCTAAATCCAGTGCTAATACATAAGAGGGATAACGGTCGCCATGCAGCACATCTTGATATGCGGCGCGCATCGCGTGCGTTAAAAGTTTGTCTCGCACGAAGCGGCCATTGACATAAAAATACTGTGCATCCGCCCGTGCTTTGGATGCGGTTGGTAAGCCGATGAAACCATGCAAGCGTAAAGAACCTGCACTTTCATCAATTGACAATTGCGCCTGTGCAAAATTGTCACCCAAAATGTGCGCACAGCGTTTGGCAATATCGCCGCTATTCCAGTGATCGACGGTTTTGCCGTTATGCGACAAAGAAAACGAAATATCGGGCCTGGCCAATGCGATTCGACGCACGATTTCAGCGCAATGAGCAAATTCGGTTGGTTCTGATTTAAGAAATTTACGTCGCGCTGGCGTGTTGATGTACAAGTTTTGTACATCAACTGTGGTGCCGATTGCGCCAGAAGAAGGAGAAATTTCCAGATTGCTAGAAATTTCCCATGCGTGTGCTGCATCCGCCGTACGCGAGGTCAGTGTCAATTGCGATACCGATGCGATGGATGCTAGTGCTTCGCCACGGAAACCCATGGTGGTGACATTTTCCAGATCGGACAAAGAGGCAATTTTGGAGGTGGCATGCCTAGCCAGTGCTAAAGGCAATTGATCCACTTCGATCCCCCGGCCATTGTCACTGATGACGATGCGTTTAATGCCACCTTGTTCTAATCGCACCGTGATGTTGGTCGCGCCGGAATCCAATGCATTTTCAAGCAACTCTTTAACCACGGCAGAAGGGCGCTCCACCACTTCACCTGCGGCAATTTGTGAAATCAGTTGATCGGGTAGTGCCAGAATGGGGCGATGTTTCGCAACATCGTGAGAAATAGGTGCTGCTGTCATTTTTATCTGGAAGACAAATTGTTGTTAATTGTCGCTTGTGCCACCAATTTTATTTTCATCGGCGAGATCGGTCGCATTAGTACTGGCTGGGATGACATACTGTTCAGTCGCCCATGCACTTAAGTCATTGTGTTTACAACGGAGAGAGCAAAAAGGGCGAAATGTATTTTTTTCTGCCCACTCAACTTTTTCGCCACAACTTGGGCAATCAACGGTTACAGCCATAAAATTCGAAAATCGTTTAGAAATTACAAAGGGTCAACGTGAATGGCACGTCTTCATCGAGGGATTTGGGTTTCATGTCGCCATCTTGGGATGTAAAGCGTACCCACAACATATATTTGTTAGCGGAAATTTCGGGTATCACTTCTTGATCCACATTCAGCGTCAAGCGCAACATTTGATATATCCTGCCTTGCAGCATTTGCTGATAATTACCAGCGTGTGCAATTGTTTTAACAGCACAACCAGAGTCACGTAACAAGCGCAGCACCAGGCAGAGCGCATCACACAGAGGAGCCAGCGGAGCAAACCAACCCACGATGTCGGAAAAACGTTGTTGTGCGCTACGTTGTTGCCAGGCGTAATAAGACGGTAAATCAAATTCACAGGCGCCGCCTGGGATGATGGTGCGGCCACGAATGCTCATTAGCCATTCGTTATCACGCACGTTTTGACCTGTTTTACCTTGTGAGGCGATTAAAGCTGTACTGACACGCTCTAGTTCGGACAGAATGGCTTCTAGTTTTTGCACCTCTACATTTGGATTGGAGGTGAAACCCAACAGTGTTTGTTTTTGTCTCTCGATTTCTTGCAACAAGTCGGATTTGAGGTCGGCGCGCCCAGCGACTTCGAGGATCTCAAAAATTGTGGAGATTGCAACATGATGTTGTAGGGGATGCTCTTGATGCAAAAAGAACTTGAACTTTTGGCACAAGTCTTCCAGTCTTAACAAGGTACGGATACGCTCGTTAAAGGGGTATTCGTAAACAATCAAAGTGCTATCCCACTAAAAAATGCGCTCGACAGAGAAGTTTGTGACTCTGAACGAAGTAATCAAAAATAGCAAATGATATTGGTAATATCGCTATTTGTTATTTGGTATTAAGAAGAAAAAAGATTGTCAATATTATAAACATTATACATGCGTAGTTTATTTCTTCATATTTGCATTTGCCAACACCATATATGCACTATGCAAGCGCGACACTTGTTGCTTTAGGTTTTGAGCATTAGTGTGTATTTCGTCTTCATTCGTAATGATATCGTCGGCTGCGGCTAAGCGGGTTTCTCTCGATACCTGCGTTTGCATGACGGCACGCACTTGTTGTTCACTCCAGCCATTTCTGTTCATAACGCGCTGAATTTGCAAGGTTTCGGGGCAGTCAATGACCAGAATGCGTGACATATGGGGTTTCAAGATGTTCGATTCCAGAAGCAGTGGCACAACGAAAATGACGTAATTCTGATTCGATTTTTGTGCCAAGTTGAAACTTTCTTGCTTGATCATGGGATGCAGGATGGCTTCCAGCCGTTTTTTTTCTGTTGGGTGAGCAAAAACGTACTCCCGCATTTTTTGTCTATCCATGGCGCCAGCTGTGGTTAGAAAGTTTGCGCCAAATTGTTCGCATATTGCTGGAATGGCCAGGCCGTTTATTGCAGTCAATTGATGCGCAATGATGTCCGTATCAACGATGCTCGCCCCTTGTTCTGCAAACAGATTGGCAATCGTGGTTTTGCCGCAGCCGATGCCACCGGTTAAGCCTATGGAGAATTGATCGAAGTTGTTAATCATTGTTAGTGAGTTGTTTTTTTAACTTTATATTGCCAATCCAAAAATCCATTGTTCGATAGATTTGCCATATAACAAGGCGATCATTCCCGCCCCCGCCAGATAGGGGCCAAAAGGCATGGGCTGATCGCGCTGGCGTGTTGTGAAGATGATGAGTGAAATACCAACAACGGCACCTACCAAAGAAGAGAGCAAAACGATAGTTGGTAACATCGTCCAACCTAGCCAGGCACCGAGAGCCGCGAGTAATTTGAAATCGCCATAACCCATGCCTTCTTTGCCAGTCGTTAATTTGAACAGCCAATAGATACTCCATAACCCAAGATAACCCGCCATTGCACCGACGACGGCTTCCGATAACGGGACAAACGTGCCATTTAAATTCACCAGCAAGCCAACCCACAACAAGGGATAAGTCAAATCATCGGGCAACAGTTGCGTGTCCGCATCGATAAACGTCAGAGCGATTAATAAGTAGGTATACACGCAAGCAGCCAATCCCATGAAATTGGCGCCAAAATGCCAAATTAAAAACGCTGATAAGGCGCCGCTTAATAACTCGACGATGGGGTAGCGTACACTGATGGCGGTTTTGCATTGGGAACATTTTCCACGTAGTAATAGATAACTAAAGATAGGAATATTTTCGAACGCCGTGATGCGATGCTGACAATGCGGACATGCGGAGCGTGGGATGATTAGGTTATAGGGCGTGTCATAGGGTAAGGGTTGGCCATTTTCTTGTGCAACATAATTATCTGATTCGCGTTGCATCATGTGTGGAATGCGATAAATCACGACATTCAAAAAACTACCAATCACTATCCCGACTAATCCAGCTAGTAGTGTGATGAAAAGAGTGTGGCTGGGTGCTAATAAAAAAATATCTTGCATTACATTAATGCTCCTAATTTAAAGATGGGAAGATACATGGCAATGACCAAACCGCCAATCAGTAAACCCAAAGTGATCATGATGACAGGCTCCATCAAATTGGAAAGTGATGCGATTGCCTGATCGACTTCTTCTTCGTAAAAATCGGCAATTTTATTCAACATGTGGTCAAGCGAACCAGATTCTTCACCGATCGCAATCATTTGCGTCACCATCGCAGGAAAAAGGTGGGTATGTTGTATTGCCGTCGTCAAGTTAGTGCCGGAGCTGACCTCGGTTTGAATGTGTTTTGTCGCTTCAAAATACAGCACATTGCCCGACGCACCACCCACCGATTCCAACGATTCTACCAACGGCACGCCAGCGGCAAACATGGTGGATAGTGTTCTGGCCCAGCGAGAAATGATCGCTTTCCGAATAACGATGCCAAAAATAGGGAGTTGTAACATCATCATGTCCATGTAGCGTTGTATTTTGACTGAGCGTTTCCAGGATTGGCGTGCTCCATATAAAGTCGAAAAAATCACGGTGAAAAGAATATAACAGTATTGAACAAAAAAATCGGAAACGGCGATGATGAACAAAGTCGGTGTTGGCAGTGTCGCACCAAAGTTTTTAAAAACGTCTTTAAAGGAAGGTACGACCCAGATCATGATGACTGTCGTGACGACAAAAGCGACGGCGATAATCGCAATCGGATAAAACAAGGCGGACTTGATTTTGTTTTTAATTACCAGCGTTTTTTCTTTGTAAATGGTTAGTCGTATTAACAAGTCTTCCAACATCCCAGCGTGTTCACCTGCATGTACTAGGTTGCAAAACAGGCTGTCAAAGTGAGTGGGAAATTTGCGAAACGAATCACTTAAACTGCTCCCCATTTCAACGTTGGCGCGAATGTCATGAATCAGTTTGGCAGCGGCAGGATTGGTGTGACCTTTGGCGATAATGTCAAACGCTTGCAAAAGAGAGACGCCTGCTTTCAGCATCGTGGCTAACTGGCGGGTGAAAATCGCAATGTCTTTATCGCTGATTATTTTGCCGGTATCCGCAGCTTTCTTTTTGATTTTGGTTACCAAAATGCCCTGACGCCGCAAAGTAACGGTTGCCATGGTTTTGCCGCTTGTACGTAATTCACCACGAACGATTTTGCCCATTTTGTCTTTGCCTTCCCAGGCAAAAATGGTTGTGCTTGCGGTTGTGTTTGAAGGAGTATTAGGCATAATTTGTTAACCTTTGTTGACCTTTGTTAACTTTTATTGATTAGTACAACCCAACACTTCTTCCAGCGTGGTCAAACCCTGCTTTACTTTGATTAGGCCTGACTCTCGTAAGGATTTGACGCCTTCTTTTCTTGCTTGTTTTTCGATGTCTGGCGTGGTGCCGTGGGCAAGAATGAGGCGTTCAATTTCTTCCGTGATGGGCATTATTTGGTAGATGCCAACCAAGCCTTTATAGCCCGTGCCGGCGCAACGATCGCAACCAATGGCTTGATAGGTTTGCCAGCTGCCATCTAATTCTTCTTTTAAGAATCCGGCTTGCAGCAAAATTTCTTCCAAAATGACAATCGGTTGTTTGCAAGTGCACAATCTTCGCGCCAAACGTTGTGCTGTGACCAAGATGACGGACGAGGCGATGTTGAACGGCGCGATTCCCATATTCATCAAACGAGTTAGTGTCGATGGCGCATCGTTGGTGTGCAGCGTGGACAGCACCATATGCCCAGTTTGTGCCGCCTTGAGCGCGATGTCGGCAGTTTCAAAATCACGAATTTCGCCCACCATGATCACGTCTGGGTCCTGTCTTAAAAACGATTTCAGCGCGACGGGAAATGTCAGTCCTGCTTTTTCATTGATATTGATTTGATTAATGCCCGGCAAATTGATTTCACTGGGATCTTCCACCGTTGCGATATTGATATCTGGTTGATTCAATATGTTTAAGCAGGAATACAGCGACACAGTCTTGCCAGAACCAGTTGGCCCCGTTACCAACACCATGCCGTAAGGGCGCTGGATGGCTTGCATGAGAATGGCTTTTTGATCGGCTTCATAACCTAGTGCATCCAGACTTAACGCTGTTTGGCCGGCATCCAAAATCCGCATCACGGTTTTCTCACCAAACAAAGTTGGCAACGTACTGACACGAAAATCCACCGTGTGTGTGGGAGATAAAACCAGTTTCATGCGCCCATCCTGCGGCACGCGTTTTTCCGAAATATCCAATCTGGACAGGACTTTGATGCGGGAAACTAATTGATCTTTAATTGTAAGCGGTGGTTGCGCATACTCACGCAAGCTACCATCGACGCGCAGACGAATACGAAAAAAATTCTCAAACGGCTCAAAATGAATATCCGATGCCCCTGCGTTGACGGCATCAAGCAATATTTTTTGTAGAAATTTCACAACTGGCGCATCGTCAATGGCGGCATTTGTATTGGAAGTGATTGGGGATGAGGCAGCGAGCATTATGCTTAATCGATTCGTGATGTAACGACTGATGTTCGTCCTGTATCAAATGGAACGCAGTCGTTATTCAAATCCCGTCGTTCCCGCAGTTTTGGGCGGGAACCCAGGTGCGTTAAACCTTACTCGCTTATTTGATGATTCGGCAAACGAATAAGTTTCACGATTTTGATCGCTTGATCTTGGACTTGTATGATCTCGATCACACAATTGGCGACTTTTAAGCTAATACTGGCATCTGGTATGTCCTGTAACAACTCCAGCAATAAACCATTCAACGTTTTAGGTCCATCCAGTGGGAAATTGAGGCCTAAATATTTATTGATGTCACGTAGCGTACTGGTGCCTTTTAATAAACATTCATGCTGTGCATTCCAACTATAAGCACTTGTACCTGCTGTGCCGGTCGCACTGGCCATGGATGTGGTGAATTCTCCTATCATTTCTTCAATGATGTCTTCCAGTGTAACCAAGCCTTGTACTTCGCCGTATTCATCCACAATAATGCCCAGCCGTTCCCGATTTTCCTGAAAGTATTGTAATTGCGTAAATACGCTAGTGTCTTCGGGAATGAAATAGGGGGGTGTCAATAAGTCACGAAAATGTTTGACCGTTAAATCTTCTGTTTGATTGAGTAGCGCCAGTGCTTTTCGCACATGCAAAATGCCGATAATTTGATTGATCTCACCTTCGTACACAGGAAGTTTGTTGTGATAGCAAGTGGTGAGTTGGTGTTTGATCTCGTCCACGGAGGTGGCTAAATTGAGCGCTTCAATTTGTGGCCGTGGCGTCATGATGTCTTCGACTGAAATTGTTTCGAGATCAAACAAATTCAGCAAAATGCTTTTGTGTTTTTTTGGAATAAAGTTACTGCCTTCTAAAACGATAGAGCGCAATTCTTCGGTCGATAAACGTTCCGAAGTTTCGGTATTGCCAACTTTAATGCGTAGTGTTTTTAGTAATCCTGAAACAAATAAATTGACAAACCAGACCGCTGGTTTGGCCAGCACCATTAATGGTTTCAACGCCCAACTGGTGTTGAGCGCGATGCGTTCCGAATACGTGGCACCGATAATTTTAGGTGAGATTTCAGCGAAGACAATTAATAAAAACGCTACGGTTCCGGTTGCAATCGTCAGTACTTCTTTGTGATTGCCAAATGCGGTAATCGCAATCGCTGTCACCATGGCAGTGATCATTGCGTTGATGATGGTGTTGGCAATCAGGACTAAGGATAAAACCTTGTCTATCCGCTCAAGCAACCAAATTGTAGCGATGGCGTGTTTGTTGCCACGTTTAGCCAAATGGCGCAAGCGATAGCGATTGGCTGCCATCAAGGCGGTTTCGACCATCGCGAAAAAAGCAGATAAGGAGATTAAGAGGCAGAGCACAATAACTTGTGCCCATAAATGAATGGTATGCAAAGGATGACAGGTTAAGTGGTTGCTATCACAAAAAATGAATGAAATTACAGCAGAAAGGGTTGGTCGGGGTGAGAGGATTCGAACCTCCGGCCTCTACGTCCCGAACGTAGCGCTCTACCGGACTAAGCTACACCCCGATGTGGAAAAATTTAGAATGCTTGTATGTGTTTCTAGTGATTTCTGCTGACTGCGAAAGCGCACAATTGTAGCAAGGATTCTTTGTATCGACTATCTGGCAGGGCCGCAATCGAGAGGGCTGCGCGCTTGGCTGCCAGCTCGGCTTGTTGCTTGGTGTAAGCGAGTGCGCCGGACTGTGTGATGGCAATTAACACAGCATCAAAATGTGTCTCATCTCCAGTTTCAATGCATTTGCGTACCAGTGTGCGTTGTTCTGAAGTGCCATTTTTCAGCAAATAAATGAGCGGTAGGGTTGGTTTGCCTTCGCGTAAATCGTCCCCTACATTTTTGCCGATATCGGCCACATTGCCTGAATAATCTAACACGTCATCAATCAACTGGAATGCTGTGCCTAACGAACGCCCATATTCTGCCGCGGCTTCTACTTCTTCATCCGATGCTTGGGCAATTAACGCGCCAAGCTGACTTGCGGCTTCAAATAATTTGGCGGTTTTCGAGTGAATGACGTGCAGGTAACGTTCTTCAGAAACGTCAGGATCATGCATGTTCAATAATTGCAATACCTCGCCTTCAGCAATCACGTTGGTGGCATCTGCCAGGATCTGCATAACGCGCATATTGCCTATCGACACCATCATTTGAAAGGAGCGTGAATACAGAAAATCGCCCACCAGCACCGCCGCCGCATTGCCAAACAAAGCGTTGGCAGTTTTGCGACCACGCCGCATGGAGGACTCATCCACAACATCATCGTGTAGCAGGGTCGCCGTGTGGATGAATTCAACAATCGCAGCCAGCTCGTGATGATGCAAGCCTTGATAATGGTGCGCCTGAGCAAACAGCAATGCCAGTAGCGGGCGTATTCGTTTGCCGCCTGCATGGATGATGTACTCTGAAATTTGGTTAACCAGGCTGACTTCAGAATGTAGTCTTTCTCGTATTACTCGATTGACCGCATCCATATCGCTGGAGACCGTTTGAAGGATGGTGTGTTGCGTTGCGTTGTTGGTTGCGACAGACAAAGTAAACCTGCTGATATAAGTAGAAAGTAGAAATATTATACTTTTGAAATTTTTCAGAATTATACGATGAGATTTCTTGCCGAGGTGGGTCGCTGCCAATATCACCGTCCGTACTAACATAGTTCCGTTTGTTGTATTGTGTATTGGTAGTAATTAGTTGGGCTATTACCACTTTGACAGGATTCCCTGCTTTGTGTACAATATTTAGTTCTTCTCGGTATTCTTCGGGAGAAGTTTTTTTAATCATTTCGATGAGGTTACACATGTACGCGGTCATAAAAACCGGTGGTAAACAATACAAAGTTGCTGCTGGCGAAAAACTTAAAATAGAACAGATACCTGCAGACATTGGTTCCGAAATCACCTTAGATCAAGTGCTTGCAGTTGGCGCTGGCGATACCATTAAATTTGGTGCGCCTTTGGTTCAAGGTGCAACGGTACAAGCGACGGTATTAGCGCAAGGTCGGCATGACAAGGTCAAGATTTTCAAGATGCGTCGTCGTAAGCATTACCAAAAGCGTCAAGGTCATCGCCAAAATTACACTGAAGTCCAAATCGTTTCTATCAATGCTTAATTGCTAATAAGCATTGGTTTTAGGCATTATCGATAATTAGATATAGATAGAAATAACAAGGAGTCTTAAATGGCACATAAAAAAGGCGGCGGCACTACGCGGAATGGTCGTGATTCAGAATCAAAACGACTTGGTGTAAAGGTATACGGCGGCCAATCAATTAATGCTGGTGGCATCATTGTTCGCCAACGCGGTACGCGCGTTCATCCTGGTGAAAACGTAGGTTTGGGCAAAGATCATACTTTGTTTGCATTGGTTGCTGGCAAAGTGCAGTTTGTTATCAAGGGCGCGCCACAACGTCAGGTTGTGACTGTTGTTCCTGCAGCAGCGTAAATATCACAAATAAGTAAGGCCTTAGTCTTTCGATTTGTAATAATGTTAATGATGTAAAAAAGGCTCTGCTCAAAGTAGGGCCTTTTATTTTTTGACGGCAAAACATGAAATTTATCGACGAAGCAAAAATCGAAGTCATTGCGGGTGACGGAGGAAATGGTTGCGCCTCGTTTTGCCGCGAAAAATTCCGGCCTTTTGGTGGCCCAGACGGTGGTGATGGTGGCAGAGGCGGCAGTATTTATGCGATAGCGGATCGCAACGTCAACACGTTGGTGGATTTTCGTTTTTCCAAATTACACAAAGCCAAAAATGGTGAGCATGGCCGTGGTTCGGATTGTTATGGCAAGGGCGCGGATGACATCATGTTGCGCATGCCAGTGGGCACGTTAATCGTCGATCACGCATCTGGTGAGATCATGGCCGATCTGGTGGAGCATGGACAAACAGAACTGCTCGCCAAAGGTGGTGAGGGTGGCTGGGGCAATATTCATTTCAAAAGTTCAACCAATCGCGCACCGCGCCAAAAAACTGATGGTAAAGAAGGCGTGCGCCGTGAATTGCGTCTTGAGTTAAAAGTTTTGGCAGATGTGGGTTTGTTAGGCATGCCGAATGCAGGTAAATCGACTTTTATCTCCGCCGTATCGAACGCGCGTCCCAAAATCGCTGATTATCCTTTTACGACTTTGCATCCCAATTTGGGTGTGGTGCGTGTCAGTCATGAAAAAAGCTTTGTGGTTGCAGATATTCCTGGTTTGATCGAAGGCGCAGCTGAGGGCGCTGGTTTGGGAATACAGTTTTTGCGTCATTTGCAGCGCACCGGTTTGTTGTTACATATTGTTGATTTGGCTCCGTTTGAGGAAAGTGTTGATTCCGTCAAGCAAGCCAAAGCGCTGGTGAAAGAATTAAAAAAATACGATCCTGCGTTGGCTGATAAGCCTCGCTGGTTAGTATTGAACAAACTCGATATGGTGCCTGAAGCGGAGCGCGTAAAACGAGTCAAGGATTTTATTAAACGTTTGGCCTGGAAAGGCCCTGTGTTTGAGATTTCTGCGCTCAGTCGTGATGGTTGTGAAGAGTTGGTAAACGCGATTTATCTGCATTTAGAACAAAAACGTCAGGCTGAGCATCGTGAGCAAGAAGTGCACATGACTGAGGAGGCGCGTGGCATTGCGTCTATTGATCCGCAGGATCCACGTTTCAAAATTATTGATGATGTTTGATTATTGATTGCCGCTCATGAGTTCCATCGTACCTATTGTTCCAGTCGTACAAAAAGCCCAGCGTATCGTCATTAAAATTGGTTCTTCTTTGTTGACCAACGATGGCAAGGGTTTGGATAGTGTGGCGATTGCATTGTGGGCGGAGCAAATTGCAAAGTTGCGTAAGCTGGGCAAAGAAGTGATTTTAGTCAGCTCAGGGGCGATTGCAGAAGGCATGCAGCGCTTGAGCTTTGAGCACCGTCCTACGGCTATTCATGAGTTGCAAGCTTGCGCAGCAGTTGGACAAATGGGTTTGGTGCAAATTTATGAAACCAGTTTCAAGCATCATCATTTGCATACTGCGCAAGTATTGTTAACACATGCCGATTTGGTGGATAGAGAGCGTTATTTGAATGCGCGCTCCACCTTGTTTACGTTATTGCGTTTGGGCGTGATTCCCATCATCAATGAAAATGACACTGTCGTTACGGATGAAATCAAGTTTGGTGATAACGATACCTTGGGCGCTTTGGTGACCAATTTGATCGAAGGCGATGCTTTGATTATTTTGACCGATCAAAAAGGCTTATACACAGCCGATCCACGCAAAGATGCCACAGCGCAACTGGTGCAAGAGGCACAAGCTGGCGATGTGAAACTGGAAGCTATGGCAGGTGGCGCTGGCAGCAACATAGGTCGTGGTGGTATGTTGACAAAGATTCTTGCAGCTAAGCGAGCCGCCAGTTCTGGTGCGCATACGGTCATTGCCTGGGGACGTGAAAAAGACGTGCTGACGCGCTTGGCAACTGGCGAAGCAATCGGCACGCAATTGATTGCACAAACCGGACGCCTCACTGCACGCAAGCAATGGATGGCCGATCATTTGCAAACAGCCGGCAAAGTAGTGTTAGACGCTGGTGCGGTCCAGAAATTATTAGAAGAAGGCAAATCCTTATTGCCAATTGGTGTGACAGCCGTTAGAGGTGAGTTTGGCCGCGGTGCTGTGATCACTTGTATTGATGAAAATAACCACGAAATTGCTCGCGGCTTAGCCAACTACAGCAGTGCAGAAACACGTCGTATCATGCGTCATGCTTCTGCTGAAATTGAAGCTATTTTGGGTTTTGTCGAAGAGTCAGAGTTGATTCATCGGGATAATATGATTTTGATCTGACACATGATTGTGTCGCTGTCGTCGGGTCCGGGTATTTTGCTTCAATTCGACGATTAAGCAAATTGACCACTTTCCATAGAAAACCCCTGTAAAAACTGTGCGGCTGGCAAGCGTTTGCCGCCTGGTTTTTGTAATTCTATTAATCGCAGTGCGCCTTTGCCGCACGCAACGATAATTCCCTCATTTGCATGAGCGGCCAGTATTTGGCCGGGTTGGGCGTTATTTGCATTAATGCCTGGCAATACTTCTGCCTGCCAGATTTTGATATTGACGCCATTCAATACCGCATAAGCACCGGGAAAAGGATTGAAGGCGCGGATTTTTCGGGCGAGTATGTCGGCGCTTTGGGTGAAGTCCAGTGCGGCTTCTTCTTTGAGAATTTTAGCGGCGTAGTTAGCGCCGTCTTCTGTTTGTGGCACAGCTGCTAAGGTCAATGGTGACTGGCGCAATACTTCTACAATCATCTTGCTGCCTAATGTCGCCAATTTGTCATGCAAGGTTGCTGTCGTGTCGTTTGGGGCGATAGGAAGACTTTGTTTTATTAGCATGGCGCCGGTATCCAAACCTTGATCCATTTGCATGATGGTGATACCGGTTTCGCTATCACCTGCCTCAATCGCACGTTGAATTGGCGCTGCCCCACGCCAGCGTGGTAAGAGAGAAGCATGGATATTGATACATCCAAGCGGGGGAATTTCCAATAGAGAGGGCGGCAATATCAAACCATAAGCCGCAACCACCATGACATCATGTGGCGTGGCGCGCAACAAATCATGTGTTGCCTTGGCGGCATCAGGATATTTTCCATCCAATCGCAAAGATAGTGGTTGCACCACAGGAATGGTGTGCGCCAGCGCTAGCTGTTTGACAGCCGAGGCTTGTAATTGCAAGCCTCGCCCGGCGGGACGGTCAGCTTGAGTCAACACTAAGGGGACTTCAAAACCTGCTGCCAGTAGGGCTTGTAGTGCCTGAGCAGAAAATTCCGGCGTACCGGCAAAAATGACTTTCATTATCGCTTAGGGGAGCTGTTGGACGTTTTTTGTGCGCGGCGCTCTTCTTTGAGCATTTTAGTTTTGATGCGATCACGCTTTAAGGAGGATAAATATTCGACGAATACTTTGCCTAGCAAATGATCCATCTCATGTTGTATGCAGATGGCGAGTAAACCATCTGCCTTGAGTTCAAAAGAGTTTCCGGTGACGTCCAGAGCACGTACGGTGATTTGGGTGTGGCGCTCAACATCATCATAAATGCCTGGTACAGATAGACATCCTTCTTTATAAACCGTTTTTTCAGGACTGGTCCAAATAATTTCGGGGTTGATTAACACTAATAAATCATCGTGTGTATCCGATATATCGATCACGATCAATTGTTCATGCACATTAATTTGCGATGCCGCTAAACCCACACCGGCTGCTTCATACATAGTTTCTGTCATATCGGAAACCAGTTTTTTTAAACGATCATCAAAATTACGCACAGGCTTTGCAACCGTATGCAAACGTGGATCGGGGTAGCGCAGGATGGTTAAGAGGGACATGGCAATAAAACGACTGAATATTAGGGACGAAATAGGACGAAATACGAGGGGAAACAATGAAAAATTTTAGCATAGTCACCTGTTTTACTGTTTTTCTAATTGGGCTCATGGCGTGCAGCGTTCATGCTGCCGATTTGACGGAGATACCTAATGTGCATGTGTTTCCTAGCATTAGGAATGAAACTTTGGATCAGAAACCAATTTTTACGATCAAACCAAAGGTAATTACTCCTTTTTTGAGCCAGCCCTTTGTGTTGGATGCTTCTGATATCGAAGCCGCACCACGCATCGTTGCGACTCAAGAGGGACGTGTTTTTTTGGGAGAGGGGCATACAGCCTATGTCTCGGGTAATTTACATGGAAATGATGGGAGGAATGCCTTATTTCAGGTATTTAGACCGAGTAAGCCTTTGATTGATCCTATGCTCAAGCAGGTGATTGCGCATGAGGCAACTTACTTAGGCTCGCTTAAATTGCAACGTCGTGCTGATGCGAATAAGGATTTGCATACTTTTGTGGTGGAGCAATCCAAAGAAGAGATGGGTGTTGGTGATCGTCTATTGGTAAGGCCAATACCATCGCTGTCGGATTATGTGCCGCGCTTGCCAAATCGGCAGTTTGAGGCACGTATTGTCGCGATTGAAGGTGGCATGGATTATGCCGGACAGCATCAAGTGGTTGTGATCAACCGTGGTATGCAGGATGGAGTGGATATTGGTACAGTGCTTGCAGTGTCTAAATCAGCCAATCGAATGGTCAATAAAATTATTGATAACTCATTAAAATTGCCCGATGAGTCATATGGTGTGATGTTGATTTTTAGCGTATTTGAGCACGTCTCGTATGGATTGATTATGCAAGTCACAGATGCCGTTCGTGTGGGTGATGTGGCTAAATCACCGGAATAATAAGTTATTAACTTTTGATTTTCTATGTCTTTTTCTCATTCTCAATCAACGTTGTCAAAGTTATCAACGTCATCAACTTTATTAGTGAATGACGTTGATGAATGGATACGCCTGGAACAAATTCCAGGTGTTGGCCCGGAAACTGCGCGTAAATTATTAGCAGCATTTGGCTTGCCAGCCAATATTTTTGCCTCCAGTTTTTCTGCTTTAAATAAGGTGGTTTCTGAACGGGTTGCGAATGCATTATTGGCACCGCCATCCAAGGAAACGCTTGACTTGATTGCGCGAACAGGTGATTGGTTGCAGCAGCCTGAGAATCATGTTTTAACGTTGGCGGATGAACATTATCCAAAATCTTTGCTAGACATCGCCGATCCCCCTTTATTGCTGTACGTGAAAGGGCGCGTAGATTTATTGTCAGCGCCTTCATTGGGTGTGGTGGGAAGTCGTAATGCTACTGGGCAAGGCGTTGCCAATGCAGAGAAATTTTCTGAAGTCTTGAGTCAAGCCGGTTTATGCATTGTTTCTGGCATGGCGCTAGGAATTGACACGGCGGCGCATCAAGGTGGATTGCGCGGTTTGGGATCCAGTGTCGCAGTGATCGGTACTGGTTTGGATATTGTCTATCCCGCCCGCAATCGCAGTTTGGCCCATCAACTGGCTGAATCGGGCTGTATTGTGAGCGAATACCCTTTGGGCATGCCAGCGATTGCCAGTAACTTTCCACGGCGTAATCGCATCATTAGTGGTTTGGCGCGTGGAATATTGGTGGTGGAAGCTACTACGCGCTCGGGTTCATTGATTACAGCACGCATGGCGGCAGAACAGGGGCGTGACGTTTTTGCCATTCCCGGATCGATTCATTCAGCTTTGTCTAAAGGTTGTCATCAACTCATCAAACAAGGAGCGAAATTGGTGGAATCGGCAGAAGATGTGTTGGAGGAGTTACGCCATTACGCAGTCTTGCCACATGGGTCGAAAGCAGCAAAAACAAGTAATAGTGAAAATAAGGAAAGGAGAGCGCATGTGCCGCTTTCTTTGCCTACCGGAGTAGACGTGCCGCCTCTATTAGCAGCGATGGGTTTTGATCCTGTTGATGTCGATACTCTCGCTGCACGTTCTGGTTTGGATGCGGCGGAACTCAACGCGCAATTGTTGAATCTAGAATTGGAGGGGTGGATAGAGTGCTTGCCGGGTGGCATTTATCGGCTTTTGGTGCGTAATTGAATAACGATGATGTTTCTGCGATTTTGCACAATCCCCAAAGGATATTTGGATACTGGCTTGCGGATTTCGCTCCAACCCGCTTATCATTGCCCGCTTAAATTACTTAGTAGTTATTTAGTAGCTTAAATTTGCAATTAAGCAAGTTTGTGCTGTATGTATTTTACGAGACGATTGTCATGACTAAAACCCTCATTATTGCCGAAAAGCCATCTGTTGCGAGTGATATCGCGAAGTCATTGGGTGGCTTCACTAAGCACGAGGATTATTTTGAATCAGACCAGTACATTGTGTCTTCTGCGGTTGGGCATTTATTAGAGATCAGTGCGCCTGAAGAGTACGATGTTAAGCGTGGTAAATGGTCGTTTGCCAATTTGCCTGTTATTCCCCCAAATTTTGCTTTAAATCCGATCGCCAAGACCGAAGCACGATTGAAGGTGTTGAACCGTTTGTTAAAACGTAAGGATGTCAGCACATTAATCAATGCTTGCGACGCCGGGCGCGAGGGAGAGTTAATTTTCCGCCTGATTGCGCAATACGCAAAAGCCAAACAACCAATTCAGCGTTTGTGGCTGCAATCGATGACGCCAACGGCGATTCGAGATGGTTTTTCGCGCTTGCGTAGTGATCAAGACATGATGCCATTGGCGGATGCGGCACGTTGTCGTTCTGAGGCGGATTGGCTTATTGGTATTAACGGCACGCGTGCCATGACGGCGTTTAATTCGAAAGAAGGTGGATTTTATTTGACTACGGTTGGTCGGGTGCAAACCCCAACTTTATCCATCGTGGTTGAACGCGAAGAAAAAATTAAGAATTTTGTCGCACGTGACTTCTGGGAGGTGCATGCTGAATTTGTCTGTGCAGCTGGCATATATCATGGTCGCTGGCTGGATACGCAACACAAAAAAGAAGAAAACGATCCGGAAAAACGTGCTGAGCGTTTGTGGAGTCGTGCCGCAGCAGAATCGATTGTCGCTGCTTGCCGCGATAAGCTAGGCATCGTCAAGGAAGAGTCCAAGCCAACGACATCAATGTCGCCTGCTTTGTTTGATCTAACCAGCTTACAGCGTGAAGCAAACTCTCGCTTTGGCTTTTCTGCCAAAAATACTTTGGGTTTGGCACAGGCTTTGTATGAAAAACACAAAGTGCTGACTTATCCACGGACTGATTCTCGTCACTTGCCAGAGGATTACATTGCAACGGCTAAACAGGTGTTAGAGACAGTTGCTGAAAATCATAATTACCAACGTTTTGCCGCGCAGATTTTAGATAAGAATTGGGTCAAGCCGAATAAGCGTATCTTCGACAACACTAAAATCAGCGATCACTTCGCCATTATTCCTACCACGATGGCGCCCAAGAATTTATCCGAGCCAGAGCAAAAATTATATGATTTAGTAACTAAGCGCTTCATGGCGGTATTTTTCCCAGCGGCAGAATTTCAGGTTACAACGCGTTTTACAGAGGTTTCTGGTCATCAGTTCAAGAGCGAAGGCAAGGTGATGACCAATCCGGGCTGGCTAGCTATTTATGGCAAAGAAGTCGTGGATGAAAGCGAAAAGAATGCCGAAAAAAGTGCGGAAAAAAGCGAAAAAAATACTATTTTGGCCGCTGTCGCACCAGGAGAAAAAGTAAAAACTGAAGATGTGAGCATCCACGATTTAATCACCAAACCACCCGCACGTTATACTGAAGCAACGTTGTTGTCGGCTATGGAGGGGGCGGGCAAGTTGCTGGATGACGATGATTTGCGAGTCGCGATGGCTGGTAAAGGATTGGGTACGCCAGCTACGCGTGCTGCCATCATTGAAGGGTTGTTGACTGAAAAGTATTTGCTGCGGGAAGGACGCGAGATGATGCCGACCGCGAAAGCATTCCAATTAATGACTTTGCTACGGGGCTTGGGCGTGAATGAATTGACCGCGCCAGAATTAACTGGTGAATGGGAATACAAGCTTTCACAAATAGAAAAAGGCAAAATTTCTCGTGAAGAATTTATGCGTGAAATTGCGCAAATGACGCAAATCATCGTCAAGCGTGCCAAGGAATATGACAGCGATACTATCCCTGGTGATTATGCGACTTTAGTGACGCCATGTCCAAATTGTGGTGGCGTAGTCAAAGAAAACTACCGTCGTTTTGCCTGCACGCAATGCGAATTTTCCATCGGTAAAACACCAGGGAGCCGTCAGTTTGAAACGGTGGAAGTGGAAGAGTTATTGAAAAACCGTACCATCGGGCCGTTGCAGGGTTTCCGCTCCAAAATGGGCCGTCCTTTTGCCGCAATTTTGAAAATCGTACGCGATGAAGAGATTCACAATTACAAGCTGGAGTTTGATTTTGGCCAGAATGATGAGGCGGGTACTGAGGGGGAACAAGAAGGTGTAGATTTCACTGGGCAAACCGCGCTTGGCCCTTGTCCCAAATGTAACCATTCTGTATATGAAATGGGTTTGGCTTATGTTTGTGAAAAAACAGTCGCCAAACCTAAGGCCTGTGATTTCCGTAGTGGCAGAATTATCTTGCAACAAGAAATCCTGCCTGAGCAAATGTCCAAGTTGTTAAACGATGGCAAAACAGACTTGTTACCCGGCTTTATCTCTCAACGTACTCGACGTCCATTCAAGGCGTTTTTAGTCAAAGGTAAGGATGGCAAGATCGGTTTTGAATTTGAAGAGCGCAAAGCAAAACCGCCGATATCTGCTTCGGCTAAAAGTACAACTAAAGCAAAAAAACTCAGTAAAAATGATGCTTGATTTTGAAAACAAAATAATTCAACGCGCGGATCTCAAAGAGCGTGCGTTGAATTTGCCTAAACCTGTTGTTTTGACTAATGGGGTGTTTGATATTTTGCATCGCGGTCATGTCACCTATTTGGCACAGGCGCGTGAACTAGTGGGTCCGTCTGGCTCACTGGTTGTCGCGGTTAACACCGATGCATCAGTCAGGCGCTTAGGCAAGGGTGCAGATAGGCCCTACAACAGTTGTGTTGATCGTGCGGCGGTATTGGCGGCACTGGCTTCTGTCAGTTTGGTGGTGCCGTTTGAAGAAGATACTGCCTTGGCTGTGGTGAATGAACTACAGCCCGATATTTATGTCAAAGGCGGCGATTACGATATGGCGGCGATTCCCGAAGGGCAGGCGGTTTTGGCGTATGGCGGGCAAGCAATTGCTATAGATTTCCAGCACGATAGATCAACTACTAAATTGCTTGCCAAGGTCAAGCAAGCGTAATTAGTCTACACTCCTCCGGCAAAGTCATTTTGCCGCCAAGCTTCATAGATGACGATTGCCACCGAGTTTGATAAATTCAAACTGCGATTATCCGGCCGCATCGGTAAGCGGATGCGTTGCGATTGAGGAAATGTGTTGCGCAAATCCGGATGCAATCCCTTCGTTTCCGAGCCAAATACAAACACGTCACCAGACTGAAACTGGTGGTTGGTGATAGCGCTTGATCCATGCGTGGTTAAGGCAAACATACGGTTCGTATTGGGTTTTTCACTGGCAAGATAAGCCTCCCAGTCGGAGTGAACTTTCATGTTGGTGTATTCGTGATAATCCAGACCGGCACGCCGCATTTTGGCATCGTCTAATGGAAAACCTAGTGGTTCAATCAAATGTAATTGCGCTCCCGTATTAGCACATAAGCGAATGACGTTGCCGGTATTCGGTGGGATTTCGGGTTCAACCAGGACGACGTGAAACAAAGTAATTTCCTTTAAAAAATTCTATATTTTTGTATTCATTGCAATGATGTGCGTGCAAACACGATGTTGGTCACGCGTTTGGCGCCAAAACGTTTTAAAACGGTAGCCAGCGCATTCAGTGTGGCTCCAGTTGTCATCACATCATCGACAATACCAATGTGTTGCTCTTTGACTAGATGAATGGCGTGGTGCGAGAGTGTAAATGCATTTTGCATATTTTTGTAACGCGCATCAGGATGGAGAGTGGCTTGTGCTTGCGTATCGTGCGAGCGTCTGGCCAGATCAGCGACAAGTGGTATGCCAAGGGTGCAGGCAAGTGGTTTGGCGATTTCTAGCGCTTGATTAAACCCTCGTTCTGTCAAACGTTGTGGTCCTAACGGAACAGCGATTAACAAAGTCGGCAGCGTTTGCGGCGTTTGTTGCCGATCTGATAGCATCGCATCGCGCAACATATCGGCGAAAAGTGGTGCCAGTGCCAATCGTCTACCAAATTTGAGCGCCAGTACAAGTTGATCGATAGGCGGTGCGTAGTCCGTAGCCACGATGCTGTTGTCGAAAGCGAGTGATTGTCGCAAGCAGTTTCCGCAGCGTGATACAAAATGAATATTTTCATTCAATGACCTGATTAATGGAATGGCACATTGCGTACAACGTGATTTGCGCAAGCTAAAAAATTGCGCGTGGCAGGCATCACAAATCGTTGTTTGATGGATGCGTCCGCATAAAGCGCATGAGGATGGCAGAACGCGTGCAAATTGAGTCAACAGGTGGCGTGATTGATGGAATAAACGAGTAGCGATGTGCATCATTATTTTCAAGGGTGTAGACTGAGCGGCCGGCAATTGTATTTTTTGTGCCTTTTTCTCCATTTTTATCTAATTTTTTCAATACGCAATTGAGCAATATCCAATCTACTCAAGATAACGAATCTAATCAGTCTCATCAATTCAGTGCGCCGATAGATTTGAGACGGGTCAAACAATTGTTTGCTTCCCCTGAACGTGTTGCTGCATCGAATTTTCTGCGACGTGAAATTGCGAGCAGGATGTTTGAGCGTTTAACACTGGTTAACATTGCGCCGCAACGTTTGTTGGATGCTGGATGTGGTGAAGGGGCTGATTTTTCATTGCTGCAACAACATTTCCCGGCTGCTCAGATGGTGGGAGTAGACGTATCGTTGTCTATGTTATTGGCTACCCAGCGCCCTTCAATTTTGTCTTCGATTCGACGTTTTGTGACGTCATATTTGCCAGGAAAAGTTCAATATCCTCCATTTAATGTACTGAGTGGTGATTTCGCAGCTTTGCCTTTGGATGTCAATACTTTCGATGTGATTTGGTCCAATCTCGCGTTGCATTGGCATCCGCAGCCCGATAAGGTGTTTGCAGAGTGGCGACGGGTTTTGCGTACCAATGGATTGCTCATGTTTTCTTGCTTTGGTCCAGATACGTTTCAAGAGTTGCGCGATGCTTTTAAGGTGGTGGATCAAACGCCGCATGCGTTACCGTTTGTCGATATGCATGACTTCGGCGACATGTTGGTCAATGTTGGTTTTTCAACACCGGTGATGGATATGGAAAAAATTACCGTTACCTATCCAACGGTAGAAAAAATGATGGCAGATGTGCGTGCGTTTGGTGGCAATCCGTTGCATACCAGACGGCGTGGTTTATTAGGAAAAGAAAGTTGGAACAAGGTTGTGAATGCATTGAATCGGCAGCGCGGTCTTGATGGCACTATTTCTTTAACATTTGAAATTATTTATGGCCATGCTTTTTTGCCAGCCCCAACTAGAACGGTGGATGGTGAAGCAATTATTCGCCTGGACTGGCCTAAAAATCGTAGTAATGTTTAATTTTTAGTTTATTGCCTTGGTGCTGTCGTGTTTGCGGTGCATTTACATCTTTTGTTAATTGGTGTGTGGTTGCAATTTTGACATTTTTATCTGTATTCTGCTTGATGAAGGGCATCTTTTTTGCGTATAATCGGGGCCGCAAAAAAATTGCTTACTTTTAAGCAGGTTTTCGATTGCTTTGAATTTATACGATTTATACAGAATTTTTATTGGGTTTTTGGGGAAATTATGAAATATGCGAAGCGCATTCAATCGTTGATGCTCGCTGTTACCCTTTTGGCAGCTAGTTTGCCATCTTGGGCGGTGATCGATAGTCCAGGCGGGCCAGCTGTGCGTCAGCTGAATTTTCAGCCACCTGTTACGCAGATCGCAGAGCAAATTTATTCCTTACATAATTTGATGTTGATCATCTGTTTGGTGATTTTCGTTGCAGTGTTTGGCGTGATGTTTTATTCGATTTTTAAGCATAGAAAATCCTTAGGTCATAAATCTGCGACTTTTCATGAAAGTACAGCGGTTGAAATTGCCTGGACTGTTGTTCCCTTTCTGATTGTTATTGGAATGGCATTGCCGGCTACAAAAACAGTGGTCGCAATGAAAGATACATCCAATGCCGATGTTACGATTAAAGTAACTGGTATGCAGTGGAAATGGGGCTATGACTACTTGAAGGGTGAAGGCCAGGGAATTTCTTTCTTATCAAATTTGGCTACTCCACGTACGCAAGTAGGTGCGCCTGGTGTTGCTCCAACGCAAGCCCGTAGCGATAATTATTTGATTGAAGTCGATCAGCCAGTGGTTGTTCCTGTCAATAAAAAAATTCGTCTTGTGTTAACCGCAAATGATGTCATTCACTCGTGGACAATTCCTGCTTTTGGTGTCAAGCAAGATGCAATTCCTGGCTTTGTGCGCGACACGTGGTTTAAAGCCGAAAAGATTGGTACTTATCGTGGTCAATGCGTTGAGTTGTGCGGCAAGGAACATGCTTTTATGCCTATCGTTGTAAACGTGGTGAGTGCGGAAGACTATAAAAAATGGGTAGATGGTAAACAAAAGGAAATGGCTGCCAAAGCAGATGATCCAAATAAAACATGGACTATTGATGAGTTGAAGCAGCGTGGTGAAAAAGTGTATGCCGCCAATTGCGTTGCTTGTCATCAGGCGAATGGTAAGGGGTTGCCTGGGGCGTTCCCAGCTTTGGATGGTTCGGCAATCGTGGTTGGGGCGAAGGCTGAGCAAATTAATATTTTATTAAACGGCAAGAATGCTATGCCTGCTTGGAAGAGTGTTTTGTCGGATACCGAAATTGCTGCTGTGATCACTTATACGCGTAATACTTGGTCCAATAAAGCACAAGAGAACATCGTTCAACCAGCTGAAGTCAGGAGTTCCAGATGAGTAATACCGTAGTTAATCACGCATCAGGTCAGGATGATCATCATGATCATGCGCAGCCGCATGGCTGGCGTCGCTGGTTGTATGCCACCAATCACAAAGATATTGGTACTCTATACTTGTGGTTCTCTTTTATTATGTTGTTGTCTGGTGGCTTGTTGGCATTGCTGATTCGTGCTGAGTTGTTTCAACCTGGGTTGCAATTGTTTCAGCCAGAGTTTTTTAATCAGTTGACTACTATGCACGGTCTGATTATGGTGTTTGGTGCCATCATGCCTGCTTTTGTTGGTTTTGCTAACTGGATGATTCCTTTGCAGATTGGTGCCTCTGATATGGCGTTTGCTCGGATGAATAATTTTTCATTCTGGTTATTACCTCCTGCTGCTATTTTATTGGCTATTTCCTTCTTGGTTCCAGGTGGCGCTCCTGCTGCTGGCTGGACATTGTATGCTCCTCTGTCTACACAAATGGGGCCTGGTATGGATTTGGCGATTTTTGCCATGCATATCATGGGTGCATCATCCATCATGGGGTCAATTAACATTATCACGACAATCTTGAACATGCGTGCACCTGGCATGACCTTGATGAAGATGCCAATGTTTTGCTGGACTTGGTTGATTACTGCTTATTTATTGATTGCAGTAATGCCAGTATTGGCTGGTGCGATCACCATGACATTGACTGATCGTCATTTCGGTACGTCATTCTTCAATGCTGCTGGTGGCGGTGATCCAGTTATGTATCAGCATATTTTTTGGTTCTTTGGCCATCCTGAAGTCTATATTATGATTTTGCCGGCCTTTGGTATCGTCTCCCAGATCATTCCTGCTTTTGCTCGTAAAACTTTGTTTGGCTATGCTTCCATGGTCTATGCAACAGCATCGATCGCTATTTTGTCCTTCATCGTTTGGGCACATCACATGTTTGTGACAGGGATGCCGGTGACTGGTCAGTTGTTCTTTATGTACGCGACCATGTTGATTGCGGTTCCTACTGGCGTGAAGATTTTTAACTGGATTGCGACCATGTGGCGTGGTTCGATGACATTTGAAACACCAATGTTGTTTGCAATTGGCTTTATTTTTGTGTTTACCATGGGTGGATTTACTGGCTTGATCTTGGCGGTAACCCCAATCGATATCCAGTTACAAGATACCTATTACGTGGTGGCACATTTCCACTATGTATTGGTGGCGGGTTCATTGTTTGCCTTGTTTGCTGGTTTTTATTACTGGGGCCCAAAATGGACCGGTTTCATGTACAACGAAACTCGTGGCAAGATTCATTTTTGGAGCTCGTTGGTCTGGTTTAACATTACTTTCTTCCCTATGCACTTTTTGGGATTGGCTGGTATGCCACGTCGTTACGCTGACTATCCGGCGCAGTTCACAGATTTCAACGTGATTGCTACTATCGGTGCTTTGGGTTTTGGTTTGTCGCAAGTGTATTTCTTGTTTGCAGTGGTGTTGCCATCAATTAAAGGTGGTAAGCCGGCAGCTGACAAACCTTGGGATGGTGCTGAAGGGTTGGAGTGGACAGTTCCTAGTCCTGCCCCTTTTCATACTTTTGAAGTACCACCAACGGTAAAATAAGCAATTTCATTCGAAAGAGTAAGTGAGTACGATGAAGCAAGATAATTCAAACAAGCCGAATAATCTGAAGACGGCTTTGATCTTGCTTTCGTTGGCTTTCATGTTTTTTGTTGGTGTATTTGTTAAACATATTTGGTTTAGCTAACAGAAGATGATGCCGCAGCAGCAGGATCGCCAGGTTGAGCTTGTTCAGACGCGCAAGTTGAACTTGCATATGTCAGCTAAATTAATATTAATTGCGGTATTGATGTTTGGGTTTGGTTATGCATTGATCCCAATGTATAAGAAAATTTGTGAAATTACTGGGATTAATATTCTTACTCCTAAAGACGTTACTGTTGGCACGACAAATGGCGTTGTTAATACACAAATTGATAAAACTCGCACTATTACAATCGAGTTTGATGCCAATGCGCACGGTCCTTTGCGTTTCCGACCAACGCATTCTAGCTTGCAGGTTCATCCTGGTGAAATGACGCAGATTGTTTATGAAGTTGTGAATCAGCAGGCGCGTAGCATCGCGGCGCAAGCGATTCCAAGTTATGCACCACAGCAGGCAGCGTCGTATTTCAAGAAATTAGAATGTTTTTGCTTTAAGCAGCAAACATTGGCGCCGAATGAAGCCAAGCAAATGCCGGTGATGTTTTATATTGATCCAATGTTGCCGAAAGATGTAAAAACGATCACTTTGTCATACACGTTTTTTGAAGTTTCTGGATTAAATAAAGAAGTAGTTAAAGAATCAGTTAAAAACTGAAAAACGGGGTAAAAATGGAAAACTCAGAAAAACCTATACAACGAAAAATGGCTTTTACAGCAACGTTGAAAGCGGTGTTCTGGTCGTTTTTTGGTGTAAGAAAGAAAAGTGATTATGAGCAAGATGCCCTTCAGCTCAATCCGATTCATGTGATTATTGCTGGTTTGATTGGTGCCTTTATTTTTATTATGGTTTTGCTAGCAGTCGTCAAAATGGTTGTAAGTTGAAAATTTAATGTGTTAAGTATTAATTTTCTTGCCGAGAAGTTGCAGAGATAGATAAAAAATAGATAGAAAGATAGGAACAAAGATGAGTAATACAAATTCTCACCACTCTAAAGCGCCTTATTACTTTGTGCCTGGGCCATCCAAATGGCCTCTCTTGGCGAGTGTTACATTATTGTTGACGATGATCGGTGCTTCGGCTTGGGTGAATGACGTTGCATGGGGTAAATTTCTCAATATTGCTGGTATTTTGTCTTTTATTGCTGTGTTGTACGGTTGGTTTGGTGATGCAATTGCTGAATCTGAAGGTGGTTTGTATAGTAAGCGTATCGATACTTCATTTCGTTGGAGTATGGGGTGGTTTATTTTTTCTGAAGTAATGTTTTTTGCTGGCTTCTTTGGCGCTTTATTTTATGCGCGTAGTATCGTGATGCCGTGGTTGGGGGATCTTGATAATAAATTGTTATGGCCTGATTTTAGTGCTCAATGGGGTAATGCAGGTCCAGCAGGGACTGTTGAACAATTTAAGGTAATGGGTCCGTTTCCTATTCCGACGATTAACACGATTTTGTTATTGATTTCAGGCGTGACTTTGACAATCTCTCATCATGCTTTACGTGCTGGTCATCGTGCCAAAACGGCATATTGGTTAGCAGCAACGATATTGCTCGGTATCGTTTTTATGGGCTTCCAGATTTTCGAATATATGCACGCGTATAGCGAATTGAATTTGAAAATGACTTCCGGTATTTATGGTTCTACTTTCTTTATGTTGACGGGTTTCCATGGCTTCCATGTCACCATGGGTGCGATTATGTTGGCAGTTGTGCTATATCGCTTGATGAAAGGTCACTTTACGCCAGAGCAGCATTTCGCATTTGAAGGTGCGGCGTGGTACTGGCACTTTGTTGACGTCGTATGGTTAGGTTTGTATGTTGTTGTGTATTGGTTATAAGTAACAATGCCGTATTTCGCTTGATTATGCAGCCGCACTTTGGTGCGGCTTTTTGCTTATATTGATCAAGAAGTAATTATTTGTTTATCTAATATATTCCTTTGGGTTGTATCCAGCCTAGTTTGTAAGCAAGCAATAACAATATAAAAAGCGTGATAGACAATCCCACACGAAGTGCCAGTGCTTGAACAGTGCGATTGCTTTTTCCTTTGTCTTTCATCAAGAATGCTAAAGCAAAAGTGAGGCTGGTGATAATCAAAATAAAAGCAATAGCAATAATAATTTTCATAGTTAAAAATCAAATAATTTATTCATTTAAATACGCAACGTCACATTGTAGTACTTATCAAATTAATGGCACGCATGATATTTATTAAAGCATTTCTAAGGACTTCTTTACGTGATCGTTTGATCCCTTTGTGCGCTACTGTGTTGGTTGTTGCTATTGGTATTTCGTTGGGGCAATGGCAAATGCGACGTGCTGCAGATAAGCAGTTGATTGAGGCGACTTTATTAGCTCGTGCATCGACTAAGCCCGTTTTAGTGAGCGCTGTGTCGGTTGATGCCAAAGAGATGGAATATCGCCATGTACAGGTATGGGGTGAATTTGATCAAAATTGGCCAATTTATCTGGATAACCGGCCTTATAAGGGAATAGCTGGTTTTTATGTTTTGATGCCTTTGAAAATTAAAGATTCGAATAAGCATGTGCTAGTAGCGCGTGGTTGGGTGCGACGTGATCAATATGATAGGACCAAGCTTCCGTTTATTCCTGTGCCTCATGGAATAATTGCGATTGATGGAATTGCCAAACGCTCTTTGCCACGCTCTTTAGCTTTAGGCGCAGCAGAAAAAATATATCCAAAGGCCATTATGCAGAATGTAGATATTGCAGCCATTGCGCATGCGAGTGGGTTTGAAATGCAGACGATTTTAATTGAACAAAAGAACGAGTTGCCAGATGGTTTGGTGCGTGATTGGCCCTTGCCTTTTGCTGGGGTGGATAAGCACCGTGCTTATGCTTTCCAATGGTATGCCTTAGCTGCGGCAGGATTATTATTTTTTCTGATTACCGGGAGACGACGTGCAAGACAATAAACACATTTCACAATCGGTAGGGCGCTGGAAATTATTGGCGGTAATCGCTGTTTGCGCTGCGCCTTTGATTGCGTCGTATTTGACTTATTACGTTATCAAACCAGCAGGCCGCACAAATTATGGTGCTTTGTTGGATCCACGATCTTTTCCTATTCCTGTTTCATTAGGTGGTGCTGCGTTTGATACGCATGCTGCAAATAAATCAGCATCAAGTAAGCAGTCAGCAGGCAGCCAAACAATAAGCAGTCAAACAACGGGCTTGGGTGCCTACAAAGGAAAATGGGTTTTGCTGCAAGTGCACTCTTCCGATTGCCAAAGCGATTGTGAGAAAAAATTACACGACATGCGCCAGTTACGTTTAGCGCAAGGCAAGGAAATGACTCGATTGGAGCGTGTCTGGTTAGTGACTGATAATCAGTCATTGCAAATGGCACATTGGCCAGAATATCAAGGTACGCAATTACTGCGGGTCGATCCTGCCGTAGTGCAAAAATGGTTGCCAGTTGAGCAAGGAACTGTCGCTTCCGATCATCTGTATATGATCGATCCTTTGGGTAATTTGATGATGCGTTTTCCCAAAGATGCGGATCCCAACAAGGTTAAAAAGGATATTTCTAAATTACTTCGCGCATCCAGAATAGGTTGATAGGTTAATCATGGTAATTCAGTTAGCAATGACGGGCATATTGGTGGCGCTATTGCCATTGTCGATCGTGTGGGGATCGAATGATTCGGATAAATATCGCAAATTGATACTACTGACCTTGTTTTTAACCTTTGATTTAATTTTATTTGGTGCCTTTACGCGCTTAAGCGATTCGGGTTTGGGTTGCCCAGATTGGCCTGGTTGTTATGGACATGCTAGTCCATGGCAGGCGCACGCTGATATTAGTGCGGCACAGTTGGCCTTGCCTAGCGGTCCCGTCACCGTCATGAAAGCCTGGATTGAAATGACGCATCGCTATTTTGCGATGGGAATTGGCGTGTTGATCATTGCCTTGATGGTGATTGCATGGCGTCGTTGGTTGCAATCAGGGCGTGTGGAAAAGCGTTTTTCCCCATTTTTACCCACTTTTTTATTTGTATTAGTTTGTGTGCAAGGTGCTTTTGGTGCCTGGACAGTGACGCAAAAATTGCAGCCCTTAATCGTCACTATTCATCTTTTATTGGGCTTGAGTCTCCTGGCTTTGTTGGCGTGTTTGTTGGCGCAGCAAAATCGTTATGTGGCGGATGCATTACCTGTCTCAAACTCAGCAGCAGTCAGTGCGTTAAAAATTCCGGCAGCATGTGCTTTTTTGGTGTTGATTGCTCAAGTCGCACTGGGTGCGTGGGTGAGTACCAATTATGCTACCTTGGCTTGCACGGATTTTCCTCTGTGCCATGGAAACTGGATTCCATCAATGGATTTCGCCAATGCGTACACCTTGTGGCGTGAGTTGGGGAAAACAGGTAGCGGTGAATATTTACCATTCGCTGCCCTGACGGCTATTCATTGGGTGCATCGCACGTTTGCGGTAGTTGTGATTGCCTTGATTGCCTGGGTTGCTTATCGCGCACGCCGTATTGATGGCTTGAATCGCATCGCACGTTTTTTGTTTGTGGTTCTGGCTGTGCAGTTTGGTACGGGTGTATTGAGTATTTTCTTCATGTCGCCGCTCTTGTTGGCTGCAGCACATAACGGTGGTGCGGCCTTGCTGACGTTGTTGTTGACCATGTTAAACTGCAAAATCAGAATGGCACCGCTCGTTGGTATTTCTCAAACTTCTCGGACATCTCAGTAACTTAAATCCATGCATACCTTGAGTTTTTCTTTTCCTTTGCTGTTTAAACGTATTAGGCAATACTGGGCTTTGACTAAGCCACGTGTGACGCAATTAGCTGTATTTTGCGCGGTAATCGGTATGTTTTTGGCGACGCCTACTTTGCCAGACTTGAAAACAGTGTTAGCAGCGACAGTCGGTATTTGGTTACTGGCTGCGGCAGCATTTGCTATGAATTGTTTGATTGAACGCGAAATTGATGCACGTATGGCGCGTACGGCTCGTCGTCCGATGGTGCAAGGAGAGATCACGGTATTGTCGACCTTGATATTTTCATTCGTGATCGGCGGCATGGGGATGGGTCTGTTGTTTTATTGGGTAAATCCCCTCACCATGTGGCTTACTTTTGCTACGTTTGTTGGTTATGCGGTGATTTACACTATGTTGTTAAAACCAGCGACGCCGCAGAATATTGTGATTGGTGGTTTGTCTGGTGCGATGCCACCTGCGCTTGGTTGGGCAGCGATTGCCAATGAAGTACCGATGCAGGCCTGGTTGTTGGTGTTGATTATTTTTGTTTGGACGCCACCTCATTTTTGGGCGTTGGCTATGTATCGTCGAGATGATTATGTGAAGTCTGGATTGCCAATGTTGCCTATTACACATGGACTGTCATTTACTCAGTTTCATGTTTTTCTCTACACGATCGTTTTAAGCGCTACAACTTTGCTGCCTTATGCCGTTCATATGAGCGGTATGATTTATTTGGTGAGTGCTATTTTTCTGAATGCAGGATTCCTTTGGTATGCGTGGCAAATTTATCGTCGTTATTCTGATATTTTGGCGCGCAAAACTTTTACGTATTCGATTGTTTATTTATCGTTGTTGTTTGCCGCTTTGTTGGCTGATCATTACATTGCTATATGAAATTAATATCCAAATTAATATTGAAATTGAAGCTTTACTCGTCTTTATTCTTGTCCTTTCTGAAATGGGGCGTCCTTGCTGTGCTAGTTCTCGGATTAATGCCGGCGTGCAAGGAAAAGCAAGATGCAACAGCCAATCCGTCGCAAAGTCTGCCTTCTGGTAAGACCTTTCTCAATACAGATATTACCGGTTTAAGTTACGGCAAAGACTTCGCATTGTTTGATCATACGGGCAAGTTGCGTACCTTGGCAGATTTTAAAAATAAAGTTGTCGTGATTTTTTTTGGTTTTACGCAATGCCCTGACGTTTGTCCGACCACTATGGCTGAGATGGCGACGGTCATGAAATCTTTGGGGCCACAAGCAGATCGCGTGCAGGTATTGTTCGTCACTTTAGACCCGGAGCGTGATACCAAAGCATTATTAGCCCAATATGTCCCAGCGTTTGACGCACGTTTCCTTGGTCTGTATGGAGATGTGGCTGCCACCGAGAAAGTGGCGCAAGAGTTCAAGGTTTTCTACAAAAAAGTGCCTGGCCAAACGCCTGGCAGCTACAGCAT
Source organism: Oxalobacteraceae bacterium (assembly GCA_021151485.1). Classification (GTDB taxonomy): domain Bacteria; phylum Pseudomonadota; class Gammaproteobacteria; order Burkholderiales; family Burkholderiaceae_D; genus JAGKXB01. The sequence continues at coordinate 112,735 of JAGKXB010000001.1, read as the reverse complement.
AGACCACACGGCAGGCAGCTATGTCTTTGATCCACAAGGGAAAATACGTTTGTTTGTGCGCCACGGGCAGGGTGCGGCATCTATCTTGCATGATTTGAAAATTTTGTTGTCTTAAATTGGTCAGTTGATAAATGAATACCCGCACACATCACTCATCATGAATACATGCCCGCAAATTGCTGTCGTCATTCCAAGTTATAAGGTGTGTAGTCATGTGTTGGACGTGATTAGTCAAATTGGTCCTGAAGTGAGTCGAATTTACGTTGTGGATGATTGTTGCCCTGAAGGTTCAGGCAAGTTGGTTGAAAATCAATGCCAGGATCCACGCGTCCGCGTGATTTATCATGCCGAAAATCAGGGCGTGGGTGGTGCAGTCATGACTGGCTATCAAGCTGCGTTGGATGAAGAGATCGACATTATCGTTAAGGTGGATGGTGATGGTCAGATGGATCCAAGTTTGATTCCCAATTTTGTTGCTCCTATTGCAGAGGGTGATGCGGATTACACCAAGGGGAATCGCTTTTTTGATTTGGAAAAAATCCGTGCCATGCCCAAAATGCGGTTGTTTGGGAATGCTACGCTTTCTTTCATGACCAAATTGTCTTCTGGCTATTGGGATTTATTCGACCCCACCAATGGCTACACCGCGATTCATAAAGATGTGGCTCGACATTTGCCATTTCATAAAATCAGCCGTCGTTATTTTTTTGAAACCGACATGCTTTTTCGGCTGAATATTTTGCGTGCTGTGGCGGTGGATATTCCTATGGATGCAAAATATGGCGATGAAATTAGTAATTTAAAAATCTCCAAAATTGCCGGGGAATTCTTCTTCAAGCACGTGAGAAATTTTTGGAAGAGGATTTTCTACAATTACTACCTGAGAGATATGTCGCTTGCTTCCATTGAATTACCACTTGGCATTGTCATGTTGTTGGTGGGGCTTGTTTTTGGCGTGTGCAAGTGGACGCATTCTTTACATTCCGGCATTCCTACGCCAGCCGGCACCGTCATGTTTTCTGCGCTTCCTGTGATTTTGGGTACGCAATTTATCCTGGCGTTCATTGGCTACGATATTTCTTCTGTGCCAAAAAGGCCGTTTCATTTAAGAAAAAGACCTCGCCAAAATAATACTTAATAACTTATTGGATTGTTAATTTTTAAAGTTTTTAAGTTTCGAAGTTTTTAAATCCAGGTATCCAACATGATGATTTATTTAATCGCCATCATTTGCGTGATTGGCATAGCAGCGGGGCAAATTTTATTTAAATTAACTGCCGCTTCATTGCATCGTAGTGGAAGTTTTTTTGATCCGCATACGGTGCTGATTCTTTTTTCTGCCCTGGTTTTATATGGTGTGACAACGATTGCCTGGGTTTGGGTTTTGCAGAAAATTGAGTTGGGCCGTATTTATCCATTGATGGCCATGGCGTTTGCGTTGGTTCCGCTTGGTAGCTATTTTTTCCTGGGTGAGAAATTCACGCCGCAGTATTTCTTGGGCATTACGCTGATTGTGGTGGGGATTATCGTTGCGGTGAAATCGTAATTCATATTAAATAAATAACAATGATGTTTAAAGAAACTTTCCGCTGCAAAATTAATACCAAAATCAATCTCAATACTTCAACTATCTTTTTAATCGCAACGATGATCATCGTTGCTTTTTTATTGTGCGTAAGAAGTTCGGGTTTGTATCCATTGGTATTTGCGGATGAGTATACCTACAGCAAATTTTCCAGATTGCTTCCTTTTAGCGAAGCCAATATCCCGGGTTATCTTTATTTTTTAATCTATAAAACGACCAATTTGTGTGGAGACGGATTTCTTAATTGTGCACGCTTATTTAATGCGGTTTTCTTTGTTTTAGCCGCACCGTTTATTTATCTGATTGGTAAAAAATTAACGGGAGAAAGAACGGCCGTATTGATTGCTGTGCTCTCAATTCTTGGCCCAATGAATAGCTACACGGCGTATTTCATGCCGGAATCGCTTTATTTTTTGTCATTCTGGGCGCTGAGTTATTGGCTCTTGACGACAGATAAAACGCATTCAGTCTGGCATTGGATTTTCTTGGGAAGCGTGTTTGGGATTTCTGCGCTAATCAAACCGCACGCTTTATTTTTGATACCGGTTTTTGTCGTTTATTTCTTGATCGTTCAACGCCAAGTGGTCGAAAAACCATCCAACCGCTCTAAAGTACCTTTAATTAATCAATACATTGCCTTCTTTGGCGCGGCATTTTTTATCAAATTCATGCTGGGTTTTCTGCTCGCTGGCAAGACGGGGATCACTTTATTTGGTGCGGGTTATTCTTCGATTGCTTCAGGATCTGTCGCCGATCCGCATCGCTACATAGCGTTGCTTAAGATGGCTTTTGATAATGTGCAAGGACATTTTTTGGCATTGATTTTGATGTTCTCAGTGCCGATGGCTTATGTTTTTCTCACGTCTGCTTCTTTTTTTAAGCGTAATTTCAGTAACCCACAACACCGGATCGCACTCAATACAGCCTTATATACGGCGCTGGTTTTGATTTTTTTACTCATCGTCGTCACGCTTTTTACTGCTTCGATTTCTAATTCTGGCCCTTATGAAAACAATGCCAGATTGCATATGCGTTATTACAATTTTGCATTGCCTTTATTATTGCTGGCTGCTGCATCACAGCTTTCTTTAGGGGGAGTGGTTAGTTCTATGCGATCCAGATTGATCGTCGGCTTGCTACTTGCGGTAGTTGTTTTGTATGCAACGTATACGTATCTCGCTCCTTATGTGCCGAGTTTTGTTGATAACCCGGAGTTGCGTGGTTTTACCTTTTATTCCACCGTGTTTTATGTTTTAAGTGGCTTGTCTTTGCTTGCTTTGATTGGATGGGTATATAACGCCGGAGTTGGAACAAAGATTTTCCTGTATGTATTGATGCCGTTGTCGGTGGTGTGTTCGACCTTCTATGTAAATCAGGAATTGAGGCAGCGTTTGGTGTTAGATGTTTTTGATAAAGCCGGCATGTTTACCAAACAATATTTATCGAATGCGGAAATATCAAAAGTGGTGATTGCGGGCGCCAATCCGGCTGGATTATTTCGCACCGCGTTTTATTTGGACAATCCTAGTGCTGCGATTGAAATCATTCCTGAAAAATCAGTGTTGGATGTATCGAAAGTGGCTGCGGGCAAAGAGTGGATTTTATTGATTGGCGAACATGGATTATCAAAAAATGTGCCTTCTCAGCCACATCAACTAGATCAGTCGCATCATTTACAAATGCATGGTTTTACGTTGATTCACGTAGGCGAATTGCCGATGAAGAAAAATATCAATCAAGACGGCAAAAAATAAAAATGCCGACTTCTCTTTCCCATATCCTGATCTGTCGCACCGACAATATCGGCGATACCGTATTAACGCTGCCGCTGGCCGGTTACCTCAAAAGCCAGTATCCGGGCATAAGAGTTGATTTTTTATGCCGCAGTTATGTGGCGGATGTGATTAGAAGTAGCTGTTTTGTCGATGAAGTTATTACTTTAGAAGCTTTGACGGATCCCGTTTCGTATTTTGCGCAATCGGGTATTGATACGATTATTTTTGCTTTCCCCAATAAAGTATTAGCGCGCGCGGCGAAGCAAGCGGGCATCGCCAGACGTATCGGTACCAGTCACCGGCTTTTTCACTGGTTGACTTGCAATAAGTTGGTGCGTTTTAGTCGAGTTAAATCCGATTTGCACGAAGCGCAGCTGAATTTTTCCTTGTTGCGCCCATTGGGACTTTCTACCATTCCAGATCTTGCCGCTATACCAGCCTGGTATGGTTTAAGTGCCAACGAAGATGTAGAGATCCAAGCGCTATTTGCACCGCATGCTTTCAATTTAATTTTGCATCCCAAATCCAATGGCCATGGTCGTGAGTGGCCGATAGGGCATTACGTAGAACTGGTGCGTTTATTGCAGGCAGCCGATTCCAGCATTCATTGCTGGATCACCGGAAGCGCAGCAGAAGGCGAGTGGATTGCACAACATGGCGATGCGTTATTGCGCATGCCAAATGTGACGAATATTTGCGGCCAATTCGATCTGGCCAAACTAACCAGCGCCATTGCTCGTGCCGACGGGTTAATCGCCAGCGGCACCGGCCCTTTGCATGTGTCGGCTGCATTGGGGACGCGTACTTTGGGCTTGTTTCCACCTGTCAAACCGGTACATGCAGGGCGCTGGGGACCATTGGGTCAGCAAACGCAAGTGCTGTCTCAAACCGCTTGTGTGGCACAGGGCCCAGCTTGTCAAGCCGGAACAGCTTGCGCTTGCATGCAAAGTATTACGCCTGCTGAAGTGGTGGAGGTTGTGTTGGGGTGGAAAGACGCAATGCGTAATTAACGATGTTTTGTAGTAATCGCATTGCTTGATTATTGGGAGGTATGCGATTAAAAGCAGAGACACTATGTTGAAATATCGTGCTGATTGGTAAACACTATTTTATATATTGATCACTACCGCGTTACCATTGTTGCAGTGGTGGTTGGACGATTTCAACCCTATATTGTTCTTCATATCGTTGATTAGGGCGTTCGCCGTCGGTGTGATGCATCACAATCATGCGCACGTGGCAATTTGGCACTGGCCTATTTTTAATATGCTCACCGATTATTGGTTCACTTTATTTCAGGGGCATCCTGGGTATGTTTTTTACCCTACTCATTTAAAGAACCATCATCGTTATATCAATAGTGATAAAGACTATACCCGTACTTATCGTTATCGTGATGACAATAATCTCTTTGGTTTGATGGTCCACCCTTTGGAGTCTGCTTGTACGCTTGTTCCTGTAATTAGGATGTACTTGTGCATGTTGAAACAAAAATTGCGAGCGCAGTTTTATCATGTGATGTCACACTACTGTTTTTTGATACTTGGTATGGTGTTGATATTCGTACTAAATTGGCGCAAAGCGTTGTTATTTGTATTGATTCCACAATGTGCTGCACTGTTTTTTCTACTTGTTTCAAATTATTTGCAGCACGCTTATACCGATGAAAAATCAATCTACAATCATTCACGAAATTTTGTGGGATTGTTGAATCTACTATTTTTAATGTTGGCTACCATACGGCACACCATGACGCTAGTAATATTTATTGGAGCCGCTTGCCAGAAATTCATAGCATGATCGTCGACCAGATTGATCCGCGATTGATCGAAAAGAGCTTTATTTGGTATTGCGTGCGTATATTTTTATTCAGTTTGTTTATGCCAAATTTTCGCAGTTTATTGTTACGTCATAAGGTAAAAAAACATGAGTGATCACGCTACACCTCCAACTTTGACGCTGCCGGTGCGCTACGATTCGGTCTATATAGCTAGCACCGGATTGTTTATGCCTGGATTGCCGGTGACCAATGACATGATCGACCAATATATTGCTCCTTTGAATCGCAATTCGACACGTATTAAGCGACAAATTTTGCGTGAAAATGGTATTAAGACACGCTATTACGCTATTGATGAAACGGGTAAATCGCTTTACTCATCGTCACAATTGGCAGCTCATGCAGTGCGTGATTGTCTTGATAGTAGTAATGTGGCTTTGGCTAATATCACCTTGTTGTGTACCGGTTCGTCCGGCAGCGATACTGTCATACCCGGCTTCGCCAACATGTTGCATGGGGAGTTGGGTGCGCAGCCAATGGAAACCAGTAGCCATCAAGGTGTTTGCGCGGCTGGTGTCATTGCGATGAAGCACGCAGCTAATGCGATTGCATTGGGTGAACATCGGAATGCATTGGTCGTTACCAGTGAATTTCCATCTAGATTGTTTAAAAAATCGCGCTTTGCACCGCGAAATTACACCACTGATTTTGATTCACACTTTTTGCGCTGGATGTTGTCTGATGGTGCCGGCGCCTGTTTGTTGAGTAATATTCCTAGGCCTGACGCGACTTCATTAAAGCTAGAATGGATTCATACCCGTTCGTTTAGTGGTGATTTTCCGGTTTGCATGCAGGTGGGATATCCCGAAAAGCAGCACCCCAAATCTTATCTAGACTATCCTTCGTTTGCTGAGGCTGAGCAAGATGGGGCTTTTTTTCTGCGTCAAGATATCCGCTTATTGCCCAACTTGTTTGATGTCGGTATTCATGAGTATGCTGAGTTAGTCCGAAGTGGTATGTTGGATCCCAGCACGATTGATCATTTCTTATGCCACTACTCATCGGAAAGATTTAGTGGTGTTGTTGAAGAATTGATGGCCAATGCCGGACTAGTGATTCCACGTGAGCGCTGGTACAGCAATTTGGTGACACGCGGTAATACTGGCGCAGCATCAATTTTTATCATGCTGGCTGATTTTATGCGCGACAAAAAGCCACAGGTCGGTGAAAAAATATTTTGCTTCATTCCAGAATCTGGGCGTTTCACTGTGTCATTTATCATGCTTGAGGTAGTTGATGCGATCAAAGCCGGTGAAACTGATGAAGCATCTGGAATGCTATTTAAAGTACCGGTTGATGTACCGAAGGAAGTGCCAACAATGTCAGCAAAACAAGTCGATCTTCTTGACATCATTTTGCCCCCGCATCAAGTCGAACCAGGCCAAGATCCACGCCTTGCCGCAATTTTGCGTGATCTTGCATCGGTTTGGCATGAATACCGATCCCGTGCTTGGCGCACACCATTAATACAAAAAATCCTTGCTGGTGCATTTACCGAAACGGATTACCTCAAATGGATGGAATGCTGGATTCCGCAAGTGCGTGAAGGTAGCAAATGGATGCGCGCCGCAATTACTCAAATCGGTGAGCCTTATTTGGATTTGCGTGAATTAATCGAAGCGCATGCGACAGATGAGCAATTCGATTTTAATATTTTGTTTGAGGATTATCAGAGTGCTGGCGGTACGACTCCCGATATTAATTTGCTACGTCGTAACCCAGGCGGTGAGGCTTTGAACAGCTATATGTTTTCTAAAGCACAATATCCTAATCCGGTCGATTTGTTGGGCGGTATTTATATTATCGAAGGAACTGGACAACGCATTATTCCGGCGTTGTTGCCCATGCTTCGTAAGCAATTGCATTTGCCCGAACGGGCGTTCCGTTTTCTCAAATATCATGGTGCTAACGATGCCCATCATCTGATACGTTGGCTTCATGCGGTGGAATACGCGTTAAAGCAAAATGATTCAGGCAAGTTGGGGACTCAGATTGTTGATACCGCGCGCGCGACAGCGCAACTTTACGTCATGCAAATGGAGCATATATTGTGAAGCGTACTTCTCCATTTTTGCAGCAAGAGCATGATCCACGTGACCCAAATCCTTGGTTTGCCGTCTATCTGGATGGCAGTATTCCGATTGCAGATGACGTTAAATTGGCATGGCTGGAGGGTGAGAGTTCCAAGAGTCGGCAATTTTTACTTCCAGTGATGCGTCCACTTGCTAGAGCGGCTATTGTGCTGGTACAGGTCGTCAAAATCTTTTTGCCTAATAGGTTCACTTCTTCGCGTCTATTGCACCGCATTTTGGCATGGGGCTTGAAGACGTTTGTGAGTCCTCATGCAAATTGGCTTATCTTGCGACATTTTCATCTTGGCGCGGAGATTCTTCAGTTTATTGGACAGAATATTCCAGGTGTAACCATTCCACCATTGAACGATATGCGTTTGCGTAATCTGGATGCTCTCAAAAATGATGCATTTCTCAAACATGACCTTAATGTATTCAATTTTGTAATCTATTTGAATCGTCAGTTACGTGAGCAGCAAAGAGAAATAACACCTCCTCCCGTCATCGATTTTTCTTGTATAAGCGATGGCCCTTTTGAGATTGAACCAATGCCTGATCGTTGGAGCAATTTTATTGATCTGCAAACGGCGATCGAGTGTTACACGCCAATTTATCAATTATTTTTAACTGACAATGACTTTTGGCGTGCCACTAATTCGTTGCAGCTGGATGAAACTATTGCACTTTATGCCAGTAAAATTCTTGATAATCCCTTACCCATGCTATTGGTCAATAATCGGCATCCGATGATTCCATTATCAACCTTGCGTGCAGGATTTCGTCTAGTTTTGCATGGTTTGGCGATTGAGATGCTGCACGCATTTTTGGTTCAAATGAAACGCCAGCAAATGGCTGGTCAGCGTGATCTTGATGATTCATCTGCATCAAAATCTACTACAGTAAATATATGAATAACGTAACTAAATTCAAAAGCCAACGTGGTTACCAACGTATTTTTAAAGCTTTTCGCTATTCCATCGAAGGGTTAAAAACCGCTTGCAAAAGCGAACATGCGTTTCGTCAGGAATTGGTATTGCTGATTGTCGGTGCGATTGTGGCTTTGTTGTTGCCAGTTTCCATGTTGCAAAAACTCTTATTAATCGGCACGTTGGTGTTGGTGTTGATTGTTGAACTGCTCAATTCTGCAATTGAGGCGGTGGTGGATCGTATCTCGTTGGATACGCATGTTTTATCCAAAAATGCCAAAGACTTTGGTAGCGCGGCGGTGTTGTTGGCTTTATTGCTGGCGATGGCGACTTGGGGTGTGATTGTGTGGCCTTTGATATTTGCTTGATCTGCTCCCGTCGTCATTCCCGCGGGTTTAGGCGGGAATCCAGTCACTTTTTAATCTCATATAAGCCCTTTCTGTAAATACCTTCAAATGCAGAATGGGGCTTCTGATAAAATGTGCGGTTTTCTGCATTTTATTGCCATTATTTTCCCTTTATTGAAAAAACAGGAAGGCTGTATAGCATGGGTTCGTCATCCGATCGCAAAGAAGAAATCCGTCAACAATTGCGCGTAGCCGCGCTTGAATATCATGAGTTTCCTATGCCTGGGAAGGTTAGTGTCACGCCTACCAAGCAACTGACCAATCAGCGTGATCTGGCGTTGGCTTATTCGCCTGGTGTTGCTGCTGCTTGTGAAGAAATCGTGGCGGATCCTGCTAATGCTTTTAGGTATACCGCGCGGGGCAATCTGGTGGCGGTGATCAGTAATGGCACGGCGGTGCTTGGCTTGGGCAATATTGGTCCGTTGGCTTCCAAACCTGTGATGGAAGGCAAAGGTGTACTGTTTAAGAAATTCGCTGGGATTGATGTCTTCGATCTTGAAATCAATGAATCCGATCCAGATAAATTGTGCGACATCATCGCTTCCTTGGAGCCAACTTTTGGCGGTGTTAACTTAGAAGATATTAAAGCGCCTGAGTGTTTTGAGATTGAACGCAAATTGCGTGAGCGTATGAAAATTCCCGTTTTTCATGACGACCAGCACGGAACGGCGATTATTGTTGGCGCGGCGATTCTCAATGGTTTGAAAGTTGTTGGCAAAGACATCAAGCAATGTAAGTTGGTGGTGTCCGGTGCTGGTGCTGCGGCTTTGGCTTGTTTGGATTTGATCGTCGATCTTGGTTTTCCAATTGAAAACATTTTTGTTACCGATCTGGCTGGTGTGGTTTACAAAGGTCGTGACGAGTTGATGGATCCGAATAAAGCGCGCTTTATGCAAGATACGAGCGCGCGTACTTTGGCAGACTTGATGCCTGGCGCGGATATCTTTTTGGGTTTGTCTGCTGGCGGTGTGTTGAAACCAGAAATGGTCAAAGCGATGGCGGATCGTCCTTTGGTGTTGGCCTTAGCCAACCCTACGCCTGAAATTTTGCCGGAAGAAGTGAAGGCTGTACGCAGCGATGCAGTGATTGCAACCGGGCGCTCTGATTATCCAAATCAAGTCAATAACGTGCTTTGCTTCCCGTACATTTTCCGTGGTGCACTTGATTGCGGTGCCACGACGATTACGCGTGAAATGGAAATCGCCTCGGTGCATGCGATTGCTGAATTAGCGCAGGCTGAGCAGTCCGACATCGTCGCCTCGACTTATGGTATTGCCAATCTTAGCTTTGGCGCGGAATACCTGATTCCCAAACCATTTGATCCACGCTTGATGATGAAAATTGCGCCAGCTGTTGCTAAGGCGGCGGAAGATTCAGGTGTTGCTTCACGTCCTATTAAAGATATGCAGGCTTATGTTGATCGCTTGCAGCAGTTTGTTTATCGCAGCGGTACGTTTATGAAGCCCGTTTTTCAGGCAGCTAAAGCGGCGCCTGCGGCTAAAAAACGTATCGTGTTTGCCGAAGGTGAGGAAGAGCGTGTATTGCGTGCTGTCCAGATTATTGTCGATGAAAAATTGGCTAAGCCGATCTTGGTTGGTCGTCCGGCTGTATTGGCGCAACGAATTCAAAAATTTGGTTTGCGTTTAAAACCTGAAATTGATTTTGAGGTCATCAGTCCTGAGTATGATGCGCGTTATCGCGACTATTGGCAGACTTATTTATCGATGACTGCTCGCAAAGGGATCACTGAGCAATATGCCAGACTAGAAATGCGTCGTCGTCATACCTTGATTGGTTCCATGATGCTGCACAAAGGCGACGCCGATGGCATGATTTGTGGCACTTATGGCACCACCAATGTGCATTTGCATTACATCGATCAAGTGTTAGGCAAGCGTGAGGGTGTCAATGTATATGCCGCCATGAATGCGTTGATCTTGCCAGAGCGGCAATTGATGTTGGTGGATACGCATGTCAATGAAAATCCAACTGCAGAGCAATTGGCTGAAATCACTTTGTTAGCGGTGCATGAAATGCGTCGTTTGGGCATTTATCCACGCGTTGCTTTGTTGTCGCATTCCAATTTTGGTACCAGTGATAGCGAGTCAGCGAAAAAAATGCGTGCCACCTTGGCCTTGTTGCAAAAAATGGCGCCAGACTTGGAAGTCGATGGCGAGATGCATGGTGATACTGCGCTTGACTTTGGCAGATTGAAAACCCTGATGCCGGATTCAAAATTAACAGGCGAACCTAATTTACTAGTCTTGCCGAATATTGATGTCGCCAATATTTCTTACAACTTGCTGAAAACAGCCGCTGGTAATGGGATCGCCATTGGTCCTATCTTGCTTGGTTGCGCTAAACCTGTGCATGTGCTGACACCTTCTGCCACAGTACGCCGGATCGTGAATATGACGGCGATGTGTGTGATGGATGCGGTGGCAGAGCGTTAATCCATATTTAAGGGATTCCAGGGGATAGTAGTGATTTCTTTAGCGATGTTGCGTGAGGTATGGAATTTTCGTGATTTCATCCGTGGAAGTGTCAAACGCGAATTTCAGTCACGCTATCAAGGCACCCAATTCGGCATGTTTTGGGTGATCGCGCAGCCGTTGGCGATGATTCTGGTGTACACCGTGGTGTTTGCTCAGCTCATGAAGCCGTCCTTGCCTGGACATAACACGCCGTTCGCTTACAGCATTTATCTGTGTTCTGGCGTGCTGACTTGGGGTTTGTTTGCCGAAATGCTGGCGCGCTGCGTGAACATTTTTGTTGAAAACGGGAACTTGTTAAAGAAGGTTCGTTTCCCCAAATTATGTTTGCCCATCATTGTGCTGACTTCCAGTTATCTGCATTTCGGCATCGTCATGGCGCTTTTTTTCCTATTCATGCTGCTGACGGGGACATTTCCTGGTTGGGTGGTGTTGGCGATGATTCCTGTGTTGCTGATACAAGCCGCCTTTACTGTTGGGTTGGGGATTTTTCTGGCAACGATTAACGTTTTTTATCGTGATGTCAGCCAATCGATTGCTGTGATTTTGCAATTTTGGTTTTGGTTAACGCCTGTCGTTTACGCTCCGAAGATTTTGCCGCCATTGGTGAGTAACATTTTGGCTTGTAATCCGATTTGGCCTTTAATCGATGCTTACCATCGTATTTTTCTTGATCATCAAATGCCAGTATGGAGTAGCCTGATTTATCCCTCAGTGTTGGCTGCTTTCTTCGTATTGCTGGGGATGGTGGCGTTTTCAAAATTGCAGGGCGAAATTGTGGATGAGCTGTAATGGGCTATTTGCGGATAGAAAATATTGGTAAGGCGTATAAGCGTTATCCTAGGAAATTTGGGCGTATGGCCGAATGGCTCGGTTTAGGTAAGCAGCATGAGCTTAAATGGGTGCTGAAGAACATTAACTTTGAAGTCCAGCCTGGCGAAGCCATCGGTTTGATTGGGATTAATGGTGCGGGTAAAAGTACCTTGCTCAAAATCATCGCTGGTACCGCGCGTCCAACGACTGGCAATGTTGTGATTGGTGGTCGGATTGCTGCATTGTTAGAGTTAGGATTGGGCTTCAATCCCGATTTTACTGGTCGTCAAAATGTGTACATGGCTGCGCAATTGCATGGTTTAAGCAGCGATGAGATCGCCGGCAAGATGCAAGAAATCGAAGATTTCGCTGAAATTGGTGATTATATTGATCAACCAGTACGTACTTATTCCAGTGGTATGCAGGTGCGACTTGCTTTCAGCGTCGCTACAGTTCAGCGCCCGGAAATTCTGATTGTGGATGAAGCGCTGTCGGTGGGTGATAGTTATTTCCAGCACAAAAGTTTTGACCGTATTCGCAAATTTCGTGAGCAGGGAACGACGTTATTGTTCGTTTCACACAGTCCTGGTGCCATCAAGAGTTTGTGCAATCGCGCGATTTTGATCGATCAAGGTGGTGTGGTGCGGGATGATGTGCCAGAGTTGGTGCTGGATTATTACAACGCCATGATCGCCAAGCAGCAGGTTGACTATGCGATTCTGCAAGAAGAGCAGGTGACGGGTGGAGGTACCGCCACGATGCGCTCAGGGTCGCGAGAAGCCCAAATTACCAAGGTGGATTTGCTGGTAGATGGCAAATCAGTCCGCGCGATTTCCAGTGGTGATCGCGTGGTGTTGCAGGTGGCAGGAATTGCACATGCGGCGATTGAGGAATTGACGGTTGGGATGTTAATTCGCGATCGTTTGGGGAATGATGTATTCGGCACCAATACGTTTCATCATGAAAATAGCCGTACGTCATTGCAGGCCAACGAGCCGTTTTTGTTGGAATTTGAGTTCCCTTCATTACGCCTAGGAGTCGGCAGTTTCAGCATTACGATTGCCTTGCACAGCCGCGATGTGCATGTTGCAGCCAATTACGATTGGTGGGATCGCGCCTTGGTGTTTCAAGTGGTGCCGGGTAATGCGCCGATTTCGATAGGGGTGTGTGATTTTCCTGTGACGGTTGATTGGCATGTAAGTGATCCCATGCCTTAATTGCTTATCAATTTTATAAAACATTATTAACTATGATGAAGACAAAGACAGCGGTGATTACCGGTATCACCGGACAAGATGGTGCGTATTTGGCGGAGTTTTTGCTGAAGCAGGGTTACACCGTGTTTGGCACCTATCGCCGCACCAGTTCGGTGAATTTTTGGCGGATTGAAGAGCTGGGCATTAGCCAGCATCCCAATTTGAAGTTGGTTGAATATGATTTGACCGATTTAAGTGCCAGCATTCGTTTGTTGCAGGCAGCCGAACCGTCGGAAGTGTATAACCTGGCGGCGCAAAGTTTTGTCGGGGTGTCGTTTGATCAACCGGTGACGACGGCAGAAATTACTGGTGTTGGTGTAGTCAATTTGTTGGAGGCAATCCGCATCGTTAATCCGCAAATACGCTTTTATCAAGCCTCTACTTCAGAAATGTTTGGTAAGGTGCAAGCCATTCCTCAAGTTGAAGAAACGCCGTTTTATCCACGCAGTCCGTATGGCGTCGCCAAGTTGTATGCGCATTGGATGACAATTAATTATCGTGAGTCGTACGGCATTTTTGGTGCGTGCGGGATTTTGTTTAATCATGAATCGCCTTTGCGTGGACGGGAATTTGTCACCAGAAAAATTACCGATTCCGTCGCCAAAATCAGCTTAGGTAAGCTGGATGTGCTGGAGCTGGGCAATTTGGATGCCAAACGCGATTGGGGTTATGCGCAGGAATATATCGAAGGCATGTGGCGCATGTTGCAGGTTGATGAGCCTGATACCTATGTTTTGGCGACTAATCGTACCGAATCGGTGCGTGATTTTGTCACTATGGCATTTAAAGCGATTGGTGTGACCATGGTTTGGCAAGGTAGCGCTGAGCAAGAAACCGGATCTTGTCAGCAAACTGGCAAAGTGCTGGTGCGTGTGAATCCTAAATTCTATCGCCCAGCAGAAGTGGAATTGTTAATTGGCAATCCCGCCAAAGCCAAAGCAAAGCTCGGTTGGGAGCCTAAAACAACGCTGGAAGAGTTGTGCCAAATGATGGTGAAAGAGGATATCCGTCGTAACCAGCAGGGCTTTTCTTTTTAGTTGTTTAACTAAATAAATAAAACTAAACAAATGACTTCCAAACGTGTCTTGATCACAGGATTACACGGATTTACTGGCCATTATTTGGCGCAGGAGTTACGTGCGGCGGGCTATCGTGTTTTTGGGACGGCGATTGAAAACGTATCCGCGGCGGATGATGTTTTTACCGTTGATTTGTGCGATCGCAGTCGTGTGGCGGAAGTTGTAGAGCTTGTACAGCCCGACATGGTGGTGCATTTGGCAGCGATCGCTTTTGTCGCGCATACCGACGTGCAAGCCATGTATGGCGTCAATATTGTCGGTACGCGTAATTTGTTAGAAGCCTTGGCCGCCAATAAAAAAACACCCAGCACCGTATTGCTAGCCAGCAGCGCTAATGTGTACGGAAATTCCACGCAGGAAGTGCTGGATGAAAACACCATCGCAGCACCGATGAATGACTATGCCGTGAGCAAAATGGCAATGGAACATATGGCCCGCTTGTGGTGTGATCGTTTACCCATCGTGATTGCGCGGCCTTTTAATTACACCGGCGTGGGGCAAAGCGATAATTTTCTGTTGCCCAAAATCGTGGCGCATTTTCGTCGTCAGGCTGGTGAAATTGAATTGGGCAACCTGGATGTCGCACGTGATTTTTCGGATGTACGCATGGTGGTACAGGCTTATCGCCGTTTGCTTGAAGTCGCACCTGTGGGCGAAACGTTTAATGTTTGTTCCGGCGTGGCGTATTCCATTGATCAGATACTGGCTATGCTGTCGGAAATGGCCGGTTACCGTATCAAAGTCAACGTCAATCCCGCATTTTGTCGTGCCAACGAAGTCAAACGCCTATTGGGCAATAACGCCAAATTGTTAAACACGATAGGGGATTTGCCACCAATTCCTTTGTCTGAAACCCTGTCCTGGATGTTACACGCAGCATGAGTAATGGCGCTATCCGTGTCGGTTTGAGCACGTCTACCATTGAACCCGCTTTGACACATGGGCGCTTGGATGGCATTGGGGTGTATACCAATGCGTTGTTGCAGGGTTTATCGTCTCTGGCTGTTGCGGCTGATATTTCTCAGGTTCAGGGATTTTCTTTTCCCCATCTCTCATTTCGTCAAGGTGTTGCTGCCGCTCAGTGTACGGTTGGGCGTCCCATGCCGCATTCTTTTGTCGTGTCATCTGTGATTGATAGTGTGACGCCAAAAGCGATCAAGCACCGTTTACCTATGCCAGTGGATGTTGTCCATGTAACCGATTACCGGATTATTCGGATGAATTGCCCAATCGTGGCGACTTTGCATGATGCGATTCCCCTGCAATATCCAGAGTGGTGTAGTCCAAGATTGCGTCAGCAGAAAAATTGGTTGCAAAAAAAAGCAGCTCAAAAAGCCGATCATGTGATTGCCTTATCGCATTTTTCTGTATTGGAATTAGTCAAATTTTTCGGCATCAATGAGCAATGTATTACCGTTGTTCCCTGCGGTGTTGCAGATGAGTGGTTGCAAGCACCGGCGCAGGATGCGATAGATGCGACGCTTGCGCAACATGGCTTACAGCCAGGATATTTTTTGTTTGTCGGCACTTTGCAGCCACGCAAAAACATTGAACGGATTTTGATGGCGTATCTGGGGTTGCCGGCAGAAATACGGGCAGTGCGTCAATTGGTCATTGTTGGACGTGCTGGTTGGCAGTGTGACTTGTTAATCAAGAAAATCCTAGCTGCGCAGCAGTGTGGTGAGCATGTAGTGTGGTTGAATAGCTTGAGTAGCGGAGAGCAATTGCGTCATGTGTATAAAGCAGCGGGGGTGTTTGTTTTCCCCTCTTTGCATGAAGGATTCGGCATACCCGTGACGGAGGCATTTGCTTCTGGCGTACCAGTGATAACGTCGAATACCACTTCTTTACCTGAAGTATCGGCCGGTGCCGCGCTTGAGGTTTCTCCGCTGTCTATCAACGAAATTGGGACTGCCATGTTGGATTTGGTTCGTGATGAGCAGCTTAGGGCACGTTGTATTGCAGCAGGATTGCAACGTGCATCGCAATTAACTTGGCGTCACACGATTGAAAAAACTATTGAGGTATATCGTTCGGTTTTATAAAGATTCTTTAAATATTCTTATCTCCTTTTTACTTAATCTTGCCGAGTTATCCTGATGCGCGTATTACATTTTTATAAGACGTATTACCCAGATTCTGTCGGTGGGGTGGAGCAATTTATACGTCAATTGTGCAAAGGGACAACAGAATACGGCGTGACAAATGAAGTACTGACGTTGACCAGGTATCACAAAAAAGATTCCTCAATCGAATTTGAAGGACACCTTGTCCACCAGGTTGCTATGGATTTTGAAATTGCTTCGACGGGTTTCTCTGTTCGGGCGATTGCCAAACTAGCCGCGTTGGCACAGCGATATGATGTTATTCATTATCATTTCCCCTGGCCGTTCATGGATTTGGCGCATTTTTTAGCCAGAGTGAAAAAGCCCAGCGTGGTGACGTATCACTCCGATATTATCCGGCAGCAAACACTGCTCAAAATTTATCGCCCATTGATGCATCGCTTCTTGGATAGCGTGGATTGCATTGCGGCGACTTCGCCCAATTATTTTGCAACTAGTCCTGTCTTAGGGCGTTATCAAGACAAGGTGACGGTGATTCCGATTGGTTTGGATAAAGGTATTTATCCGCAACCTGAGGCAGAGCGTGTACTCAAGTGGCAACAACGTTTTCCCAAACCCTTCTTTTTGTTCGTTGGCGTGCTGCGTTATTACAAGGGTTTACATATTCTGCTGGAAGCTGTGAAGGGAACAGATTATCCAGTCGTGATTGTCGGCGCAGGTCCGATTGAGCAGGAATTAAAACACCATGCGCAGGATCTGGGCTTGAGTAATGTAGTTTTTCTGGGCGCGATATCAGAAGAAGACAAGGTGGCTTTATTGCAATTATGTTTTGCAGTGGCATTTCCTTCTCATTTGCGTTCTGAGGCATTTGGTATTTCGTTGCTGGAAGGCGCGATGTATGGCAAACCGATGATTTCTAGCGAAATTGGTACTGGCACCAGTTACATCAATATTCATGGCGAGACTGGGTTGGTTGTGCCACCTGGCGATGCTTCGGCATTCCGCGCCGCCATGCGTTCTTTGTGGGAAAACCCCGACCTTGCCAGCGAAATGGGCAAGCGTGCCGAAGCTCGGTATTGGGAGTTATTTACCGCCCGTAAAATGGCGGCCAGCTATACGGCCTTGTATCGTCAATTCGTCAAATGAAATAAAAAATTATGCAAAATACATTGTTGCTCGTTGATGGCTCCAGCTATTTGTACCGCGCTTTTCATGCCTTACCTGATTTGCGCAATGCGCAAGGCCATCCTACGGGTGCCATGTACGGCATGATCAATATGTTGCGTCGTTTGCGACAGGATTTTCCAGCGGCTTACATTGCTTGCGTGTTTGATGCGAAAGGCAAAACTTTTCGCGATGATTTGTATCCAGAATACAAGGCGCAACGGCCCTCCATGCCGACCGATTTGGCGCAACAGATCGAGCCAATTCATGAAGCCGTGCGTGCCATGGGTTGGCCGATTTTGATGGTAGAAGGTGTGGAAGCGGACGATGTGATTGGTACGCTGGCTGTGACGGCAACAACGCATGGAATGGATTGTGTTATTTCAACAGGCGACAAGGATTTGGCGCAATTGGTGAATGCGCACGTGACGCTGATTAACACCATGAATAATGAAAAGCTTGATCATGCTGGTGTGATCGCCAAGTTTGGTGTGCCGCCAGAACGCATTGTTGATTATTTATCCTTGATTGGCGACACGGTTGACAACGTGCCTGGCGTCGCCAAAGTCGGACCAAAAACCGCGCTCAAATGGTTGGCGCAATACGACACGCTAGAAAATGTCATGGCAAATGCCGAGCAAATCAGTGGTGTGGTCGGGGAGAATTTACGCAATGCATTGACCTGGTTACCGCAAGCACGCACTTTGGTCACGATCAAAACGGATTGCGACTTGTCTCAGCATTTACAGTCGATTACCGAATCGCTTGCTGCCCATCCGGAAAATTCTGCTGCTTTGATTGATTTTTATACACGCTATGGTTTTAAAACCTGGTTGCGTGAATTAACAAATTCAACAAGTCCAACGAGCTCAACAACCCAGACGGAAAATGCATTAGCACAGCCAACAAGCAAGGCAGAATTGAGCATTACGACCGAATATGAAACAGTACTCACCGAAGCTCAATTGGCGCAATGGTTAGAGATGATCAACGCCGCAGAATTAACGGCGATTGATACAGAAACGACGTCATTGATTCCCATACAGGCGCAGCTGGTAGGCATTTCTTTATGTTGCCAGCCTGGACGTGCCGCTTATATCCCTGTTGCGCATCGCTATCCTGATGCGCCGTTGCAATTGACGCGTGATCTTGTTTTGTCGAAATTGAAAACTTGGTTGGAAGATCCCAGCAAGCCCAAGCTAGGTCAGCATTTGAAATACGATAGCCATATTTTTGCCAATCATGGCATTACTTTGCGTGGTATTGCGCACGATACTTTGCTCGAATCGTATGTGTTTGAATCGCATAAAAGCCACGATATGGACAGTCTGGCGCTGCGCCATTTAAATCATCAAACCATCAGTTTTGAGGAAGTGTGTGGCAAGGGCAGTGCGCAAATTGGTTTCGATGAAGTTGCCTTAGAGCGTGCGACGCAGTATGCGGCAGAAGATGCTGACATCACTTTGCGATTGCATCAGGCAATGTGGCCACAGATTGCTGAGGACGAAAAGTTAAGCTACATCTACCAAAAAATTGAGTTGCCTGCTGCAGTGACGCTGCAAAAAATGGAACGCAACGGCGTGCTGATCGACCTGGACTTGCTCGCAACGCAATCACATGAACTGGGCAAGCGCATGTTGGAGTTGGAACAGCAGGCGTATGAATTGGCTGGTCAGCCGTTTAATTTGAATTCGCCTAAGCAATTAGGTGAATTGTTTTTTGAAAAATTAAAACTTCCAGTCGTCAAAAAAACGCCTTCCGGCGCACCATCTACCGATGAAGAAGTCTTGCAAAAACTGGCAGAGGATTTTCCCTTGCCCAAAATTTTGCTGGAATATCGCGGCATGGTGAAATTGAAATCGACCTACACCGACAAATTGCCCAAAATGCGCAATCCCGACACCGGGCGTGTGCATACCAATTATGCGCAAGCAGTGGCGGTGACGGGGCGCTTGGCATCGAACGAGCCGAATTTGCAAAATATTCCTATCAAAACCAAAGAAGGCCGTCGCATCCGTGAAGCGTTTGTGGCACCGTCTGGCAGTGTGATTGTCTCTGCCGATTATTCACAAATCGAATTGCGCATCATGGCGCACATTTCTGGTGATGCGAATATGTTGCGCGCTTTTGCTGAAGGCGAAGATATTCACCGCGCCACTGCGGCGGAAGTATTTGGCGTGTCGCCGCTGGAAGTGAGCAGCGAGCAGCGGCGCTATGCCAAAGTGATTAATTTTGGCTTGATTTATGGCATGAGCGCGTTTGGTTTGGCAGGTAATTTGGGCATAGAGCGTGCGGCTGCGCAAAATTACATTGATAAATATTTCCAGCGCTTCTCCGGCGTCGCGCAATACATGGCGGATACACGTACGCAAGCCAAGCAGCAGGGGTATGTCGAAACGGTGTTTGGCCGACGTTTGTGGCTGCCTGAAATCAATTCTCCTAATGGTTTACGCAGACAAGGCGCTGAGCGCGCGGCGATTAATGCACCTATGCAAGGGACGGCGGCAGATTTGATTAAATTAGCCATGGTTGCGGTGCAGAACTGGTTGGAAGAGCAGCAATTCGCCAGCAAAATGATTATGCAAGTGCATGATGAATTGGTGCTGGAAGTGCCAGAAGCTGAATTGGCCTTAGTGCGTGAACAATTACCGCGATTGATGGCGCAGGTCGCAAAGTTGAAAGTGCCGTTAATTGCTGAGGTTGGAGTAGGGAAGAATTGGGATGAGGCGCATTAATTCTTATTTATCCGTCCTTCCCGCGGTTTTAGGCGGGAATCCAGTGTCGTTGAAGCAACAAAAGTCACTGGGCTCCCACCTGCGCGGGAGCGACGAAAGAAAAAATCATCAATTTTTATTAATTAAAAAACAATGAAGGACTAAGCATGAAACCAAAAATAGCCATCGTCATGGGTTCAAAAAGTGATTGGCCGACTTTGTCTCTTGCGAGCGAATTATTAAGCGAGTTTGGCGTCAGTTGGCAGGCAGAAGTGGTATCGGCCCATCGTACGCCAGAAAAATTATTCAGCTTCGCCAGCAGCGCCAAAGCGCAAGGATTCAGTTTGATTATTGCCGGCGCAGGAGGTGCTGCGCATTTGCCTGGCATGGTGGCGGCCATGACACCTTTGCCAGTATTGGGCGTACCGATACAAAGCAAGACGTTGAACGGGATTGATAGTTTGCTGTCGATTGTGCAAATGCCTAAAGGTGTTGCCGTCGGGACTTTGGCGATTGGTGTGGCTGGCGCGTTTAATGCCGCGCTGTTGGCGATTCAAATGTTGGCTTTGCATGATGCAGATCTCGCTGCCAAATTAGATATTTGGCGAGAAAAGCAAACGCAAACCGTATTGGCGGACGATCAGTTAGGAAGCGCATTATGAAAGTAGCTGTATTAGGCAATGGCCAGCTCGGCGCCATGTTGCAGCAGGCGGGTTTGCGTATTGGTATTGATGTGCAGTTACTCGATATAGAAACGGATTTTTTGCCACCAGTAAATGTACCGATTACTGCTGAACGTGAGCATTGGCCAGCTAATCTCTTCACCGATGCTTTGCAGCGCCATCCAGGTTGGCTTAATAGCGCGGCTTTCGCCAGTTTGGCCAATCGTATTCAGCAAAAAACTTTGTTGGACGAATTGGGATTAGCCACAGCGCCATGGTGCGTAGTCTCGGCTGATATGTCACAGGATACATTGCATCAAAAATTGGGTGCAGATGTTTTCATGAAGCGTGCCAGCGGTGGTTACGATGGACGTGGTCAGCAGCGTTTGAGGGAAGGTGTAGTCAGTGATTTTCCAGACTGGGCTGGTGATGCGGTGGCGGAACAGGCGATTCGTTTTGAGACCGAAGTCTCTATCATCGGTGCGCGTGGCTTGGATGGTCAAATCGTATATTACCGTTTAACCGAAAATCGGCATGATGATGGCGTATTAACCGTCAGCTTGAGTCAGCCAGAACGCTTCACGCTTTTGCAGCCCAAAGCGGAACAAATGTTGCGCACAGTGATGGAAGCGCTGGATTACGTGGGTGTCATGGCAATCGAATGTTTTCTCATCAACGGTCAACTTCTCATCAACGAAATTGCTCCACGGGTGCATAACTCCGGCCATTGGACGCAAGCCGGTGCATCAATCAGCCAATTTGAATTGCATTTACGTGCTGTCTGTGGGTTACCTTTGCCGCAACCAGAACAACCAGGCTCCAGCATGATGCTGAACCTATTAGGGCTTCCCTACGACAATACATGGTTAGAACATAGTGCTGCGCAACTGCACTGGTATGGCAAAAGTCTACGACCCGGCCGCAAAATGGGTCATCTCAATTTTTATCATCCCAATCCGGAACAACTTGCTAGTTGGCTTGCGGAGTTGGATCTTCCCAGCAATCTGGAAAATGCCCGCGCTTGGGCGTTGGCGCGATTACGTTAAATTAGGACAAGGGACAAGGTTGCGGCACTTATGTGTCACTTAAGGCTGCAACCGTTGCGTACCCCATTCCCCATCAGATTGTTTGATATAAGCAATCCGATCATGCAAGCGTGAATTACGACCTTGCCAGAATTCTAAATAATCTGGAATCAATCGATACCCACCCCAATGTGCCGGACGTGGTGGGTTATCGCCATATTCGGCTTGTACCTGAATAAATTTATCTTCTAAGATTGCCCGATTCTCCACAATTTGGCTCTGTGCTGAGGCGATTGCGCCGAGGCGGCTGTTTAGTGGGCGGCTTTTAAAGTAGATATCATTTTCTGTGGTGGATAGCTTTTCAATCCGTCCTTCGATGCGAACTTGGCGCTCTAGTTCTACCCAATGAAATAACAAAGCTGCGTGCGGATTACTTTCTAAATCCAACCCTTTACGGCTGCTGTAGTTGGTAAACCAGGTGAAACCGCGTTGATCAAATTCTTTGATCAAAACAATGCGGCTGGATGGACGACCTTGGGCATTAATGGTTGCCAGACTCATCGCATTATGTTCTGGTACTTGTGCCAGTCTGGCCTCTTCAAACCACTTCGAGAATTGCTCAACTGGATCAGATGCGACGTCTGATTTTGATAATTCAGCACGACTGTATTCTTTGCGCAGATGGTCGATTGACATGGGAAATTAAAAGATATTTAAAAAATGAATTAAGAATAGCGACGTAAACGCATAGAAAATTCTTGCAGTGAGGCAATCCCTGAAGCTTCTGCGCGTGTGCACCAGTCTTGTAATTGATGCAGCAATTGATCACGACTAGCGTGTGAGCGCTCCCAAATTGCACCGAGTTCAACACGCATTTCATGCATGGTTTTCAGCACTTTACTATGTGCAAAAAGTTCTGATAATTGCTGTTTGTGCAGCATTTCCAACTTGGTTGGTTCGCGTTGTAAGAGTTTTTTGGACGATTTGAGAAAACCAGATTCCAATTGTGCTTTTTCTTTAAGATGTGTGATCTCATCTTGCCATGCATGTTTGATTGATTTGGCATATTTCGCCATGACGTCATAACGATGGGTGATGACCGCATGCAAGGTATCGAAATCTACTACGGATTTTTCTAGTGAAAATTTGGGTGCGGGCGCAACTTTTTTGACTTTGGCAAGTTTTACAATTTCCAGTAGGCGAATATAGAGCCAGCCTATATCGAATTCATACCATTTGGAGGAAAGTTTGGCCGATGTGGCGAAGGTGTGATGATTGTTGTGTAGCTCTTCACCACCGATCAAAATACCCCATGGCATGAGATTGGTGGCGGCATCCGCGCAGTCGTAATTGCGATAACCCCAATAATGCCCAGCGCCATTGATGATGCCGGCGGCAGTGACAGGAATCCAGAGCATTTGCACCGCCCACACGGTGATGCCGATGACGCCAAAGAGCAATACATTAATCGCTAACATGAAAATGATGCCGAGCCAGCTGTAAGGGGTGTAAAGACGTTTTTCTATCCAGTCATTAGGTGTGCCATGACCATATTTCTTCATTGTTTCGGGATTTTTTGACTCAATGCGATACAGTTCTGCACCCTCTAGTAATACTTTTTTAATGCCGTATATCACTGGACTGTGTGGATCTTCTGGTGTTTCACATTTAGCATGATGCTTGCGGTGGATAGCGGCCCATTCTTTTGTAACTTGACCGGTAGTGAGCCAAAGCCAAAAGCGAAAGAAATGGCTGGGAAGCGCATGCAAATCGAGCGCGCGATGCGCCTGGCAGCGATGTAGGAAAATGGTCACGCTAGCAATTGTGATGTGGGTAACGATTAACGTGTAGATGAAAATCTGCCATCCGCTGGCATGGGTGATGCCATGAGAAGCAAAATTAAGAAAAGCATACAGTCCATCTGCTAGGCTGTTTGGGAACATTTATACTCCAGTGATTTGTAATTTTGATTGTTTTTAATCGTTTTTGATGATTTTAGTGCGTCGAGGAATTGCGGACACATCCTGTGTATTGTGTGTTGTGTATTGCTTGATGTTAAAAAGTAAATATTTATTTAAATTTCGCCAAGATTGTACGCTGTTTTACAGCTTCATTCAGCGTTCAGTTCAGGCTAAAAGATTGCCTTATTACCTTAATTGACACCTAAATTACCTTGGTTGTTAACGATTCTAATGTCGCGTTGCGGGTAGGGTATGTTGATATTGTGTGCCTGTAGCACGCGCAAAATAGTTTGGTTGACTTCAGACAGGATGTTGGAGCGACCATTTTCTGGGTCAGCAATCCAAAATCCAACTTCCAAATCTAGGCCATTGTCAGCTAATTTGAGTAAAAAAGCCTGTGGAGCAGGTGTTGTGGCGATGCGTTTGATTGCAGCAACTTCGGTTTCTAATAAGTGTAAAACATGCGTGACATCACTGTGATAATCAATCGTGACTTGTGCTGCTAGCCTTAGACTACGATTGCTTAATGAGTAGTTTTGTACTGGAGAAAAGACCAGCATTTCATTTGGAATAATCGATTCAATTCCATCCATGCTTTGGAGTATGGTGTAACGAGAATTGATATGCGTAACCCTTCCATAATATTTATCCACCATGATCATGTCATCAATGGAAATACTGCGGTCTAACAAAATCACAAAACCTGAGACGTAGTTGCTGGCGATTTTTTGTAAACCCAAGCCTAGCCCAACTCCTAAGGCACCACCAAAGACGGAGAGCACGGTTAAATCAATGCCAGATATCGATAGACTGATTAGCAACCCGGTTAAAATCAATAAAGCACGCGCCATACGTGCCATGACAACACGTAGCGAAGTATGAATGGCGTGTACCTGCATTAAACGCTCTTCTAAGGCGGTCCCAGCCCAGAGCGCAATAATCAAGATCGAAATGACGGAAATAATCGCTTGTAAGATGACGGAAACAGAGACCTTATGACGTCCAAATGGCACGACTGTTTCATTCATGTAGGTCAGCAAATCTGGCCACAAACCTGTTATGTATAAGGCAACACTACCCCATACCAGGGCGGCAAAAAATTTTTCCAGTAATAACAATGTGCTGCCCAGGTTGTTTTGCCGCATGAAAATGCGTCGCAAAATATAAAACACTAGACGGATCAGCGCAAAAGAAGCCATGAGTGGGATGGCGACTTGCAATAAATTGATACGTTGCCATTTTTCCAGTATTAATTTTGCAATGATCAACAAAACTAACGTCAAAAATGGTGCGAGCACATACACAAAGCTACCGATGCCAAATCGTATCACCGGGGTGAATTGTTCCTTTTTAGATTTATATGTTTTGCGTAAAAAGTAAGTGATTCCCCACCCTAAGGCTGTACACACGAAAATAGCACCGATTTGGCACAAAATGCCTGGTATGTGGATGTCGCCCCACAAGTCGTATACCAAATTGGCAAGCAAGTTGTGTGTCATAAATTTATTTAATTATTTCTAAAGATCGTTGCGTCTTGTTTGTGACGCTCCCAATTTGCCGCGTAACGAGAAGCGAGTGCGCTGTTTTGGCGGATGACTAAAACATTTTCTGCGTTCTTATATTGTGCGGCGCGCGTAAAGTTGTAACTTCCTGTGATGATGGTGGGGTTGGGGGTGTCAGCATCCATCATCATGATCTTATTGTGGGCATTTTGATATTTAGTTTCTAACCAAACCGGGATACCTGCTTCCGCCAACATGGCAATTTTGGATGAACTATTTTGCATTGTTGTTTTCTCATCGGCTAGTACGCGCACATCGACACCACGTTGATGTGCTTTGATGAGTGCATCGGCGATTGTTTTACTGGTGAATGAATAGGCTTGTACCAGAATTTGTTTTTTCGCACCGTCTATCGTGTCGATGATCAATTCTTCGACATTATCCCAAGGTGCAAATGCCACCTGGATGGTACCTTTTGCTTCTAATGGTGCTGATTTTTCATGGAAACCAAGCGAGGTGGCGGATGTGGTGAAGACCGTTGCTATGACTGTTACGCTTAGCGCTAACAGTAATAACAGGCGAGAGCGGTATTTGGTCATACTTTGCGTTCAAATACGGCGGCAAAAAATCCATCAGTTTGATGCACATGTGGCAGCAGTTTTAGATAGTCTCCCATCTCCAATGGAATTTTTTGTTCAGCTAAGACGTCTTTCATGGGAAGCAAAGAAAACTGTTCATGGCTAGCTAAAAACTGTGCAGCGATAGCTTCATTTTCTTGTTGCAGTACGCTGCAAGTCGCATACACCAAACGTCCACCTGGTTTTAACAAGCGCGCCGCACCCGCCAAAATTGCTTGCTGTTTGGTTTGTAATTCGTCAATCGCAGAAGCGGATTGGCGCCATTTGACATCGGGATTGCGGCGCAAGGTTCCCAGGCCGCTACAAGGCGCATCCACCAGTACACGGTCGACTTTTCCTGCCAGACGCTTGATTTTGGCATCTTTTTCGTGTGCGATTAATACCGGATGGACATTGGATAAACCACTTTTTGCCAGGCGTGGTTTGAGTTTTGCTAGGCGTTTTTCCGATACATCGAATGCATATAAACGACCGGTATTGCGCATCGCAGCACCCAGTGCCAGGGTTTTGCCGCCAGCGCCAGCGCAAAAATCCACAACCATTTCACTACGCTTGGCGCCCACGATTTGCGCCAATAGTTGACTACCCTCATCTTGTACTTCGATCGCACCGTTTTTGAACAGGGTTAGATTTTGCAACGAGGGTTTTTGCAGAATCCGCAAACACAGTGGTGCATAAGGTGTGGTTGCACACAAAATGGGAGCGGTGGCGAGTGCGGCTTGCACTTCTTCCAGCGTGGCTTTGATCGAATTGACACGCAAATCGAGTGGCGCGGGGCGGTTTAATGCATCGGCTAATTGCAGTGCGTTTTCTTCGCCATATTGTGCGATTAATTGATCCAGCAGCCATTGCGGCAAATTGCTACGCATGATGGCGGGTAACAAATTGCGATCGATTTCAGCCATGCGTGTCAGCCATGCGGTTTCTTCTTCCGACAAGCCGCCTAGCGCATCAATACCCACTGCTTCAACCAGACCAAGCAAGATCAAACGGCGCATGGTGGATGCATTGCCTGCTTCGGCAAAGTTGCTGTAAAAGAGTTTATTCCGCAGTACCGCATACACGCCTTCGGCAATGGCGCCGCGTTCACGCCCCCCTAATCTTGGGTGGTCACGGAAATAGCGTGATAGGGTGTTATCGGCCGGGGCGCTGAAACGTAATACTTCGCGTAATACTTGTTCAGCATGGGTAACGATCGCTGGAGGCAATCTCATGGGCGTTCCTTGTTGTTCTTTGATAAAAATGGATGAGGATGTTGCTAGGCTTTTTATGTAATTTCCGCCTGCAGTTTTTGCGTTTTCTTTACTGTTTTTACCGTTACTCGACCTTGATCAATCGATAAATTATCCTCGACTAGCCAGCGTACTGCACGTGGGTAAATAATGTGTTCCTGGGCGAGCACGCGAGCTGCTAGAGTAGCTTCGTCATCCTCTTCCAGCACGGGGACTGCTGCTTGCGCAATGATGGGTCCATGGTCCAGATCAGCAGTGACAAAATGCACGGTACTGCCGTGTATTTTGACACCAGCCTCCAGAGCCCGACGGTGCGTAGACAATCCAGTGAAGCTGGGTAATAAAGAAGGATGAATGTTGAGTAAACGGCCAGCATAATGTGCTACAAAAGGCGCAGTCAGAATACGCATAAAGCCAGCCAAAATCACGATGTCGGGTGCGAACTGGTCTATTGTTGCCTGCAACGCGGTATCAAAACTCTCGCGTGTTGGGTAAGCCGTATTTTCAACGACTGCTGTGGCAATACCTTGTTGTTGTGCATAGTTGAGCCCCGCAGCATTAGCACGATTGCTGATCACGGCGACGATATTGGCTGGCCATTGCTCAGCACGGGCAGTGCGTACGATCGCTTCCATATTGCTGCCGCGGCCAGAAATCAAAATAACAATATTTTTCATAGCGCGCATTGTACCTGCAACCGCTTATGGGTGCGGTATTCCCGAGTCTGATATTGCGGACATTTCCAATTGCATCCAGGTTTCATCAAAATACGTACCATTGAAGTTGACCGACTTGGGTTCTACGCCGTAGATTCTGAATCCTAGCGATGTGTACAAATGATTGGCAGCGTCGTTGGTTCCGGTGGTGCTGAGATTAATGTGCAGGATCCCTGGCATTGTGCGGGCATTGTTAATCGCCGCGTGAATTAATTGTCGGCCTATACCTTGTTGGCGTTTGTTGATAGTCACATACATGCCCCATAACATGGCCTTGTGGCGTTGTTTGCCAAATGGGGAACGGCAAAGGCCAACTATACCTACCAAATTGTCCGTATCATCAAAGGCGCCCAACACAAAATCACCACGTCCGTGATCATCCAAAAGATCGGCAAAGCCTGATAAAGGTTTAGCGGCAACCTCCTCTGCCGATTCACAAAATGCAGCTGGTGTATCCTGTGCAGCCTCGATGATCAGAGCTTTGAAGATTTCAGCATCTGTGTGGTGGTTTAAGCGTCGAATGGTTGACATGTTTGAGATCGCTCTTTCTTAAAAAATTGTGTGCTTATTCACTACATTCAAGTACATATTTGAGCACATATTTGTTTCATTTTGTTATTGATTATGCATTATTTATTAACATAAATTAATCTAGGGAGTCGCCATGTTTGATATCAGAATTTTTAAAAATACCCTGCGTTTATTATGCGGTATTGTGCTGTTCAGTATTTCGTTTGCAACGTTTGCTGAGAATAAAACCGAAGTCTTGTGGCTGGGACAATCCGCCTTCAAAATCACCACGCCAAGTGGCAAAGTTATTGTGTTGGATCCGTGGATGACATCCAATCCTAAGACGCCAGTGGCGTATAAAAAGTTGGAAGCATTGGGTAAAGTGGATTTGATTTTGGTCACGCATGGTCATTTTGATCATTTCTCTGATGCGCCAGAACTAGCGAAGATGAACAACGCGCCAGTGTATGGACCAGCCGGTTTGATGCAATCAGTTGCTGCGCTTGATATTTTGCCCGCTAATTTGGCACAAGGTTTTGGTAAAGGCGGCACGGTGACGCCGTTGGGGCCAAATATTCATATCACTGCCGTACATGCCGAACATAGTTCAGAACTGGCTTGGAAAAATTCTGCAACTAGCAGGGAAGAGGTGCATGTGGGTGGTGAACCAGTGGGATACATCATTGAATTAGAAAACGGTTTCAAAATTTACCACATGGGAGACACCGGCTTGTTTGGTGACATGAAAATGATAGGCGAGTATTACAAACCCGACCTGATTTTGATTCCAATCGGTGGTCATTATGTGATGAGTCCCAAAGATGCCGCGATGGCAACCAACACATTGCTCAAACCTCGTTTAGCGATTCCGATGCATTACGGCACTATTTCTGTCTTGAAAGGCACGCCGGCTGAATATATGGATGCATTAGGGAAAACATCATCGACTGAGGTGACGGTGTTGAATCCTGGTGAGGCTATTGTTTTTTGAGAGAGATAAGTAGGGTGTCAATAAGCGAAGCGCATTGCGCCGTATGGTGGCCTTCGATGAAGGTGCAGTGCGCTGCGCTTACTGCACCCTACAAATTGCATCTTACGGATCATTGAGGAAGGTGCTACTCAGCCAATGTCCTAACCCATTGCGCAAAGGCTTCATTTTCGAATTCGTAAGTGTCGCGTGGTGATTTGACTACTACATTAGCCAGCTTCGACATTGCACGTTGGATGTGTGTTGCTTCCAGCGATTCGATACCAATGATGTTGCGTAACTGTGTGATGGCAGCTTTACTAAATGGTTTAAGCGATGGATCCTGAGCCAGCATGCGTATCAGAGCTTTTTGCGTTTGATCGAGCGCAGCCCATGCGCCTTCATGATTTTCACTATGTGCCAAATTTTCTTCAACGGTTTTCATGGCGCTTTCCAGCGTTAAGGAAGGATTTAGCATCATGTTGACGATACCGATTAGAAAGGGTTCTGGCTGCAATTTCAGATTCACGAAAGCATCCCATGCGGGTTCAACCGGCAAGGTGCGCTGGGTCGATGCTTCAAACCGCTCGGCAATGTATTCAACGAAATCTCGGTTCAGCTGTGGGAAATCACCAATGGCAGCACCAGTGGAATAAAGCGGCGCATTGGAGTTTGAAAATACATTTGCCAATTGTGTTCTGGACGATCCAGTAAAGACGACGCGTAAACGGGTTTGATTTTTTGTGATGGCTGTACGTAATGCGGTGGCGACTGCTTCATGTTCTTTCGTTTTTGCCAGCTCTTGCGCTTCATCTATCAGTAGGAGTACCGGCTTCTTTTTACATAGCGCCTCAATAAGCGCATCAATTTGCAAGGCAATTTCGGTTTGTATTTTTTTGCTTGCATCGCCAAGTTCTATTTCGCCTTCTAATGTGGTTCCTGCTACAGCAGCTTTTGCCTTGAGTTTTTTAATGGGCGTGTTGAATTTGGCAACCAAACTATCAACGGCAGTTTTGGGTTCTAGTGCTTGTTCCAGAGCGCGTACGATGGAAACACCTGGGGATAGTTTTGTTTGCCAAAGATCGGCATAGACAACAATGTAGCCTGCGGATTCAGCCGCTGGTGTTAGGTCTTTTAAAAGGAAAGACGTTTTGCCAGCACGACGTGGAGCGAAAATAGTAGTGGACGTCACCAATCCTGCATTTAGTGTGTCCAAATATATTTTGGCAAGAGTGGGGCGATGATAGTGCCAGATCTCAGTTAAGTTCATGTTTGCACCTGCATTTATATTTGTATTTATACGAAATTATTTCGTGTTTGTATAATTATACAAAGTTTAAATAATTTCGTATAACGAAGCAGATAAAACGAGGTGGATAAGTAGGAGGGCGTCAATAAGGGCAGCGCATTGCGCCGTATGGTGGCCTTCGATAAAGGTGCAGTGCGCTGCGCTTACTGCACCCTACGCATTCTTCTTCGTAACAACTCACCCAACTTTAGGTTTCGCCAACAACGCTTTCAAATTCGCCAGGCGATTTTGCGGCGTGATGATTTCTTCTTCGGTTGGGATGGCGATGCCTTGGTCTAATTTCATTTCTTTGATGAAACGTGACATGTCGCAATGCACACTTTCTCTGGCGCGTTTGCGTTTTTTGCACCAGCTGACGTGCAGGCTGCGTTGGGCGCGGGTGATGCCGACGTACATCAGGCGGCGTTCTTCTTCGATGCGGGCGGCGAGTGTGTCGGCGGGGGCGTCCGGGTCGCCTTTGTGAGGCAGGATGCCTTCCTCCACGCCGACCAGGAAAACATGGGGGAATTCCAATCCCTTCGAGGCATGCAACGTGGACATGCGCACGGCGTCGGGTTCTTCATCGCGGCCTTCTAGCATGGTCATCAAGGCGACCATTTGTGTGAGTTCCAGCAGGCTCTTTTCTGCATCTTCTGCATGTTTGCCGCCATTGCCTTTTTGTTTCAGCCAGTTGGTGAAGTCCAGCACGTTTTGCCATTTGCTTTGCGCTTGTCTGTCATCGAAATGATTGTACAAATACGCTTCGTAATTAATTTCTTTCATCATGTCATCCAGCACAGCAGCGGCGTTTTCGCCTTTGCCGGAAGGGCCGACACGGGTGGCGCGTGCTTCTAATTGATTGATGAAATCACCAAATTCACGCAGCGGAGTGAGTTGTCTCGATGTGAGTTGTGCCTCAATTCCGCCTTTGAAGATAGCTTCAAATAAAGAGCATTGCCATTGACCGGCGTAAGCGCCCAATACTTCTAGCGTGGATTGGCCGATGCCGCGTTTGGGTGTGGTGACGGCGCGGATGAAGGCTGGGTCGTCGTCATTGTTGGCGATCAGGCGTAGGTAGCTGATGATGTCTTTGATTTCCGCCCGGTCGAAAAAGCTTTGCCCGCCTGACATGGTGTAAGGGATATGTTCACGTCGCAGTGCTTGCTCGAACACTCTGGCTTGATGATTGCTGCGATACAAAATGGCGTAATCGGAGAATTTTGCCCGTCGTTCAAAGCGATGGGCCGATAACATGATGGCCACTTGATCCGCTTCTTGCTCGTCATCTTCCATCCCCAATACTTTGATGGGATCACCCAAACCGTGCTCAGACCACAATGATTTTTCAAACAATTTGGGATTGTTGCCGATGACTTCGTTAGCTGCCTGCAAAATGCGTGTACTGGAGCGATAATTTTGCTCCAGCTTGATGACTTTCAGATCGGGAAAATCAACTTGCAGCGTTTTGAGATTTTCGATCGTCGCACCGCGCCAGGCGTAAATCGCTTGATCATCGTCGCCTACCGCCGTGAACATGGGTTTTTTACCGACGCCGGTGACAAGTAATTTGACCAATTCGTATTGGCATAAATTGGTGTCTTGATATTCATCTACCAGTAAATAACGCAAACGGCGCTGCCATTTATCGCGGATATCTTGATTGTTTCGGAATAATTCCACTGGCAAGCGAATCAGATCATCGAAATCCACTGCCTGATACGCCGCTAAGGTGGCGACATAGTTGCGATAAATCCGCGCTGCCTGCGCTTCATCTTCATCTTTGGCTTGATTGAGTGCGACATCGGGTTCAATCAAATTGTTTTTCCACAGCGAAAGCGCGGTTTGGATGCGGCGTATGAGTTGTTTATCGGTGGTGACAGCTAAATCTTGCACTAAGGAAAAACAATCGCTGCTATCCATGATGGAAAAACGATCTTTCAAGCCAACCGCTTGCGCTTCCTGACGCAGAATTTTCACGCCCAGGGAGTGAAATGTGCTGACCGTCAGTTTTTTCGCTTGTTTGGGTTCTTGCAGCAACGTGCCGATACGTTCTTGCATTTCAGCCGCGGCTTTATTGGTAAAAGTCAGCGCCGCAATGTGCTGTGCTTCATAGCCACAATGCTCAATCAAATGCGCGATTTTTTGTGTAATGACACGTGTTTTCCCAGAACCTGCGCCAGCTAACACTAGGCAAGGGCCATCCATGTATTTAACGGCTTCGCGTTGCGGGGGATTGAGGAGTGAAGACATGCGGTGTGACGGTGCAGAATGCAAAACTGAAGAAGCGCCGCATTGTATAACAGGCGTGTCAGCTTGGGAGTGGGGCGCTGAATTGATCAGGGCAATTTCATGAATCAGTAAACGGTCGGTTAAGGTTAGTCGACCATTTAATGCCTCATGTGTAACGCTCTGGCCATCGGCATTATTTTCTAACTTGTTATAATGGCCAGTTATGTATTTCCCCATTAAAAATAAGCGAACCAGTAGTTTGAACTATGAAATTTGAACACCTAGTGGAAATCAATGACCCGCGCAATCCTCTGTTGTATTCACTGACGCGTGAACAAATATGGCGTGGGTTGGTGTTACGTGCCCAGGCGCCTAAAGTGTTTGTGCCGCATTTGGATGATTGTCAGCTGTTTGAAAATAGCAAGGACGGCTTAACGCGCCAATTGCGTTATGGCTCATTAATTGTGGTGGATAAGGTTGTTTTTGCGCCGCAAGAGTCTGTGCAATATCTAGTTGCTGCGCAGCAGGATATTGTGGCGTCGAGTCTGGTGATGCGAATAGAAGAGCCGTTGCCTGGTCGTTTGTTTGTGCGCTTTGAATATGAAGATGGGCATGACACCAGCACGGATGAAATGGCGGCTATGTACAACGATCTGCGCCATGAGGCTTACAAAGCATCCGACATTGACACCATCCACATCATCCGAGAATTAGCGCAACAAGGCCGTTTTGATGCTGCGTTAAATTAAGGTCATTCAGTTATTTAATTATGCAAAATTCTACGATTCATCCCATCGAATACGAGCATCCGCAATCGGGCGGCAGTTGCGTCGCCCAAGCATGGGCACGCACGCCTGTCATGCCTTCTGCCGAGGAAAAAGCAGCCTTGAAACAACGCATCAAAGCTCTACTGAAGGAAAAGAATGCCGTACTGGTGGCGCATTATTACGTTGATGCCGATATCCAGGATTTGGCGCAGGAAACCGGTGGTTGTGTTTCTGATTCGCTAGAAATGGCGCGCTTTGGTCGCGATCATCCGGCGCAAACGCTAGTGGTGGCGGGTGTGCGTTTTATGGGCGAAACCGCCAAGATACTTAGTCCGGAGAAGCGTATCTTGATGCCGGATTTAGATGCGACTTGCTCCCTGGATTTGGGGTGCCCAGCGGAGGAGTTTGCCGCGTTTTGTGATGCCCATCCTGACCGCACTGTCGTGGTGTATGCCAATACCAGCGCAGCGGTGAAGGCCCGTGCGGATTGGATGGTGACGTCTTCGATAGGATTGCAAATCGTGGCACATCTGCATGCGCAAGGCAAAAAGATTTTGTGGGCACCCGACAAGCATTTAGGCGGATACATCCAACAACAAACTGGTGCCGATATGTTGTTGTGGCAGGGTTCTTGCCTGGTACATGACGAATTCAAAAGCGTGGAGTTGGAACTGCTGAAAAACGACTATCCCGATGCCAAGGTGTTGGTGCATCCAGAATCCCCTGCTGCCGTGGTCGCTTTAGCGGACATGGTGGGTTCCACCTCGCAAATGATTACCGCAGCGCAAAATATGGATGCCTCCACTTTCATCGTCGCCACTGATCAAGGTTTGTTGCATAAGATGAAATTAGCCGCACCTGGCAAGCAATTCATCGCCGCGCCGACGGCTGGCAATAGCGCGACTTGCAAAAGCTGCGCCCATTGCCCATGGATGGCGATGAATGGTTTAGCGAATTTGGCTGCAGTATTAGAGCAAGGTAATAATGAAATCCAGGTCGACCCAACGATAGGACGCGCGGCAGTGTTGTCGATTAATCGCATGTTAGATTTTGCCGCGGCACAAAAAACATCCGTACAGCCCGGTGGCGATTTAGCGAAAGAAGCCACATTATTTTCAGGTGTAGGTCCAGCATGACGAACGTAATAAAAAACGTAATGACAAGTTCAACAACTACTTTGATCAATCCTTTTGCACCTTTTGATGCTGCATTAGCGACAGCGTTTGAAGCCAATATCGAAGCGGCGTTGGCTGAAGACATCGGCACTGGCGACGTCACAGGTTTGTTGGTGCCTGAGCAAGAATGGGTGCAAGCGCGCGTGCTGGTGCGGGAAGAAGCCGTGTTATGCGGCGCGCCCTGGTTTGAGGCGGTGATGCAGCGTTTGGATGCGCGTTCTCGCATCACATGGCGTTATGCGGAAGGTGCGCTGATGCAAGCGGATACCGAAGTTTGCACCATAGAAGCACCCGCCCGGGCGTTGTTGACAGCTGAACGTCCTGCTTTGAACTTCATGCAATTATTGTCCGGCGTGGCGACGACTACGCAAGCTTATGTGAACTTGATACAAGGCACCCGTGCTGCGATTTTGGATACCCGTAAAACGCTGCCCGGCATGCGTTTGGCGCAGAAATATGCGGTACGCGTTGGTGGTGGCATGAACCAGCGTTTGGCTTTGTACGATGGCATCCTCATCAAAGAAAATCACATCGCCGCTGCCGGCAGCATCGCCGGTGTCATGCATGCTGCGCAGGTTGTGAATACCCAATTAGCGACGCCGGTTTCCATACAAATTGAAGTGGAGAATTTGGACGAACTCGAACAAGCATTAGCCGCAGGTGCAACGTCCATCTTGCTCGATAACTTCAGCCTGCAAGGCATGCGCCAAGCCGTGGCGCTGACGGCTGGCCGTGCTGTATTGGAGGCATCTGGTGGTGTGAATAAAGAAAGCGTGCGCGCGATTGCTGAAACTGGCGTGGATAGGATTTCTATCGGCAGTTTGACTAAGGATGTGCAGGCGATTGATTATTCTTTGCGGATTGTGGGAACGAGTTCATTTTCCTGCTAAGTAGGGTGTCAATAAGCGCAGCGTATTGCACCTTTATCGAAGGCCACCATGCGGCGCAGTGCGCTGCGCTTATTGACGCCCTACAAGGTCAGATAAACATTTTTCGTCCTATGGTGTTTTAGTCGAGGATCCAGCTTATTTCTGTTAATTGGTGTGAATGTATAAACAGATACGACTCACCCCTTCCGCACAGGCAACAACACACTAGGCAATGCCTGCGGCAAAGTGTCTGGATAATCCCGACTAAAATGCAAGCCCCGGCTTTCATGGCGTGACAAGGCGCTATTCACAATTAGCGACGCCACGTCGACCAAATTACGTAATTCCAGCAAATCCGGTGTGATCCGGAAGTGGGTGTAGTACTCGTTAATTTCTTCCTTCAACAAACGAATGCGATGCTGGGCGCGTTCTAATCGTTTGGTGGTGCGGACGATGCCGACGTAATTCCACATGAAGCGGCGTAACTCATCCCAGTTGTGCGCAATCACCACTTCTTCGTCGGCGTTGGTGACGCGGCTTTCATCCCAGGCGGGTAGTTCCGGCACCGCTTCTTGCTTGTGCGTTTGGATGTCTTGCGCTGCGGCGCGTCCTAATACGATGCATTCCAACAGGGAATTGCTGGCTAAACGGTTGGCGCCATGAAAACCCGTGCACGCTGTTTCGCCAACCGCATACAAACCAGGCAAATCAGTACGGCCACGCATATCGGTGACGACGCCGCCGCAGGTGTAATGCGCGGCTGGTACGATTGGAATGGGCTCTTTGGTAATGTCTATGCCCAAGGTTAAGCAGCGTGCGTAAATAGTGGGGAAGTGTTCTTTTAAAAATTCTGGTGGCTGGTGGCTGATATCCAGATGTACGTAATCCAAGCCACGTTTCTTCATTTCAAAATCAATTGCTCTGGCGACAATATCGCGCGGCGCCAATTCGGCCCGTTCGTCGTGCGCCAGCATAAAGCGCGTTCCTGCAGCAGCGCCGGCTTCTGGTGGTAGTTTTAAAACGCCACCTTCGCCACGTATTGCTTCTGTGATCAAAAACGATTTGGCGTAGGGGTGATACAGGCAAGTTGGGTGGA
Organism: Oxalobacteraceae bacterium; assembly: GCA_021151485.1. Lineage (GTDB taxonomy): Bacteria > Pseudomonadota > Gammaproteobacteria > Burkholderiales > Burkholderiaceae_D > JAGKXB01. The sequence goes on along the minus strand of JAGKXB010000001.1, from coordinate 75,909 downwards.
ATTGGATAAATTCCATATTTGAAACACGACAGCCAGCACGCCAAGCCATGGCGATGCCGTCGCCAGTCGCAGTGTCTGGATTGGTGGTGTACAGATACACTTTGCCCGCGCCACCGGTTGCCAGTACGGTATGTTGCGCGGTGAAAGTTAAGACTTCTCCTGTGCTTTCATCTTGTACGTACAAGCCTAGGCATTTGGGCATGCCGGGCGTTTTATTGCCGTTATTACCGACTTTGTCTGAAGTAATTAAATCAATCGCGCAATGATGTTCAAATAATTGGATATTGGGATGAGCACGTACCTGCTGCTCTAATGTCGTTTGCACTGCATGTCCGGTCGCATCGGCGGCGTGGATGATGCGGCGTTGGCTGTGTCCGCCTTCGCGCGTCAAATGGTAGCCAAATTCTGTGGTGGCATCTTTGGTAAATGGCACGCCTTGCTTGATTAACCAGTCAATCGCAGTAGAGCCATTTTCAACGATGAAACGTGTCGCAGCCTCGTTACATAATCCGGCACCGGCAATCAGCGTATCTTCTACGTGCTGGGCATGGCTGTCATGGGAATCGAGTACCGCTGCAATCCCGCCCTGCGCCCAGCTGCTGGCGCCATCGAGCAAAGCGCGTTTGGCGATCACCGCGACGGTGTGGGTTTCCGCAAGATGTAGTGCAACGGATAAACCAGCCAATCCGCTTCCTACGATAGCGACATCGAATTTCATGGGATCTTCCTTATTGAACTTGTTGGTACTTATTCTGTAACGATGGGTTTAACCATGGTCGCAGCTTGTTTAGCATTGCGGCGCGCCGTGTCGATATTTTCTGCCGTAGCAAGCGCCACACCCATGCGGCGGCGGGTGAAGGATTCTGGTTTGCCAAACAAACGAATATCGGTGCCAGGAATACGCAAAGCTTGTGCTACTCCTTCAAATGCAATTGCTTTGGCTTGATGTTGGCCATAGATGACGGCGGATGCAGCGCAAGTTTTTAATTCTGTATTGACGGGTAAGCCGAGAATGGCTTTGGCGTGCAATTCGAATTCGCTTTGCACTTGGCTGGCCAGTGTGACCATGCCGGTGTCATGTGGCCTGGGGCTGACTTCAGAGAACCAAACCATATCGTTTTTGACGAATAATTCGACGCCAAACAAGCCCAAACCACCTAGATTGTCGGTCACTTTTTTGGCTATCTCGTGCGCACGCTGTATGGCCACGGTGGGCATGGGATGTGGTTGCCAGGATTCGACATAATCACCATGTACCTGGATGTGTCCTATCGGTGCGCAAAAATGGGTTTCTATTTCACCATTCACATTGCATGCGCGCACAGTGAGAAGAGTGATTTCATAATCGAAATCGATAAATCCTTCTACAATCACACGTCCTGGACCGACGCGCCCACTTGTTCCTGCATGTTGCCAGGCAGCCTCAATCTGGTGGGGGCCGGTTAGCATGGATTGTCCTTTGCCAGAAGAAGACATCACGGGTTTGATCAAGCAAGGAAAACCAATATCTGCGCAAGCAATTTTTAATTGATCTAAGGTATTGGCAAAACGGTAGGGGGAAGTAGGTAAGCCCAATTCTTCTGCCGCTAAACGTCGTATTCCTTCACGATTCATCGTCAGCCAGGCAGCACGAGCGGTGGGAATAACTTGCGTTTTACCCGCTTGTTCCAGCTCAATTAATGTACTAGTCGCAATCGCTTCAATTTCTGGGACTACGTAATCGGGTTGTTCTAGTTCAATCAATGCCGCCAAGGCAGCGCCATCTGTCATGTCGATGACATGGCTGCGATGTGCGACTTGATGCCCTGGTGCGTTGGCATAGCGATCTACTGCGATGACTTCAATCCCCAGACGTTGTAGTGAAATAATGACTTCTTTGCCCAATTCACCCGAGCCCAGCAGCATAACTTTAACGGCGGAAGAAGACAGAGGGGTACCGAAGCGAATAGGTGGTTTTATCATGCGGTTTCTCGTAAATAGACGTTAGTAATCTGGATATTCGGTATTTATATGGTTCGTATAGATAGCGTAAGCTGATTGCCAGGAAAAAATGCCGCTTATTCTATTCTGTTTCCCGCAAACGCTGAAACGCTTCATCAATCCGTTCTACCGCCAAGATAGTCATGCCTTCAATCGCTTGTTTTGGTGCATTGCTTTTTGGAATCATCGCGATAGAAAATCCTAGTTTTGCTGCTTCACGTAAACGTTCTTGACCACGTGGAGCGGGGCGGATTTCACCCGCCAAACCCACTTCGCCAAATACCACCAAACCCTTGGGCAAGGCCTTGTTACGCATAGAAGAATGAATGGCGAGCAGTACCGCTAAATCAGCAGCCGGTTCGGTGATTTTGACGCCGCCAACAGCATTGATGAATACATCTTGGTCGAATGCAGCTACGCCAGCATGACGATGCAAGACCGCTAGCAACATCGCCAGGCGATTTTGCTCTAAGCCCACCGATAAGCGTCTGGCGTTAGGTAAGTGTGAGGTATCTACCAAAGCCTGAATTTCAACGAGCAAAGGACGGCTTCCCTCCTGCGTCACCATGATGCAAGAGCCAGGAACTTGGTTGTCATGTTGCGATAAAAATAGCGCTGATGGATTGGAAACGCCTTTTAAGCCTTTTTCTGTCATCGCAAAAACGCCTAGCTCATTGACTGCGCCGAAGCGGTTTTTGCAAGCGCGCACCAGTCTAAAATTGGAGTGCGTATCGCCTTCAAAATACAACACCGTATCGACAATGTGTTCCAACACACGCGGTCCAGCCAAGGCGCCTTCTTTTGTCACATGGCCGACCATAATCATGGTGATGCCAGTTTGCTTTGCGACACGTGTCAATTGCGCGGCGCATTCCCGTACTTGCGCAACCGATCCTGGGGCTGAACTCAAGGCATCGGAATACATGGTTTGAATCGAATCAATGACCACGACTTGTGGTTGTTGCTCGGCGAGCGTGTGCAGGATTTTTTCCAGCTGGATTTCCGCTTGCAACTTGAGCTCGCTAGCGGTGATGCTGAGGCGCTTGGCGCGTAAGGCAATTTGTGCACCGGATTCTTCACCACTGATGTACAAGACTTTTTTGATGCGTGACATTTGACCCAGCGCTTGCAAGAGCAGGGTAGATTTACCAATGCCAGGATCACCACCAATTAAGACCACGCCGCCCGCAACCAGGCCACCGCCCAACACGCGATCGAATTCTTCCATACCAGTGGTAAAACGCGGTGTATCGCTAGCTTCGATTTCAGCCAGACTCAATACCGGTGTAGTGTGTGCCAATCCTTGATGTTGGGTGGAAAAACGATTGCTACTTGTTTCGACCACGTTTTCCACCAGTGTATTCCAGGCTCCACAGGCAGCGCATTGTCCGGCCCATTTATTCGCAATACCGCCACATTCGCTACAGACATAGTGAGTTTTTGCTTTAGCCATGATCGTTTATTCCGTCACCACACGTGTTACCCGAGGTGCTAAGGCACACATCAGTTCATATCCTATGGTGCCCGCAGCAGAAGCAACTTCATCAATCGGCAAACCTGCCCCCCATAATGTGACAGGGCTACCCACGCGTGCATGTGGAATGGTGCTTAAGTCAACGGTGATCATGTCCATGGAGACTCTGCCGACCATCTGTGTTTTGATTCCATCGACCAGAATTGGCGTCCCGTTGGGCGCATGTCTGGGATAGCCATCGGCGTAGCCACAAGCGATGACGCCGATCGTCATCGCTTGTGGCGCGGTATAGGTACTGCCATAGCCAATAGACTCACCCGCAGATATGGATTGGATAGCGACGATTTCACTGTGCAGTGTCATGGCAGGAAGTAGACCGAATTCTTGCGCAGTTTGTTGGTTTGGCATCCCGCCGTACAGCATGATGCCAGGCCGGGCCCAGTCGCTCCTTATTTCAGGATGCAGCATGTGGATGGCTGAGTTGGCAACACATTGTTTGTGTTGTTCGTTTGGATCTCTATCTTTAATGTCGGTGATACCAGACTGAAAACGTCGCCATTGTTCAGAAACAGGTAAACGTGGAGTCTGCAATGCATCGGCATTGGCAAAATGCGTCATAAAGGTGATATTGCGTATGCCAGGAATAGCGCGCAAACGACTATATGCTGCCGCATACGCTGTTGGCATGAAACCTAGCCGATTCATGCCAGTATTCATTTTTAAATGAACATCCAACGATGATGGTGAAAGTTTCGCCTGTTCTAACATCGCAATTTGTTCATTGCAATGTACACACACATCCATTCTTTCTTGTATGACGGCAGATAAATCGGCTGATTCAAAAAAACCTTCCAGCAATAAAATTGGCTTCTTCCAACCCCATGCACGCAATTGAATTGCGCTTTCTAGCTCAATCAAAGCCAAACCATCCGCTGCTTCAAAACCTCGCATCCCATTTTTCAGTCCATGACCATAGGCATGCGCTTTAATGACGGCCCATAGTTTGGTGTCAGGATGACGGGATTTTGCAAGGGCAAGATTGTGACGCATTGCATCAATGCGAATAGTGGCTATAAGGGGTCTGGGCATAAAACGGTTTTGAAGCAAAAAATGGTAGGAAAGGGTGAGGAATGGTGAAGGAGTGAAATCCACATTTTACCGATTTTAATGAAGCCTGAGGACAGGGTTTTGTTTGATATCAAATCAGCAATTTTCCAAATTTCACATATTTTCATGGTATAAAGCGGATCGACTATTTTTTGTTGCCATGCGTATGCGGATGACTCGCGGTTTTTACACAATTATGGCGGCGCAGTTTTTTTCGTCGCTAGCTGATAACGCTCTCCTCGTTGCGGCGATTGCTTTATTGAGCAGTATGCAGGCCGCAGCATGGATGACGCCGCTGCTCAAATTATTTTTTGTTTTGTCTTACGTATTATTAGCAGCATTCGTCGGCGCATTTGCTGATGCTTTTCCCAAAGGTCGGGTCATGTTTGTGACCAATTTGATCAAGATATTGGGCTGCGGGTTGATGTTTTTTGATGTGCACCCGTTGCTTGCTTATGCTGTGGTTGGTTTTGGTGCTGCGGCATATTCTCCCGCCAAATACGGTATTCTCACAGAACTATTACCCCCAGAAAAATTAGTCGCCGCCAATGGTTGGATTGAAGGCCTGACGGTACTTTCTATCATTCTTGGTACAGTTTTAGGGGGGTGTTTGTTTAAACCGGAATTCTTAGATCTATTATTGGGATTCGATTTTTTATTGATCGATACGGATATTGATGTTGCCAGCGCGGTGGCTTTGTCGGTCATTGCTGTGATTTATGTCATTGCGGCGCTATTTAACCTCAGAATTCCTAACACTGGTGCAAAATATCCGGACCAAGCACATACACCTATTAAGCTTATTGTCGATTTTTCCCACTGTGTTGTTGCACTTTGGAAAGATAAACTTGGCCAAATTTCCTTGGCAGTCACCACGCTTTTTTGGGGGGCTGGTGCGACTTTGCAATTTATTGTGTTGGAATGGGCAAAGGCTTCCTTGAATTTGCCTTTTAATAAAGCAACTGAATTACAAGGCGTAGTGGCATTTGGCGTGGCATTGGGCGCCATGTTGGCAGCGCGTTTTATTCCATTAAAAAAATCATTGACTGTGATGCCAGTGGGCGTCGCAATGGGCGTCATCGTGATGTTAATGACAATGGTACATACAGTCTGGCTGGCTTATCCTTTGCTTGTTTTAATCGGTGCTTTATCGGGCTACTTTGTCGTGCCGATGAATGCTTTATTGCAACATCGTGGGTATGTGTTGATGAGCGCAGGACATTCAATAGCGGTGCAAAACTTCAATGAAAATCTATCGATTTTGGTCATGCTAGCCTTCTATTCATCCATGATCGCGCTTAATTTAAGCCTAAATACCGTGATTATTGTATTTGGAGTGTTGGTCGCCGGCATTATGCTGTGCATCATGCGCAAACATGCCATCAATCAACGTCAACATGATGATTTGGCGTTGATTGGAGAGGCGAAGCATTAGGATTGCTCAGCGCTAACAGAAATTTTTATTTTTTCAGAAAAGTTCTGTATTGCATCTGTTACTTCATGATAGGCCAGCTGCGCCCGATCAACTTGTGTTGATACCCAATGTTGAATTTGATTTGGAGTAAATTTCCGCAAGTAGGCATTACGACGTTCTTGCATGACATTTGCAATTTCTTCTGCATTTAAATTAGATGGATGATGTGGATCAAAAAATGGAAAGCGGGCGTCGGTACCAACTGGCCAGCATGTTTGCGCTACCTCGAGTAACATTGGCTCGGGTATTAGTGACAGTCTGTAAGCGACCTCTATGGCTGCCCCAAGTTCTTTTGGAACATTGCTTGGGGATCCTCCCATACCATCGATGACCCAGTGCGTTTCTGCTTGGATATTCGTCCTGAATAATTGAGTAAAGGGCCGAGCGCGCGGAATGCTTCCGACGCTGGTGATACTTTTTCTGTCTAAACCAAGATAACTGTCTGTACTTTGGGAGCGTAGTTTGAGATCGTGATGTGTATTGCCAGGTTGTGGCATATCATTTGTACTTTGCGATCGTGCTCGTTTAGATTGTGTTGTGGAAAATTGCAAATCACTTTTCTGGATAAATGTGTTGGGAGCAATTGGATCTTGAATGCGCGCACGTTGTTTTGCAACATCTAAACTATCTTCTATATATTTCCCTTTGTAGCCGCTAGGTCCACAGTTACCATAGTCAATGACCATCGCACGTAATGCGCCACTTTTAGTTTTAATAAAACCTGTGTTGTAAAGTGAGAAATTTAAGAAGTCATTATTGCCAATAAACTGTGATGCATAGAATGCCAGCTCTATTTCTTTGTGTAATGCATCAGGCAATAAACGATACATTTCGTGTAGCGCGTTGAGTTGTTCTTTTTTTGCTTGTCTTAGCAGCGCCAAAAGTTGTCGTTCGTCTTTTGTTAATGTCCACTCTTCAGGTTGTGATTGAATGAGTGCGTGGAGTTTTAGTTGAGCGGCAGTTCTGTTTTCTGGTGGTGTCTCGGCGGCTAATAATTCTTTTTCTTTTTGATAAGCATTGTTGTGTGCGCTTAAGTAGTCTTCATATTTTGTTCTTTGTAACCCTTCCTTTGTGTGTATCACCCCATCCTCTAACAAAAATCGTCCCAGATCTTTGAATGTTGGTTCTATTTGGGATACAACACAAGCTAGATCAGATACTGTTCTTCCACACTCGTCCATTCTCGCTAAATCACGTCGGGTTGGGTGATGAGAGTGATTAAATAATCCATCACAATGCGTGCCAAGATATGTTTTTGGGGTAGGGAGGCCTGTGAGCATCATGTATTTTGCCATTAAGAATTCTTCTGCTGCCCTTTGATTACCATAATTAATGTTCTTGACATAATAAAAAGCACTTCCAATCTGGATAGTTCTCGCTTCACGTGTTGCAGTCTCCGCGGTTGCGTAATTTTGTTGGACTTGATTGCTTAAATTGAGAATGAAACAGTTTTGTGGGAGCGGAGTTTCATCTTTTTTTGTAATACATTCAGCGTTGTGGATTTGTGTAAAAGCTCTTTGTATTTGTGTACTGAACATACGATTCCTACCCCAATAATTTTTACAAAATGAATCGATGATCTTATCAATAGTCGTATCTGATTTGCAATAATGTTAATTAGTTTGTATCGATAATATTGTAAAGACGATACGGTCGCCCATTTTGCATAGGCGCGATGAGTGTTTATTTTTTGTTATTTTTGTAAGTGGCGATAGCCAAACACAAATCTGCCCAGGCTTTTGCTTTTTCAGCCAAACGTCTTAGTAAATAGGCCGGGTGATAGGTAACCAATAAAGGTAAATACCGATTTTCTTGCATGACATAGTGATGTACTTTGCCGCGTAATGTCGATACCGATGTTTGCGGATCTTGATCAAGTAACGATATCGCTGCGGTTTTACCTAGCGCAATGATGATTTTGGCTTGTAGCAAAGCAATTTGTCGATCTAGATAGGGTTTACAAGCAGCCGCTTCTTCAGGACTGGGTGGGCGATCATTCCCATTGGCATCCGTGGGACGGCATTTGACGATGTTGGCGATATAGGTATTGGTTCCGCGTTGTAACTGCATTGCCAGCATCATGTTATTGAGTAATTTCCCTGCTGGTCCAACAAAGGGCTCGCCTTGTGCATCTTCCTTGCGACCTGGTCCTTCACCTATAAACAACCATTCTGCCTGTTCATCGCCAATGCCAAATACAGTTTTAGTCCGTGTTTTGCATAAATTGCATGCGGTGCATTGAGCAACGCTGGCTTTGAGTTGTGTCCAATCCATATTGGCAATATCACTGCTTGATGCCAATATTTGTCTTGAATTAACTGATGTTGGCGATGGAGTTGGTGACGTTGGTGCCGTTGGTGCTATTTGTATGGTTGGTGTAGTAACGGATATATCAGATGTATTTGATACATCGGGCACATCACGGCGTGTCCATAAAGGCCCCAACCCCATTTCGGTCAGGAAAGTAATCTTGCGGTGATTGATGAGGGAAGATTTCATAAGTTTTCTATGACCTTTAACCTATAAAACCAGGCGCATGACAATCGCATCTTCGCGCATATTGTTAGCGGCAGGATAATAATTCTTACGTCGTCCAATGGGCGCAAAACCGAAGTGCTCGTACAGTGCGATGGCGCGTTGATTGGATGGCCTGACTTCTAGCAAGATAGATTCCATGCCTTTATCACGCATTAGCGTGATTGTTTTGTTGAGTAGGGCACGCCCCAGACCTTGTCCATGTAAATTATGGCGTACGGCGATATTCAGTAAATGGACTTCATTTAAGATGCGCATCGTTACGAAATACGCCAGCAAATCATCGGTAGTTGCTGTAGTCGTTGACGTTGTTGTACGTACTAACCATGCTTCGTAATCATGAGAGAGTGCATCCAAAAAATTACCGTGTGTCCATGGATAAGAATAAACGTGATTTTCAATGGCAAGCACTTCTTCAATATCACAGGCTTGCATAGGTGTGAGACAGATGTCTTCCCATGCAGCGATGCTTGGACGATTGCGGGCATCCATCATGTGGGCATTTGCCCTTTACGTTCGCGTTCTGCGGTAGTTAACGCAATTTTGTTGCGTAAATAAAATGGCTGTGCCTCGTGTGCCAACATGGTTTCACCACGCAGAAAAGCTTGTCGTGCCAGCAAACCAATTTCTTTAGCATGCGGCATGATGTTTTTTTGTGCTTGTGTTTGTTCGTTGCGTTTGTTGAACATGCTCTCGTTAAAAACAGATGCATAAGCAGCCAATCCATTGCCGCAAAGAATAGCATTATCCAAATTATTTAACGATATAAACGACACTAATGCTGCTGTGGTGGACAAAGTAGGCTCAACGATTGTTTGCCAACTGTTGTCTTTATTATTGTTGTTGATGTAACGATATTGCGCCCAATACACTTCATTCATGCGCGCATCAAGAATAGTTAATACATCAGTCGTATTCATTCTATCGACTGTTTGTTGAGATTGAGTCGATAAACATGCTTGCGCCATTGCAGCCAGCGTAATCACGGGAATGAGCGGTAAATTTGCACCAAATGCCAGTCCTTGCGCAATGCCACATGCAGTTCGCACGCCGGTAAAAGATCCAGGCCCAGAACCAAAAGCAATCGCATCACATTGTTTCAGGGCGATACCTGCTTCCTCAAGCAAGCTTTGCATCATCGGTAAAATAGTTTGCGAATGGGTTTGTACGCCGGATGATTCGCGTGTGATGACGTGGTCGCCGTATAATAAAGCGGCAGACGCTAATTCCGACGAGGTTTCAATGGCAAGTACGGTAGGCGTGATGGGTGTGGTAAGCATGGCGCGTATTATACTTTTCATTATCTGATTTCAAAATTCCCGGTTTAATAAATTACAAATTTATTAATTTGACAACTGATTGTTTGTTAAGATTTTCATGCCTAGTTTGACTTTGAATCAACAAAACAGAGACTTGTTGTCTCAATCATGGATGGATGATACCTGGGTCGTTGCGTGTTTATGCGCGGCATGGTGTGGTACTTGTAATGAGTATCGATTGGGTTTTGATGCATGGGCGCTGCGTCATCCTGATAAACGTTTTGTATGGATAGATATCGAGGATCAGGCTGATATCGTAGGTGAAATGGATGTTGAAAATTTCCCGACATTGCTGATTCAGCGCGGTAGTACCGTGACATTTTTTGGTACGGTGCAGCCGGATTATGGTTTGGCCGAACGCTTGTTGACAGCGCAAGTAGAGAGAATACAGCGAATAGAAGCAGAGGCTAACGTTGTGGCAGAGAAAAAGGTCGTACAAGAATCTTACAATTTGCGTGCGCTATTGAAAAATACAGGCTCAGATTTGTCTTGATTGGCAGCATGTTTCCAGCGCGCGAATAAATCGTCTGGCAAGACTGGGTGGCTGTAAAAATACCCTTGTGCAAAATTACAGCCTTGTTTTAATAGGAAGCCAGCTTGCTCTTGTGTTTCCACACCTTCCGCAATTACCGTTAAGTTTAAGCTTTTTCCTAGTTGAATAATTGCAATTGCAATTGCCTCATCATTAGGATCGGTGGAAATATCTTTAATAAAAGACCGATCTATTTTCAAGGTTTGTACGGGTAATTGTTTCAAGTACGCCAATGATGAATAACCAGTACCAAAGTCATCAATCGCCAAACCAACACCAATCGCGTGCAAATCGTTAATAAAGGCAAATCCATCCGCATTATTCATGATCACGGATTCAGTGACCTCAAGTTGCAAGCGTGATGGATCAAGGCCGGTTTCTTGAAGAATTTCTGAAACAACTTTGACAATGCTGCCGCGTTCAAATTGTTTAACCGATAGGTTAACGGCAATTTTGGGGACATATAAGCCAACTTTTTGCCAACGTATCATTTGGCGGCAAGATTCCCACAAGACCCATTTGCCGAGTTGATTGATATAGCCGGAATCTTCCGCTAGTGGAATAAATCTGATAGGTGGTACCAGACCTAATTCAGGGTGATTCCAACGCGCTAGTGCTTCAACGCCAATTAATTCACCAGATTCAATGTCGACTTGAGGTTGAAAATTTAAAAAGATTTCATTGTTATCAATCGAACGTCGTAACAAACTATCCAAACGAAGACGCTCGACGCCTTCACAAGCCATTTCAGGGGCATAAAAGCGATAGGCATTTCGTCCATGTGCTTTGGCCTGATACATTGCCACGTCGGCATTTCTAATTAACATATGAATATCAGTTCCATCGGTGGGACAGAGGCTGATGCCGATACTACAAGTCAGAAAAAGTTCATGGTTAGCAACCATGAATGGTTGTTCAAACACTGCCATCAGTTTTTCAGCCACCATGCCAGCGCCGTACAAGCCGTCAATATCCTCCAGAATGATAATGAACTCGTCTCCACCAAGGCGAGCCAACGTATCACCATCTCGTATTGTGGCCGCCAAAGTATAAGCAATTTGCTTGAGAAGTTCATCGCCGACATGATGACCTAGCGTGTCATTAATATTTTTAAAGCGATCAAGATCAATGAATAACACGGCTAATTGTTGTTCATTGCGGTGGAAGCGCAAAATTGCTTGTGCCAACCTATCATTAAATAATAGTCTGTTTGGTAAACCAGTCAAAGGATCGTGATGTGCTAGGTGGTCCAGCTTATTTTGAGATTCTCTAATTAAAGTAATATCGCTAAAAATACCAACATAGTGTGTGCATAGACCGGTTGTGTCGCGTACGGCAGTGATGGTTAACCATGTTAAATAAGGTTCACCATTTTTGCGCTGATTCCAAATTTCGCCGTGCCATGCGCCTGTCGCCATCAATTCTGACCACAACGTTTCATGGAAGAAAGGATGTTGCCTCGCTGAATTAAGCATGGCTAAAGTACGTCCAATCGCATCACTTTCGGAATAGCCTGTAATTGTTGAGAATGCAGTATTGACAACAATAATGTGGCCGTTTGCATCAGTGAAAATAACACCATCGCTAATGTTGTCAAAAACCTTGGTTGCTAGCCGTAACCTTTCTTCCATTTGCTTGCGTTCGCTGATATCGGCGACGATGCCGTCTATCCATTGGAATGTGCCGTCTGAATGATACTGTGCTTGCCCATTTTCACTGACCCAGCGTTCGTTACCATCAGCGTGTTGGATACGATATTCGACTATATATGGCGCATGCGTGGCAATTGCCTTGGCAATTTGTTCTTTTATACGTTCGCAATCAGCCGAATGCACAATGTTGTACCAGACGTGTGCGCCTTCTTGCATATGGGCAATGCTTTTATATCCAGAAATAGCTTCAATAGCGTTGCTAGCAAATTCCATCGTACTATCAGGCTTGCGACGAAAAACAGCGCCTGGAACTTGTGTGGCGATAGTGCGGAAGTGTTCTTCACGTTGAGCGATGTCCTTGAACAAATGTTTAATAGCGAGACGCATTTGTTCAAGTCTTACCCCTAAATGACCAAGTTCATTTTGAGGTAAATCACAGAGTTGTTCATCAAAATTTCCGCGTGCAAGTCGACCGGAAAAATCTATCAATTTGCTCAGGGGAGCAAGTAATCTTGATTTAATGAATAAGATAAGAAATACGAGAACGCCAATTAGTTGAGCGACTAATATGAAAAAATGGGATAAGTATTTTTCATAAAACGTCGCCGTTCCTGTTTCTTGCAAGTTAATTGATAAAAAAATTATTGATGCTGTGGGAATAACGAGAGCACTAATAATGGCTAATAACAGAGTGCCGTAAATGGACGATCTGAAAATGGATTGGAGTTTGTTGTATGCTTTTTTGAACATTCCAGGTTGGACGCATCAGGCGTATTAGGCAGATTAAGTAGAATGAGTTAAAAAATTAACATAACTTTACGATTATGCATCAAACATTGTTTTAAGTCATTAAACGTAAAAAGATTGGTCCGATGATGTGCCGATTTGATCGAGGTGAATTTGGACTAACTGAAATTGACGGTATAGGTGGTGTTTCTCAAAGAGGATCAAGGATGTGATGTGTAATGGCATATTGCACCATGTCACATATTGAATTCATGTGCATTTTTTGTAAGATACGCATCTTATGTGTGCTGACGGTCTTGACACTTAAATGTAATAATTCGGCAATATTTGTTAAAGTTTTTCCGCTAACGAGAAGTGAGAATACTTCAAATTCTCGGTTGGATAACAGTTGATGAGGGGCATCCTCATAAGGTGTTGCAAGATTAAGTGCCAATTGTTCTGCAACTGCCATGCTAATGTAGGGACGACCAGATGCTACTTTTCTAATAGCCGTGATTAATTGTTCACCCGCACTCTCTTTTGTTAGATATCCCTGGGCGCCCGCACGTATTGATCGCAATGCATATTGACTTTCATCATGCATGGTAAGGATGAGAATCGGGAGTTTGGGAACTTCTTGCTTTATTTGCCGAATTAAATCGGTGCCGCTACGACCAGGCATAGATAAATCTAATAGAACTAGATCAAAGCTCTCTTTTCTGATTTTTGCTAGTGTTTCAAAACCATCTTTTGCTTCAGCAACTACCTTAATGTCTTCGATTTTATCTAGTATGCGTTTTAAGCCTTCCCGCATAATCGTGTGATCGTCAGCAATGAGGATGCGTATCATATTATTTAATCCTTATCTAAGACTAAGAGTAAGCAGATAAATGGACAGTTGTGGATACTAGTTTTTTGTATTGATTTGCAATATTTACTTTTTTGCATTTGTTTTTGTTGTTGTCATTATTGATAATAATATTGACAATGTAAATAGAAAAAGTGATGCAATTTTTATTGAAAGAATTTTCTTTTTTTAAAAAACAAAAACCCCATGTTCTGCAATTCCAGAACATGGGGTTTATCAATGTAAATATTGAAATACTAATAAGAAGCACTAATACAGACGCATCAAAAGGTAACTGTGTAAGTTATCTTTGTCATACGTTATTCACGGTTTGTCGTGTTCACCTGAATCAGTGGTTCGGTTGATGGCTGAATCGCTGGTTTGCGTTGGCGTGGTATGCGGACAGGCGCCACAATATTTTTTGCTGCCTCTTGTGCTGCTAGCAGTTTTTGTGGGTCTGTTGTCGCCATAGTCAAGCCGGCTGCACTCAACATATTTGACAAGTTAGGTAAAGGTGCATCAACCCGTGTATTTATCGTGCTTGAGGTACTGGTTGTGTTCGCAATTTCTACGGTTTTTGCTATTTCTTTCACTTCTTGCGTATCAATTTTCTCAATTGCAGACGTGTTTTCTACCATATTGATGGACTCAATCTTGGGGGAGTCTGTTTTGGGCAAATCAGCCACTGCTATGACCTGAGTGGGTTGAGGGGCAACAGTTGGTGGTGTGTCCAGTGAGGCTTCAATAGACGTGTCAAGTAGCACATCAATTGGCGCGACATCTACAGTTTCAACTGAGTCCGCTGCTTCTTGATTATCTCGATCGCGGCGATTGCGATTGCGGCCACCACGGCGACGGCGACGGCGTGGCTCTTCACTTTGTTCACTGCCATCAATCGCTGGACCGTTTGTGATTGTCATGATTGGCAACACATTTTCGTTGCTGCTTTCTGCCACTATTTGTGTTGCCGAATGACGATCCAATGCTGTATTTTCTGCCGTCGTATTTGGACGATTGCTTTTCTGAATTGCATCAGCATTTTCTTCGGAGACTATGGATGTTGTTTGTGTTACCAGATCCTTGCGTTTGCTTTCATGCATTTCACGCGTAGCTTGTGGTGGACGTGGCTGACGTGGTTGGCGTTGCGTGGGTTTCGCTTCTACAGTTTGTGTGTGCGGGTTGGTATGATTAGGGTGAGTTTGTACTGATTTACTTGCTTCCTTTGGGGAGTTTATGAGTGTGGCTTCTCGATCTTCTCTTTCACGTCCTCTATTGTTGTTACGGTTCCGTCCACGTTGTCCACGGCCATTACGATCGTTGCGCTCATGATTGCTTTGGTGTTTGTTGGATGACGTTGTTGTTGTCGCTGTCGTAGTTGCGGGTTGCTTGCGGAAGAACGCAATAATTTTATTGATGTGGTTGAAAATGCTTTTCGCTGATGACGTAACAAGAGCTGATATGTTTGTGGTCGTTCTATCGGTACCCGTTCTTGTACGATCCACTATAGGCGCATGCTCTGGTGTAATACTTTTTACCATTGCCTCTTGGCGTGATTTTTTTATTTCTTCTTGCTTATTCTTGTTGTAAGCGATGTCAGTTTCCGCCTCTTCTGCCATGGTGTAACTGGCAATGTGTTCTTCCAAGCGTGGATCATCGTGTTTGATGCGTTCCAGCTTGTAATGTGGAGTTTCTAAGTGTTTATTTGGGATCAGGATGATAGTGACGCGGTGGCGTGTTTCAATTTTGAGAACTTCACCACGTTTTTCATTCAGCAAAAATGCAGCAACATCTACCGGTACTTGCACGTGCAAGGTGGCGGAATTTTCTTTCATTGCTTCTTCTTGAATGATGCGCAAGACCTGCAATGCGGAGGATTCGGTATCGCGAATATGTCCGGTTCCGCTGCAACGTGGGCAAGTCACGTGACTGCCTTCGGACAAGGATGGACGCAAGCGTTGGCGCGATAACTCCATTAAACCAAAGCGTGATATCTTTCCCATTTGGACGCGTGCACGGTCGAAGTGCAAAGCGTCTTTCAGACGTGTTTCAACTTCACGTTGATTTCGGGCATTTTCCATATCGATGAAATCAATCACGATCAAACCGCCCAAATCGCGTAGGCGTAATTGACGCGCAACCTCTTCCGCTGCTTCACAATTGGTATTGAAAGCGGTGGTTTCAATGTCGGAGCCGCGCGTAGCGCGTGCGGAGTTGACGTCGATCGATACCAGCGCTTCGGTATGATCAATGACGATAGCGCCGCCAGAAGGCAGGGGAACCGTGCGTGAATATGCGGTTTCGATTTGATGCTCGATTTGGAAGCGCGAGAACAAAGGTACGTCATCGCTGTAGCGTTTGACGCGGTGCACCATGTCTGGCATGACGTGGCTCATGAACTGATGCGCTTGTTCGTAAATGTTATCGGTATCGATCAGAATTTCACCGATATCTGGTTGGAAATAATCGCGGATAGCGCGAATGACCAGTGAGGATTCTTGATAAATTAAAAAAGCGCCTGCTGCTGATTTGCCAGCACCTTCAATTGCACGCCACAGCTGCATTAAGTAATTCAAATCCCATTGCAACTCGTCCACATTACGGCCAATGCCAGCAGTGCGCGCAATCACTGACATGCCGGATGGCAAGTCGAGTTTGTCCATGGTTTCTCGCAATTCCTGGCGTTCTTCACCTTCGACTCGGCGTGATACGCCACCACCACGTGGATTATTTGGCATTAAAACCAGATAACGACCCGCTAGTGAAATGAAAGAAGTTAACGCTGCACCTTTGTTGCCACGTTCCTCTTTTTCAACTTGAACCATGATTTCTTGGCCTTCGCGCAACGCTTCTTTAATCGAAGTGTTGCGAACATCAATACCTTCTTTGAAATAAGTGCGTGCGACTTCTTTGAAAGGCAAAAAGCCGTGGCGTTCTTCGCCGTAGTTGACGAAACACGCTTCTAACGAAGGTTCAATGCGGGTGATGATGCCTTTGTAAATATTGGATTTGCGTTGCTCGCGCCCTGCGGTTTCGATATCAATATCGATGAGTTTTTGTCCGTCAACGATTGCTACGCGCAATTCTTCTTGCTGCGTAGCGTTAAATAACATGCGTTTCATTGTCTTTTACTCCGTGCCTTGTATGGCATTTTCATGCTGCTTGTCGTGTTGTAAGCAGCAAAAATAATCGGATGTATGTGAGGATGAAAGATTTGGCGGAAGAGGATTGCTTCAAAGTGTCAAACTAAGCGTCAGTAATATTGAGGTGTGGTACAGCTGTAATCTGCATGTGCGTATGTGGATGCTATAAAAAAGCTGAGCAAGAAGCCAAGCACTGTGTGAACACACTATGCGAAAAATTTGGCAACATGACTAGATTCCATGACATACGTTTCAACAACACCTTAAAACAATTTCAATATCTTAAGCACTTTAAATATTTTGCTACTTTGTTATTTTGCTTTGTATTGGTAACAACCCTGTAATTTGTAATTTGCTCTTACTCAATTATTTAATTACTTATTACCTGTAGCGAGCATCCGTGTGGGCTTGCTCGCTACGCTTATCCTTATAATCCAAATATTTTATCCAGCGTCTTTGCGCGTTATCCGATTGCAACAGCGGTGCAACCTGGGTTCGCGTAAAGAGGATACATACACATCTTTTCCATCAAATTTGCAAATTGGCGAGGCCGATGGAGACGCCCCTGTGTAGAATAGTCTTTTTATTCTCAAATGATTATATATTTAAAATGAAGGGCTTAGTGAAGGACTTAGTGAAAGACTTAAAAGAGTTAGATAGATTTTCCGTTCAGTTTGTCACTATCTCTGATGAAGAAGCTGGTCAGCGCATTGATAATTATCTATTGCGTGTCTGCAAAGGTGTGCCGAAAAGTCATGTGTATCGTGTTTTACGTTCTGGTGAAGTGCGGGTCAATAAGGGACGTATCGATCAGACTTATCGTCTTGAAATGGGTGATGTGGTGCGTATTCCGCCAATGCGCATGGCTGAAAAATCTACATCGTCCGTGCCTGGCATGGAATTCAAAATTTTATTTGAAGATGCGCATTTGCTAGTCATAGACAAGCCTGCGGGCGTGGCTGTGCATGGTGGTTCTGGAGTCAGTTATGGCGTGATTGAGCAATTGCGCGCAGCACGGCCTGAGGCCAAATTTCTTGAGTTAGTGCATCGTTTGGATAGGGAAACTTCCGGCATTTTGTTACTGGCTAAGAAACGTTCGGCGTTGGTTAATTTGCATGAGCAAATTCGGACTTCTTCGATTGATAAGCGTTATTTGGTGTTAGTGCATGGTGATTGGAGTAATCCGCGTCAGCATATTAAATTGCCCCTTTTTAAATTTACAACGCCAGATGGAGAGCGCCGGGTAAGGGTGCAAGCGGATGGTTTGGCGTCGCATACGGTGTTTAATTTATTGCATAAATATCAGCATTTTGCTTTGTTGGAAGCGGAATTGAAGACCGGGCGCACGCATCAAATCAGGGTGCATTTGTCCGCCAGTGGCTTTGCGATTGCAGGTGATGATAAATATGGTGATTTTGCTTTGAATCGTTTATTGCAAAAAACCGATAATCCGCATGGTGTTTTAAAACGTATGTTTTTGCATGCGCATCAAATCACTTTTATTCATCCAGAAAGTGGCAAACCGATCATGCTTAAAGCGCCTTTGGCGGGTGAATGTGCGAAGTTTCTAAAAAATTTATAAAAATTATTGAACATTTGTAATTATGGCAAAAAGGCAGTTTGATTTAATCGTATTTGATTGGGATGGCACTTTGCTTAACAGTACGGCCACGATTGTGAAGTGCATTCAGGCATCAGCTCAAGATTTGGGTTTGCCTATTCCCGATGCATCCCTTGCTTCCCATGTAATAGGATTGAGCTTGCATGAAGCCATGCAGCGTGCCGTGCCTGAGTTGGAAGAAAAAGATTATGCTCATATGGTTGCGCGTTATCGCGTGCATTATTTGAGTCGTGATCATGAGTTGAGTTTGTTTGATGGCGTGCTGGAAATGTTGCGTGAACTATCACAACAAGGTTATTTCCTTGCCGTCGCGACTGGGAAAAACCGTGCGGGTTTGAATCGTTCGTTGGAGGCAACGGGGTTGGCACCTTTGTTTGATGCTAGTCGTTGTGCGGATGAAACTTTTTCCAAACCACATCCTGCTATGTTGCAAGAATTGACGCGTGAGTTGGGACAAGATATCAGTCGCACGGTGATGGTGGGGGACACGACACATGATTTACAGATGGCGGTGAATGCTGGTGCGGCGGGAATTGCAGTGCAATATGGTGCACATCCAGAACATGAATTGTTGGCGATGCAACCTTTATATGCCGCTTCGTCTGTGCCGCAATTGCATCAATGGTTGAATGAAAATGCGTAATGAATATCAAGCATGAATGATATTGTTATTTGTGCATCAGATGCACTGGAAGATGGTGGTAAAGGGGTACGTTTTACACTAACTACCGATGCCAAGGGTAATACCGGTCACAATGTTGGTTTTGTTGTGCGTTACGATGGCAAGGTGTATGCCTATTTGAACCGTTGTGCGCATGTGCCGATAGAACTCGATTGGATAGAAGGTGAGTTTTTTGATTCCAGCGGTTTGTATTTAATGTGCGCGACGCATGGTGCAATTTATGAGCCAGAAACTGGCTATTGCGTAGGTGGTCCTTGTCGAGGTCAGCGTTTGCAAGCGATTTCAGTCATTGAGAAAGATCATTTTGTGTATTGGCAAGCAAGAAATGATCTTAATATTGTCAGTGCTTAATATTTAACGCATTGAATATTGAATAAATCTAAATATCAGTAACAACATCAACAACATAATTGAATTACAACCTTTAAAGCAAAAATATGAGTAACGATAATATTGACCGTCCTTCCATGCTTCCATCACCATCTAAAGATGGATGGGAACGTACCGTGTTGGAAAACTTGGTATTCGCCACATTAAAAGAACAACGTACACAGCGGCGCTGGGGGATATTTTTCAAATTACTGACATTCGCTATCGTCATATTCTCTATCTGGCAGTTTTCTGATTTAAGTAATACGGAAGCCGAGATTTCTGGGCGTCATGTTGCACTGATCAATATTGATGGCGCGATTGATGTCCATGGTAATGGCGCGGCAGAAACAGTGATTCCAGCACTGAATCGCGCTTACGAAAACACTGGATCGGTCGGTGTTATTTTGCATATCAATAGTCCTGGTGGTAGTCCGGTACAAGCAGGAATGATCAATGATGAGATAGGGCGTTTGCGTAAAATTTATCCTAAAAAACCCTTGTATGTGGTGGTGGAGGAAGTGTGCGCATCGGGTGGGTACTATATTGCTGCTGCGGCAGATAAAATTTATGTCAATAAAGCCAGTATTGTTGGTTCCATCGGTGTTTTGATGGATGGATTTGGTTTTACGGGTTTAATGAATAAGGTGGGTGTTGAACGTAGGTTGCTCACAGCGGGTGAAAATAAAGGTTTCATGGATCCGTTTAGCCCACAAACGGATAAACAGAAAGCGTATGCAAAAGGAATGTTGAATGAAATTCATCAGCAATTTATCGATGTGGTACGCAAAGGTCGCGGTAAGCGCTTAAAAGAAACACCAGACATGTTTTCAGGTTTATTTTGGAGCGGTGCTGTGGCGATCAAAATGGGATTGGCGGATGATTTTGGTACAGTCGATACCGTATCGCGTGATGTATTGAAAACAACGGAGATGATTGATTATACGCAGCACGAAGGTTTGCCAGAGCGTGTACTGAAGAAATTTGGCGCCTCAATTGGTACAGCCGCAATCAAATCAGTATGGCAGGGGATGCAGTCTGTTTTGCGATAAACGGACTAATCGCTACGTCTAGCTATATTTAGCTATGTCCAGTTGTCTGGACTTCATTACTCGGAAAAGGTAGACTCTGGCCCTTTTATTAAGGCTGATTGAGTCTACCTATGGCCACTGATTCCGATACATTATCGAGCGATTCGATTGATGCTACCGTCACTCCTACGAGCAGTAATACTTCTTCAACTGGCGCGTCTGCGGTTCTGATTGCGCGCGAAGTAGCGCGCCGTCGCACTTTCGGTATTATTTCCCATCCTGATGCAGGTAAAACTACGCTGACCGAAAAGCTCTTGCTATTTTCTGGTGCTATTCAATTGGCTGGTACGGTCAAGGCGCGTAAAAGTGGTCGCCATGCGACATCCGACTGGATGGAAATTGAGAAGCAGCGTGGTATTTCGGTTGCTAGTTCGGTCATGCAATTTGAATATCGTGACCATGTGGTGAACTTATTGGATACGCCTGGCCATCAGGATTTTTCAGAAGATACTTATCGCGTTTTAACTGCTGTCGATTCAGCCTTGATGGTGATTGATGCTGCCAAAGGTGTGGAAGCGCAAACCATCAAATTATTGAACGTTTGCCGCATGCGCAGCACGCCTATCATCACGTTCATGAACAAGATGGATAGGGAAACGCGCGATCCGCTGGAATTGTTGGACGAGTTGGAATCAGTCTTGAACATTCAATGTGCGCCAGTTACCTGGCCGATCGGCATGGGCAAGTCATTTCGTGGTGTTTATCACTTGTTGCGTGACGAGATCATGTTGTTTGCCGCTGGTTCAGAAAAAGCAGATCAAAGTTTTGAAGTAATCAAGGGTATAGACAATCCTCGTTTGGCTGAGATGTTCCCATTGGAAATCGAACAATTGAAAATGGAAGTGGAGTTGGTTCATGGCGCCTCGCATCCATTTGATCAAGCGGCGTTTCTGGCTGGTACGCAAACGCCGGTGTTTTTTGGCTCTGCGATTAATAATTTTGGTGTCAGAGAAATTCTGGACGCGCTGTTGGATTGGGCACAAGCACCGCGTGAGCGTGATGCTAGCGTGCGTTCGGTGGCGCCGACTGAAGCTCCTTTTTCTGGTTTTGTGTTCAAGATTCAAGCCAATATGGATCCTGCGCACCGTGACCGCATTGCTTTCTTGCGTGTTTGTTCGGGCCGTTTTGAGCGTGGTATGAAAATCAAGCACTTACGTTTGAATCGTGAAATCAAAGTTTCCAGTGTGGTTACGTTTATGGCGGCTAGTCGCGAACAAGTGGAAGAAGCTTATGCTGGCGATATCATTGGTTTGCCCAATCACGGGAATATGCAAATTGGTGATAGTTTTTCAGAAGGTGAGATGTTGCAATTTACTGGTATTCCCTATTTCGCACCGGATTTCTTCCGCTCGGTACGGATACGTAATCCCTTAAAAATTAAGCAACTGCATAAAGGTTTACAGCAATTGGGCGAAGAGGGCGCAGTGCAAGTCTTTAAACCGGTCCAAGGTGGTGAGCTGGTATTGGGTGCGGTTGGCGTATTGCAGTTTGAAGTTGTCGCCAGCCGTTTGCTGAATGAATACGGCGTTGATGCGGTATTTGAGGGAACTAGCATCAGCAGCGCGCGTTGGGTCAGTTGTGACGACAAGCGTTTGTTAGCTGATTTTGAAAAAGCGCTCGGTCACAATGTTGCTTATGATGCAGCCGGCAATATGGCTTATCTGGCGACATCAGGGGTCAATCTGAAATTGACCCAGGAGCGCTGGCCCAAGCTGACTTTCCATGCGACTAGAGAACATGCGGTGAAATTGGCGTAATACTTTATTACGCCATGATTACGCCATGAATTAGTGCTCTAATTTTCCGTATCGTTTCAACACGTGGTGGGACATGCCTTTCGCTAGTTCTGCCTCGCCGAAAAACACGCTGCCTGCGGATTCTTTTTCCAGCAGCGCAGCTTCTTCCTCGTTATGCGTGCGCAGCACGATTTCTATTCCCGGATTTAAGGTGCGGGCGGTTTTGATCATTTGCCGCACGTCAAACGTATCCGGCGTGGCGACCACCAACATGCTGGCTCGGGCGATATGTGCTTGAATTAGCACGGCGGGTTCGGATGCTTCGCCTGAAACAGCGGCATGGCCATTGGAGCGTAACTGTTCGACAATGGCGCGGTTTTGCTCAGCGACCACAAAAGGAATGCCAGCTTGAGTAAATTCGGCACCAATCCGGCGACCAACGCGACCATAACCAACTAGAACGACTTGACCAGCGAGAAATTTCTCATCTGTTGTCATTGGCAGGGCAGCGAGCGGATCGACGGGTTTTTCTAACATTCTGGCAAATTCTGAACGTGATCTGAGCCAGTTTTGTAGGGGTTCTATTGCTTTAAAGAGTAGTGGGTTGAGTGCAATTGAGATCAATGCCCCAGCCAAAATTAAGCTTTGTCCTTCTGCGGGCAACAAGCCTAGATCAACACCGAGGCTGGCAAGAATGAAAGAGAACTCACCAATTTGAGCCAAGCTCGCTGATACCGTCAGTGCTGTGTTAAGCGGATAACGCAAGGCCAATACCAACACGGCGGCGGCGACGGATTTTCCGAACACAATGATGCCGACTACGGCCAAAACTTGCAGGGGTTGTTGAATCAAGACCATAGGGTCAAACAACATGCCGACTGAAACGAAGAACAAGACCGCAAATGCCTCTCGTAGCGGAAGTGATTCTTGGGCTGCTCGGTGGCTGAATTCAGATTCCCGCAACACGATGCCGGCAAAAAATGCACCGAGTGCGAACGAGACACCGAACAGTTCAGCAGCACCATAAGCGATACTCACCGCAGCGACAATCACGCATAAAGTAAACAATTCACGTGAACCCGTCCGAGTGATTTGCCACAATATTTTGGGGAAGACGCGCCGTCCAACTATCATCATGACGGCAATAAACGTGGAAACTTTAAGTAGGGTAATGCCAATAGTTTGCCAGATATTCTCACTGACACCATCAGGTGTTTTACCTCCCATCCATCCTGCCAATGGGGGAAGCAAGACTAGCACCAGTACCATGACCAAATCTTCGACCACCAACCAACCTATTGCAATGTGACCGTTCATCGAGTCAAGTGCGCCATGTGCTTCTAATGCTCTCAGTAATACTACTGTACTAGCCACTGACAGCGCCAGCCCAAATACTACCGCTGCACCAATGCTCCATCCCCACAAAATCGCTACGCCTGCGCCTAACAGGGTGGCAACCGTGATCTGTAACACCGCTCCTGGTAGTGCTATCTTTTTTACTGCAAGTAGATCTTTTAAAGAGAAATGCAACCCAACGCCAAACATCAGCAACATGACACCTATTTCGGCAAATTCTTTGGCGATATCAACGTTGGCCACAAAACCGGGTGTGAATGGGCCGATCAAGATACCGGCCAATAAATAGCCAACTAATACGGGAATATTTAGCCGAGCGGCGATAAATCCAAGGATAAGCGCAAGGCCAAATGCGCTTGCAAACGTGGCAATGAGTGGGAAGCTATGTGGCATCGTATAAGATTGTCATGAATATTGAGAAAGAGTTAAGGTCTAATAGTACCTTAACTCAAAGTTCATCATCTTTATGCGAATTGATCTTGTTGTATTTTTGTAATTTGATATAAAAAAGCCCTCGTATTTGGCGAGGGCTAGTAGAGAGAGAAACCACGCGTCACATACAGAGACCAAAAACTCTAAGCGTTCCGCCTAGTTTGATAACTAGTGCAGTAACTGTATAGCTATCTCTGCCGCTGCCCAATCTACCATTACCGACTTTAAATACCATTCTTCCAATTCTGTCGCCATCTAGTGGGCCGTCTCCAAATGCTTTCAATCCAGAGCCAATATTAGTGATGTTTGATAAAGGCAGATAGTGCACTTCGCTAGTATGATCCATTGCAGCAATGACACCCTCGTTTCTGCCGTTAGCTGTTTCTCTTTGTCGAATGGTAAGGTGGTTTTGATTGCTACTAAATCCCATATTCAATATGTTTTCAGCAGGACCAAAAAGAAATACCCGACTATCTCCCTGTCTTTGTAAGTAAACCCTGGATGACTTGGTGTCGGGAGTTTGCTTGCCTATCCAGGCAGACATGCGTGACTGCACTCTTGCGACTCTGGCAGTATTTTTATTGGAGTCTGGCAAACTTACCAAGCAGCCGTTTGTGGACCAATCAAGGGGTTTATAGCTTAATCCTTTTGCTTTTGCCTCATTTGATGCGGTTTTAATGATTGAATCTAGGTCCGTTCCTTCGTTTCCCTCAGGTGGATTTTGTGGGTGCCAAGCCGCGTATGTATGCGCTGTAATCATTATGGATAAAAGAGATATGATCAACTTGGCGATTATTTTTTTCTTTTTTTGTTTCATTTTTTATCCTTTGTATTGATGAAAAACTTAAGCGCATGATTAAAAATTAGACGAGCAAAAGCCTAGCATAACTGGAGCCTCCTAGCATAGAAAGTGATCGCGCATATACTCAAATCAAGTACGGACTGATGCGTGGAATGTTCGTTTAAGAATGTCTGATGAACACTTATAGCAACATGAGAACTCAACAGTTTGCAAGCGATAGTCGCTGTTAAAGAAATCTTAATTAAATGAACGCGTTATACGTTGTACGATGACAAATAAAAAAAGCCAGGTTTTCACCTGGCTTTTTTTATGTTTCTGGTAGGCCGTGCGGGACTCGAACCTGCGACCAACGGATTAAAAGTCCGCTGCTCTACCAACTGAGCTAACGACCCGAAAGACAAGCATTATATGGATGGAGGATGCTCTTGTCAAACACATATTGGCGCATATTGATAATTTATTGCGTGTATTTTTAATCGTGACTCTTTTTTTGCCGTCTTTGTTCCTACTTCTTCCAGCATATAATCTTGCCATGCAAAATCTTCTTCAAAATCTCAATCCAGAACAACTCGCCGCCGTTACCTTGCCTGGGCAATCCGCTTTAATTCTTGCTGGTGCCGGATCGGGTAAGACGCGGGTGTTGATTACACGTATTGCTTGGTTGATTCAAACTGGGCAAATTTCTCCCATGGGTGTGTTGGCGGTGACGTTTACCAATAAAGCCGCCAAAGAAATGATGACGCGCTTGTCCGCCATGTTGCCAGTGAATACGCGCAGCATGTGGATAGGGACGTTTCATGGCATCTGTAACCGCTTATTGCGTATGCATTATATGGATGCGGGTTTGCCGCAAACTTTTCAAATTTTGGATACGCAAGATCAGTTGGCGATGATCAAGCGTTTATTGAAGAGCTTGAATATCGATGATGAAAAATACCCGCCTAAAAATCTGATGTATTTCATTAATAACGCGAAAGAGCAGGGTTTGCGTGCCAATGAAGTGATAGCGCATGATGATTTCAGTCGCAAGATGGTGGAGTTGTATGCGGCTTATGAACAACAATGCCAGCGCGATGGCGTGTTGGATTTTGCTGAATTATTACTACGTTGTTATGAGTTGCTAAGCCGCAATCAAGCATTGCGTGAGCATTATCACGCGCGTTTCAAACATATTTTGGTGGATGAGTTTCAGGATACCAACGATTTGCAATACCGCTGGCTGAAGTTGCTAGCTGGACAAAATACGCAAGAACCTAGCGCTGTGTTTGCGGTTGGTGATGATGATCAAAGTATTTATGCGTTTCGCGGTGCCAATGTCGGCAATATGGCTGCTTTTGAGCATGATTTCCAGGTCGAAAATTTGATCAAGCTGGAACAAAACTATCGCTCGCATGGGCATATTCTCGATTGCGCCAATCAATTAATTGAAAACAATAGTAAGCGCTTGGGTAAAAATTTACGCACCGATGCTGGACATGGTGAGTTGTTGCGCGTGTATGAAGCCAGTTCCGATTTGCAAGAGGCTCGTTGGATTGTGGAAGAAGTACGGAATTTGATTGCCGAAGGAATGACGCGCAGTGAAATTGCTGTGTTGTATCGTTCCAATGCGCAGTCCAGAACCATTGAGCATGCTTTGTTTAGCGCTGGCATGCCATACCATGTGTATGGCGGGCAACGTTTTTTCCAGCGTGCTGAAATCAAACATGCCTTGGCTTATCTGCAATTGATCGACAATCCACACAACGATTTGGCATTCTTACGCGTGGTGAATTTTCCTGTGCGTGGAATCGGCATGCGTTCTGTCGAGCAATTACAGGATATGGCGCAGCAGCAAGGCGTGTCGTTGTATGCCGCAGTTGCGTATATGACGGGCCGAGTGGCTTCTGCGATGGGCGTTTTTGTGCGGTTGATTGAAGGTATGCAAGCCCAGACGCAGCATTTGCCTTTGCATGAGATGGTGGATGTGATGCTTGGTATGAGTGGTTTGCTCACGCATTATCAACATGAAAAAGAAGGCGCTGACAGAGTAGAAAACTTGCAGCAATTGGTCAGTGCGGCGATGCAATTCGTCTCGGAAGAGGGCTACGGCCAGTCTGCGCCAGCGTTGTTGGGGCCTAAGGTCAGCAACGATATCAATAACAATACCAATATTGAAATACTCGATGCTGAAGCACCGTTGCAAACGGTAATGTCGCCTTTATCGGCATTTTTATCTCATGCTTCATTGGAAGCTGGTGATCACCAGGCGGTAGCCGGTCAGGATGCGTTGCAACTGATGACCGTGCATGCTGCCAAGGGTTTGGAATTTGACGCAGTGTTCATCACTGGCTTGGAAGAGGGGTTGTTTCCACATGAAAGCAGTAGCCAGGAAGAAGATGGCGTGGAAGAAGAACGTCGCTTGATGTATGTGGCAATTACGCGCGCCAAGCAGCGCTTGTATCTGAGCTTTGCGCAAACCAGGATGTTGCACGGCCAAACGCGTTACAACGTCAAGTCACGTTTTCTGAGCGAACTGCCAGAATCCTCTTTGAAATGGCTGTCACCCAGAGTGCAGTCGCAATGGTCGGCCTCTTATCAAAAATCAGCCTGGGATGACGATGGCGTGACCTTGGGCGCGAATGCCAAGTCATTATCTTTTAGTCAGAAAGAAATAGGCTGGCGCATTGGCGAGACAGCGTTTCACCAAAAATTTGGTGAAGGCGTGATCGTGAATATCGAGGGTTCTGGCGGTAGTTTGCGGGCGCAAATCAATTTTGGCCGCCATGGGATGAAGTTGTTGGATTTGAATATTGCTAAGTTGACGAAGACGGCTTAGTAAATCACACCGAGCACCGTCGTCCCCGAATGTTTTAGTCGGGGACACAGCGACTTTATGGCCATCAACAGCGAAATACAATGGGCTCCCGCCTACGCGGGAGCGACGGATGAAAATAAGTGACGGACACGTCCCCACATTTAAATCGGTTCCAACTTCGGATTCAAAGCAGCACGCTCATCAAAGATAAAGCAATCACCGCTGTAATGCGCATCACCGACTTCTTCAAAGTACTTCAAAATACCGCCTTCTAATTGGTACACATTTTCTAAGCCGATGTTTTGCATATGAATGGCTGCTTTTTCGCATCGGATGCCACCGGTACAAAAAGTAACGATCGTTTTACCAGTCAGTTCTGCTTGATTGTCTGGATCGGCGATCACGGCGGGAAATTCACTGAATTTGTCGATCGAATAAGCAAGTGTGTTTTTAAAAGTGCCGATATCGACTTCAAATGCATTGCGGGTATCCAACATCACAACTGGCTTGCCGTCATCATCATGGCCTTGGTCTAGCCAGCGCTTGAGCGTCTGTGCTTCAACCGTTGGTGCGCGTCCTTTTTCTGGTTGGATCAATGGCACCTTCATAGTGATGATTTCGGCTTTTAACTTGACCAACATGCGTTTGAAAGGTTGTTCTTTGGAATAGCTTTCTTTCACGATGATGTCGGTAAAACGTGCGTCTGCGCGCAGCCACGTTAGAAAATCCTCAATGTTTTGCCGCGAACCAGCCAGAAACATATTGATACCTTCAGGGCTTAAAAGAATGGTGCCCTTCAGGTTTAATTTGTTGCAGATGGCAATAAACTCAGGCCGTTTTTCTATTGTGTCGTTAAACGTGATGAATTTATAGGCAGCGATGTTGAGATAGGCGTTCGGATTGTCAGGCGTATTTTGCATAATGTGTATAAGGTGAAAATTAGACGTTAGGTCAATCATGTCTTTATATCAGCCTTGAATGGTACCACTACTCTCATCATGACTAGTAGATGGTCAATTGCATGAAAGTATAAGAAATTATTTTGCTGCAAGGTAAAATGCCGGGATGAATACACTGCAATTTATCCACCTGCGTTTGCACTCTGAATACTCTATCGTTGATGGCTTGGTACGCATCGATGACGTGGTGCAGGCGGCCAAAAATGATAGCCAGCCGGCGTTGGCGATGACCGATTTGTCGAACTTGTTTGGCATGGTCAAGTTTTATAAAGCTGCCCGTAGCAAAGGGATTAAGCCCATCGTTGGTTGCGACGTTTGGATCAGTAATGATGAAAACCCTGATCAACCGTCTCGCTTGTTGTTGTTGGTAAAAAATTACCCGGGTTATTTGCAGCTATGTACGTTGTTGTCCAAAGCCTGGCTGGAAAACCAGCAGCGTGGCCGGGCGGAAATTCGTATCGAATGGCTGGCGCAATTGCAACGTGATTTGCAGCAGGAAGGAAAAGAACCTGGCTTGATTGCTTTGTCGGGTGCGCATTTTGGTGATATCGGGATGGCGATTACGAATGGTAATTTGCCAGCAGCACAGCGCTGTGCCGAGCGTTGGGCGGCAATTTTTCCAGGGCATTTTTATTTGGAAATTCAGCGTGCTGGATTCGTTAATACAGCACAGCAAGTGCAGCAATCGTTGGTTTTGGCGAATACCCTATCATTGCCGGTAGTGGCGACGCATCCAGTACAATTTTTATCCCAAGAAGAATTCATTGCGCATGAAGCACGAACCTGTATTGCTGAAGGAGAAATCCTCGCTAATACACGTCGCGTGAAGCGTTTTAATCAGGATCAATATTTTAAGACGCAAGCAGAAATGGCGGCTTTGTTTGCTGATCTACCAGCGGCATTGCAAAACACGATAGAAATTGCCAAACGTTGTAGTTTGACGCTGGAATTGGGCAAGCCCAGGTTGCCTGACTTCCCGACGCCTGATGGATTGAGTATCGCGACCTTTCTGGAGCAAGAAGCCAAGCGCGGTTTGGAATTGCGTTTGCAGCATCTTTATCCCGATGAGGCAGAGCGCGCCAAGCAGCGCCCTCGCTATGAAGAACGTTTGCAATTTGAAACCGACACCATTATCAAAATGGGTTTTCCGGGTTATTTCTTGATCGTGGCGGAATTTATCCGCTGGGCCAAAAATAATGGCGTGCCAGTCGGCCCAGGTCGTGGTTCTGGTGCGGGTTCTTTGGTTGCGTATTCCTTATTGATTACCGATCTGGATCCCTTGGCTTACAACTTGCTGTTTGAGCGCTTTCTCAATCCAGAACGGGTTTCGATGCCTGACTTTGATATTGATTTTTGCCAGGAAGGGCGTGATCGCGTGATTGCACACGTCAAGGATTTATATGGCAAAGAAGCCGTGTCGCAAATCGCGACCTTCGGCACCATGGCGGCCAAAGGTGCGGTACGCGACGTCGGTAGGGTGCTGGACTTTGGCTACAATTTTTGCGATGGTATTTCCAAGCTGATTCCTTTTAAACCTGGCAAGCACGTCACGATTGCGGATGCGATTGAAGAACAACCCTTGCTGGCTGAGCGGCAGGAAAACGAAGAGGAAGTGAAACAATTGCTGCAACTGGCGCAGCAAGTCGAAGGCATTGCGCGCAACGTCGGCATGCACGCGGGTGGGGTGTTGATTGCACCTGGTAAGTTGACGGATTTCTGTCCTTTGTATACCCAAGGTGGTGAGACGGGTGTGGTGTCGCAATACGACAAAGACGACGTGGAAGCCATGGGTTTGGTCAAGTTCGACTTTTTGGGTTTGACCACGCTGACCATCTTGGATAGGGCGGTGCAATACATTAAACATCTTGATGCCAGCATGCAGGATTTTAGTTTGGAATCCGTGCCGCTCAACGACAAAGCAACCTATACCTTGTTATCGCAGGCAAAAACAGTCGCCGTATTCCAGCTGGAAAGTCGTGGTATGCAAGGGATGTTGAAAGACGCCAAGCCCGATCGGTTTGAAGACATTATTGCGCTGGTGGCGCTGTATCGTCCGGGCCCGATGGATTTGATTCCCGATTTTTGCCGCCGCAAACATGGCGAGCGTTTCGATTATCCCGATCCACGTACCGAAGGCATTTTGTCGGAAACCTACGGCATCATGGTGTATCAGGAACAGGTTATGCAAATGGCGCAGGTGGTGGGTGGTTATTCTCTGGGCGGTGCCGATTTGCTGCGTCGCGCCATGGGGAAAAAGAAGCCGGAAGAAATGGCCCAGCACCGACAAATTTTCCGCGATGGCGCGGCGAAAAATGATTTGAGCGCTGCCAAAGCCGATGAAATTTTTGATTTGATGGAAAAATTCGCCGGCTATGGTTTCAATAAATCGCACGCCGCAGCTTATGCCTTGTTGTCCTATCACACCGCTTTTTTAAAGA
The DNA here is from genome assembly GCA_021151485.1 of Oxalobacteraceae bacterium. GTDB lineage: Bacteria > Pseudomonadota > Gammaproteobacteria > Burkholderiales > Burkholderiaceae_D > JAGKXB01. The sequence continues at coordinate 44,843 of JAGKXB010000001.1, read as the reverse complement.
CGCATCACCCAGCCGCATTCATGGCAGCCAACTTGTCCTTGGCGATGGATGACACCGATAAAATCAAGATTTTGGTGGAAGATGCGACAGAAATATGTGGCTTGACCTTGTTGCCGCCGGATATCAATCAATCCGATTATCGTTTTATTCCAGTTGGCGATAAGCAAATTCGTTATGGTTTAGGTGCAATCAAAGGTTCTGGCCAAAACGCGATTGAAGCGATTGTTGCCGCCCGTTCTGATGGCAATGGACCGTATACAAATTTGTTTGATTTTTGCAAACGCGTGGATAAAAAACACATCAATCGGCGCACCATGGACGCCTTGATTCGTGCTGGTGCTTTTGATGGTTTTCAAGTCGATCGGGGAATTTTGTTGGCATCGTTGCCAGTTGCGATGGAGTACGCCGAACAGGCAGAAGCGTCGATTAATCAGGTGAGTTTGTTTGGCGGTGATGAAAGCGACATGGCGCCGCCGCCGGATTATCTCAAAGTTGCCCCGTGGAGCGAGAAGCAAAAATTGATGGAAGAAAAAGCAGCGCTGGGTTTTTATCTTTCAGGTCATTTATTTAATGCTTATGCCAACGAAACCCGCCATTTTGCACGTCAAAAATTAAATAATTTGCAACCATCGCGTGAGCCACAATGGATAGCTGGCATGATAGTCGGCATGCGCACCCAAATGACACAGCGCGGTGTGATTTTGATCCTCACGCTGGATGACAACAGTGCCACGGTTGATGTCACGATTTATAGTGAATTACGCGACGAGCATAAGCAACTCTTTAAGGAAGATGCCTTTTTAGCCGTATTAGGCAAAGTGTCAGAAGATCGCTTCTCTGGCGGTTTGCGCATCACCGCTGAAAGACTTATGGATATCACCGCCGTACGCACACAATTCGGCAAACAACTCAGCTTGCGCTTGCCATTGAACGTGGCATGGCCTGTGCTAAAAGAAACATTAACCCCTTATCGTTCAGAATCCGGCCTGCCATTAATCGTCCGTTACCAACGCGAAGGCGCGGTTTGTGAAATACGGTTAGCCGATGCATGGCGTGTTGCGCCGGATGAGGTTTTGCAGCACAGCTTGGTGGAAGTGGTGGGGGCGTATGAGGTGGCGGTGGAGTATTGAGTTTGATAACCTCCGTCATTCTGCTGGGAACGGCGGTAATACGGAAAAACTTAAAACCGTCGTCCCCGAGTGCTTTAGTCGGGGACCCAGTGGCCTTTAGTAGCAAATAATGAAAGATGCTGGGCTCCTGCCTAAAACCGTGGGAGTGACGGAGGTTAGGTTTGTACTTTTTCTCACGCTCTTGTGTTTGAAAAAACATTGTCGTGTAACGACAACAAAACAGCAATTGCTATTCGATTGCTGTTTTATTTTTGTAATTAATGTTACGTACTAAGCCCCCTTCTACCGCAAGCGGGAGAAGGGGGGATGAGGGTGGTTGTAATACTTTTACCCTTTTTAAATAAGTATTCAAAAACATCCAAGATGAAAATATGAAAAATGACACTCCTCATGATTTAGGGAAATCAGAGAATTTAGAGAAATTGATTGAGAATGAACATATTGCAACCGCACTCTCTTCTACAGCTTGCGGGAGGAGGGAGCTTTGCTGTAAGCATGATGTGGCTTCCGCCGCCGTATTCCTACTCCCCATTCTGGCAATCGTCACCTCGTTCGGCATGAGCCTGATCCAGCTAGTGATGTTGTTCACCGTTGCTTTTTTGGGCAGGCATACTTTGCTGGCGTTTTATCGAGAGCATGGCGGCATCTTGCGTTGGATTGTGCTCGGGTTTGCTGGTTATTTTGTGGTGTCGTTGATTAAGAAATTTGTATTCGACATGAGTGTGTCGGTTTTGGATGGCCCATCTCGTTTGTTGTTTGCGTTAAGTTGTATTGTTTTTGTCGTTGTTTTGAAGCCACGTCTGCGCTGGTTTTGGGTAGGAGTGTGCATAGCGGGTGTGAGTTCTGCGATTTTTGCTGTGTTGCAGCGTGTGATTTTGGACATGGGGCGTGTCGAAGGCTACATGCACCATGCGATTAGTTTTGGTGATTTGTCGTTAGCGATGGGTTTGTTGTCGTTGTGTGCTTTGTCGGAGTTTCGTAAAACCAACTTGGTAATGTTGCCATTTGCTTCGCTGGCTTGTGGATTGTTGGCATCAATTCTGTCTGGTTCACGCGGTGGTTGGATTGCTTTGTTTTTTGTATTGCTGCCCTTGTTGTATTACGGACGCGGCATTCATGGCAAATCCATCATGCTGGCGATTAGTGCGGCTTTAGTTTTGTTTGCCGTGGCATATGCGATCCCAGCCACTGGCGTGGCGCATCGTATTGAGCAAGCATTTTCTGAGGTGAGCTTGTATTTTAATCAGGGTAATGCGACGACTTCGGTTGGGATACGGTTGGAATTATGGAAAGCATCCTGGATTATGTTTAGCAGTCATCCGATTTTGGGTGTGGGGCGTGATCAATTTTTTCCTACTTTGCAGATGTTGGCGCAACAAGGTGTATTGCCAGTATCCCCAGCTTTGGAGTTTAGTAGCAGTCACAATGACATCCTGCATTTCTTGGCAACAGGTGGTTTGCTGGATTTGAGTTTCCTCTTGTTCATGTATGTTGCGCCTTTGCGGATCTTTTTAGCGGTCTTGAATCATCCGGAAGGGCGATCTTCATCCGCAGCGCCAGCGGCGTTGGCGGGTGTGTTTTTGGTAATGTGCTTCATTGGTTTTGGCTTGACCGATGTGATGTTCTGGTTAATGATCCCCAAAGTTTTTTACGGCATGATGGTCTGTGTGTTGATCGGATTTTGTTTGCCAACCTTGCAAACATTAAAAACGCCTACCTCAAAAATATCCAAATAAAGGAAATCCATGACGAATAAAGAAATCGTGCGCCGCTTGATGGCGATTATGTCGCCTTATCGGCATCGATTTTATTGGGCCTTGCTGGCGATGGCCGGTACTGCGGCGACGGAACCCATGTTCCCTGCTGTGTTAAAAACCTTGTTGGATAAAGGATTTGCCGGTAAGGAAAATTTCAGCTTATGGTTGGTGCCGTTGGTCATTGTTGGCATTTTTGCTCTGCGCGGTGTGTGTACTTTTAGCGCTGCTTATTTAAGCAATTGGGTGATTAGCCGTGTGTTGAATGATTTGCGGCTTTCTATGTTTGATCGTTTGTTGCGTCTACCTGTGGCACGTTTTCATGCGGAATCCACCGGCGCTATTTTAAATACTGTGATTGCAGAGGTGCGGGAGGTCGTCGATATGATCACTTCCGCTTTTTTGGCGATTGTGCGCGATACCTTTACAGTGTTGCTGCTCCTGGGCTATTTGTTCTTCCTGAATTGGCGCCTGACTTTGGTGGCGATGGTGTTAGTGCCTTTGATTGCTGTGATCGTTAAACTTTCCTCTACCCGTTTGCGTAAATTAAATCGTGAGAATCAGCGCGTCACCAGTGACATGACGCAAGTGGTGGAAGAAGCGACACGTGGTCACCAGGTGATCCGTGTGTTTTCAGGTGAACGCTACGAACACCAGCGTTTCAAGATGCGGAGTGAAACGCTGCGTGGTTATTCGCAGCGGATTACGGTAGCAGCGGCATCGACTGTACCGATTAGCCAGATGGCATCGGCGTCAGCGGTGGCGATTGTGATTGTGTTGGCTTTACAGCAATCGCATCATGGTTTGATTACGGCGGGTGGTTTTATTTCTTTTATCACGGCGATGCTGATGATTTTGGCACCATTGAAGCATTTGGCGGAAGTCAATGGCCCGCTACAACGCGGAATGGCGGCGGCTGAAGCAGTGTTTGCCTTGATTGATGCGGAATTAGAAGCTGATCCAGGCAAGATGACACTATCTAAGGTGCGTGGTCACTTGCGTTTCGAAAACGTGAGTTTTAGTTATTCCGATTTGGATCGTCCTGCTTTGCAAGACATTTCACTGGAGATTGCGCCAGGTGAAACCGTGGCATTGGTTGGTGTCTCGGGTGGTGGAAAATCGACCTTGGTCAATTTGGTGACGCGCTTCTATACGCCGACTACTGGTCGTTTGTATTTGGATAATATTCCATTTGATGAAATTACCCTGACGAGTTTGCGTGCTCAGTTAGCGATGGTTAGCCAAAACGTGGTGCTGTTTGACGATACACTGCGCGCCAATATTGCGTATGGCGATGAAAATCCGGATCCGCAAAAATTACAAAATGCCGTGCAAGCCGCCTATTTGACGGATGTAGTACATGCGTTGCCGCAGGGTTTGGATACGCCAATCGGTGAAAATGGCATGCGTCTATCCGGTGGTCAACGCCAGCGCGTGGCAATTGCACGAGCGATTTATAAAAATGCACCGATCTTGATTTTGGATGAGGCCACTTCAGCACTGGATAATGAATCCGAGCGCGCAGTGCAAGCAGCGTTGGATGAGCTGATGCGCGGACGCACCACGCTGGTGATTGCGCATCGTTTGTCAACGATTGAACGTGCTGACCGGATTGTGGTTTTAGAGCATGGACGGATTATTGAAGTTGGTAGTCATGTAGATTTATTGGCGCAAAATGGCGTGTACGCTAATCTTTATCATCTGCAATTTGCCAAGGACAAGGCATGACGGAGCGCACCCTGGTTATTTCTCCCAATTGGATTGGAGATGCCATCATGGCGCAGCCCTTGTTGCGTTTGCTCAAAGAGCGTGATCCCGAACAGGCGATTGATGTACTAGCACCTGTTTCGGTTGCACCAGTTTGGCGCGCTATGCAAGAAGTCGATGAAGTGGTTGTCACCCCCTTTCAGCATGGTTCTTTACAGCTGCTAGATCGTTGGAAATTTGCCCGAAAATTACGATTGAAGGCCTATCAGCAAGCTTATGTTTTGCCGAATACCTGGAAATTTGCTTTGATTCCTTGGTTGGCGGGGATCAAAAAGCGGATTGGATATAAAGGTGAGATGCGTTACGGTTTGTTGAACGTGATGCATCACGATGTCAAGGTACGACGTGGAAGCAATAAACCAAAACGACCTATGGTATCTTTTTATGCTGCTTTGGCAGCGCCGCCGACTCAGCACGCGGCATTGCCATCCACACTACCGCGGCCAACTCTGCGGGTGACATCAGATCAAATTACTTCCGTATTGCCGTATTTAGGGTTGACTGCGGATTGTCCGTTGATTGTTTTGGCTCCTGGCGCCGAATTTGGCCCGGCAAAACGTTGGCCCAGCGCACACTTTGCACAGCTGGCGCAGATGATTTCGCAAGTATGGCCCAAAGTGCAAATCGTTTTGTTGGGTAGCAAAAAAGATCACGCATTTTGTCAGGAAATTACCGATGCTGTGCCCGTAGTTCATAACCTTGCTGGCCATACTACTTTGACTGACGCAATGGCGTTGATTGCCTATGCTGATGTAGTGGTTAGCAATGATTCTGGCTTATTGCACGTTGCTTCTGCTTTGAATCGTCCCGTTATTGCGCTATATGGGCCCACAAATCCAGATCATGCACCGCCATTTTCTGATGTAAAAAAATCGCTGTCTTTACACTTAGATTGCGCACCTTGTCGTCAACGTGTTTGCCCATTGGGGCATCAGGCTTGTATGCGTGACATGACACCCCATATGGTGTGGCAGGAAGTGCAAACTATGATGAAAACCATCCATGATATGGACAATGACCATACGCATTTTGGTTCCCATTCGCGTTCTTATTTTTACCCCATTTTGATGAAAGAAAAAGTATGACTATTCCTTTTATGTACAGCGCGTCTGTTCCTGTTTTTAAACAAATGTTGGTGAGTTTGCAGGCAATTTTATTGAAAGCAGAAACGCATGCGACAGAGAAAAAAATTGAACCAGAAGTTTTTTTGCAAGCACGTTTATTCCCCGACATGTTCCCTTTGACGCGCCAAGTGCAAATTGCGGCCGATTTTGCGAAAAGCGTTTCAGCACGTTTGGCAGGTGTTGATGTGCCGTCATTCGAAGATAATGAAAAGACTTTTGCTGAACTACAGCAACGCATTACGACAACGATTACGTTTATTGAAGAATTGAGTCCAGCACAATTTGAAACCAGTCAAAAACGTGAAATTGTGCTGCGTCCAGGGACGCCAAAAGAGAAAAAATTCCTGGGCCAGGCATATTTATTGAATTACGGTTTGCCGCAGTTTTTCTTCCACACCACCACCACTTACGATATTTTGCGCCATAACGGTGTTGATATCGGCAAGCGCGATTACATGGGTGTGTATTAAGGCCAAATGAATGGAGTAAGGACATTATTATTTTTGCAATTAAAATGTTTGATTTTAGTAAGCAATGTTTGCACATAATGAATTGCCAAGAGCATGTGTTTGAAATATCAAACAGGCATGAGGTAAGTAAACAAGGTAAACAAAGAAGCGGTATCTTTTTGGGAGAAATTAAATGTTAAAGAAATATATAAATAAAATTCCTCTGTTGCTCGGGGGGGTACTTTTAGCGGTAGTGTCGCATCAAGCTGTTGCTGATGATGTATGCGGCAATATCACTGGTCCTACTGCTACTAAGTGGGGGTCTATTGAATTTACGTCATTAGACCCAGATATGCCTGTGGGCGATAAGGGTGCGTATACTGATTTTTATATTCAGTATTTGCCAGCACAGTCCTATAAGGGAGATATTCAAGTCAATATCAAGAGCAATGGTACGGATATTTCCAAGTGTGGTTGGACTTTAAGTGGGTCAAAATATGTTGCCGGTCTTCCGTCTGGGAAGTTGTATGGTAATTCGTCCTTTACTTATTCCGTTCCAGTCAATAAGAAATTGAAAATCGATCCTCAACCCGATGTTTTTCATACTGTAACTCTTACTTTTGATAATGGTAAGACGGTAGATTTTAAGATAGAGCAAGCTCCTCTAGATCCAAAACCTACTGTTCCGAATGGCTGTGAGAATGGGAAAACGAATCGTGGAGGGTTGTGTTACGAGGAATGTAAATCCGGCTATTCGAGCGATGGTACGTCCAGATGTTATCAAAACTGTCCTGATGGTATGTCTGCCACAACAACTTCTTGTAATAAGGGCACTTATACCCGTGCAGCGGGAACGGTTCCTCCCTTGAAATGTAAAGGATTGAAATGTAAGAGTGAATGTCCGGGCAGTAAGCACAAGGAAGATGGGCTTTGTTACCAAGATGCCAAAGATGGCTATGATTGCAAAGCTTTGACGTGCTGGCAAAAATGTCCTGATGGGATGAAAGACTTTGGTGTTGGTTGTACTAAGAATAGCTATAGCGTTGGCACAGGAGTGGTGACTAGTTGTTCATCTGATAAATTTCGCTACGGAGAACTTTGCTATCGTAGAAGTTACAAAGGTAATTATGCAGCTTCGCATGTTAACGGCTAACGCTGAATGATTTGATATAAAAGCAATATTTAAACCAAACTAAGATTTTAAAATTAAGTTTGTTGGCAAAACAGGGCTTGCTGTTATACCGCAAGCCCTGTTTTATTTTTGCCATGATGCGCCATTATGGATGGCGTAACGACGAAGGGAATTTGGTGCGTCGGGAGGGGTTCGAACCCCCGACCCATGCCTTAGAAGGGCATTGCTCTATCCAGCTGAGCTACCGACGCAATCGTGCACTGCAGTAAATCTATGAGGGTAAATGCAAAATAGGCTGTCAGAGACAGCCTATTTTATTTTTTGGTCGGAGTACAAGGATTCGAACCTTGGACCCCCTGGTCCCAAACCAGGTGCGCTACCGGACTGCGCCACACTCCGAAGACCAACATCATAGCGGGTTATTGCCCACTCGTCAAATACAAAATGCAAGAATATGCGCTTATTATGTACTCTTATGCAAATTTGGTGTATCGTGCCGTGTTGTTTTTACAGCTACCATCTTGAGGAAAAACTGGTCTCTAAGTTGTTGATTTTGCTGATTTTGAAATCTATATCGAATGATTGTGAGTACAGTATTGACATACTTTAATGCTCGCATTGTCAGTCAAAGTCCCAGTCAACGGTAGCAAGACCAAAAATACCATGTCTGACACCCATCCCAATTCTACCGATTCTATTTCTGCCCAAGTTGTGGCTACTTTGCCATCGACGTCAGTTGTCCGTTTTGAAGATTTTGGCTTGGCTAGCGAAATTTTACGTGCGCTTGCTGATCAATCTTATGTCCATCCTACACCGATACAAGCAGCGGCTATTCCGGTCGTATTGCAAGGGCGGGATGTCATGGGTGCAGCGCAAACTGGGACCGGTAAAACGGCGAGTTTTTCTCTGCCCATCATTCAGCTGTTATTGGCGCATGCCAACACCAGCGCATCACCTGCGCGTCACCCAGTGCGGGCGTTGATTTTGACGCCTACGCGTGAGTTAGCGATGCAGGTGGCTGAGAATGTGAAGATTTATTCGCAGCACACGCCATTGCGTTCTGCTGTTTTGTTCGGTGGCGTGGATATCTCCGCGCAAACGATGGTGTTGCGTAATGGGGTGGAAATTGTCATCGCCACGCCTGGTCGGTTGTTAGATCATGTGCAGCAAAAAACGGTGAGTTTGTCGCAGACGCAGATTTTGGTGATGGATGAAGCAGATCGCATGCTGGATATGGGATTTCTCCCTGATTTGCAGCGCATTGTGAATTTGCTGCCTAAACAACGACAAAACTTACTGTTTTCTGCCACTTTTTCGGGTGAAATCAAAAAATTAGCAAACAGCTTTTTGACGACACCTGTGGTGATTGAAGTGGCGCGTAGCAATGCGACCGCCGACAAAGTCACGCAGGTTGTTTATAAAGTGCAAGAAGAAGCAAAATCACAAGTTGTAGTGCATTTGATCCGCAGCCGTGCTTTGCGGCAGGTGATCGTGTTTTCTAATACCAAAATCGGTGCTTCACGTTTGGCAAGGCACTTGGAGCAAGAAGGCATTAAAGCCTCCGCCATTCATGGTGATAAAACCCAATTGGAGCGTATCGCTGCGTTGGATGCATTCAAAAACGGTGATATCGATGTGCTGGTTGCAACCGATGTGGCTGCACGTGGGTTAGATATTGCGGAATTGCCTTGCGTTATCAACGTGGATTTGCCTTATAACGCCGAGGATTATGTGCATCGAATTGGGCGTACCGGTCGCGCCGGTGCATCCGGGGATGCGATTTCGTTGTATTCGGATAAAGACCAGGCTTTGCTGCAAGATATTGAAAAGCTGATCAAACATACGATAGCTCAAGCAGAATTGGTCGGATTTACGCCATCGTTGGCACGACATGTGGGCAATCCTGAACGTGAGCGCCGCGGTGGTAGTCAATTTACGTCAGCGTATTCGCCACGCAAAGAAAAAATTGATCCCTGGTTTTTAAAACCGTATGAGCCTGCGCAATCATCTGTATCGACGTCTACATCGGAAGCTGTATCTGCATCGGATGCAAAAACCAAGCCTAAGAATAAGGTGGCTGTTTTGTTGGGTGGTACTCCTAAGACCTAGGCAATCTCTCCGAGATTGTTCATTAACCCCGTCGTTCCCGTGGGTTTAGGCGGAAACCCAGCGTCTTTCCTCGTTTATTGGTAAAAGTCACTGGGTCCCCGACTAAAGCACTCGGGGACGACGGTTTTAAGTTTTTTCGTATTGCCATCGCTCCCTTAGGAATGATGGGGATTAATAGATAATCTCGGATCATCTTTGTTTTTTTATCTTTTTCTTACTTTTTTCATTCATGCGCCCGGAATACATCCTCACTCTTTCTTGTCCTGATCAGCGTGGCATTGTGCATCGTGTGTCGGGTTTTTTATCTGATCGTTGCTGCAATATTTTGGATTCCGCGCAATATGGCGACGCGCAGTCGCAGCTTTTTTTCATGCGGGTACATTTTTCAGTCGATGATCCCGCGTTGACGGATGCTGCGCTGCGCCGGGATTTCTCTATGCTGGCCACCAGCATGAATATGCATGCGGAGTTACATGATGCGCACGTCAAGCCGCGTTTGATGTTGATGGTGTCCAAGATTGGGCATTGTTTGAATGATTTACTGTTCCGCTACAAGAGTGGCATTTTGAACGTGGAAATTCCGGCCATTGTTTCCAATCACAGAGAGTTTGAACAATTGGCGGCCAGTTACAACATTCCTTTTCATCATGTGCCATTAGAGACAGGCGCATCGTTTGAAGCTAAACGTGCGCAAGAAGAACGAATCCTGGAATTGATTAAAGCGCATCAGATTGATTTGGTCGTGTTGGCGCGTTATATGCAGATTTTGTCCGCGCCCATGTGTGAGGCTTTGGAGGGAAGGGCGATCAATATTCATCATTCCTTTTTGCCTAGCTTTAAAGGTGCGAAACCTTATTATCAAGCGCATGAACGTGGCGTGAAGCTGATTGGTGCGACGGCGCATTTTGTCACCAGTGATTTGGATGAAGGTCCGATTATTGAGCAGGATGTCGAGCGTGTTGACCATGCAATGGATGCCGATACCTTGACTGCCATTGGGCGCGATGTGGAATGCGTGGTGTTGGCACGTGCCGTGAAGTGGTTTGTTGAGCACCGCATTTTATTGAATGCGCATAAAACTGTGGTGTTTAAATAATTATTAAAATATCACCATAAAATTCCATGGCACTCAAAGCAACGATTTTTAAAGCCGATGTCCAAATTGCGGACATGGATCGCCATTATTACCAGGATCACGCCCTGACGCTTGCGCGCCATCCTTCAGAAACCGATGAGCGCATGATGGTGCGTTTATTGGCCTTTGTTCGGCATGCGCATCCCGAATTGAGTTTTACCAAGGGATTGTTTGATACCGATGAGCCAGATTTGTGGCAAAAGGATTTAACTGGCGCGATTGATCTTTGGGTAGAAGTCGGTCAGCCAGATGAAAAACGCTTACTCAAAGCCTGTGGCCGTGCTGCGCAAGTGGTGGTTTATTGTTATAGCAACAGCAGCCAGATATGGTGGAATGGCATCAGCAGCAAATTAACCCGTGCCCGTAATTTGACGGTGTACGCGATTCCTCCAGCAACCAGCTTAGCTTTGTCAAAATTGGCGCAACGTAATATGCAGTTGCAATGCACCATACAAGACGGCCAAATTTGGGTGACACAGGGAAATGACGCTGTTCAGGTGGATATCACAGCATTTGGCTAAATAAATGGGGTATAGGTAGGGTGTCAATAAGCGAAGCGCATTGCACCTTTATCGCAGGCCATCATACGGCGCAGTGCGCTTCGCTTATTGACGCCCTACTTCTCAACTCAATACTTGTTGTAGCCACGCGCCGATGTCGGCAATTTCTTTTTCGCAAACGGAATGTTGCATGGTGTACTCATGCCATTCAACTTGATACGCAAGTGTTTGCAATAAGTCTCTTGATTGTTGTGCGCGTGCGAATGGGACGACGCTATCGGCGTTGCCATGCGCCATGAAAATTTTTGTATCCTGATTGGTGGGATGGCGTTCTGTTGCGATGGTTTGTTGTAATGGGGCATAACCAGACAAACACAGCAAGCCAGCCAATTTTTCTGGATGACGCAATCCTGTTTGCAATGCCATGGCACAGCCTTGTGAAAACCCGGCTAATACAATCCGATTAGCTGCGATGCCACGAGATTTTTCCTTAGCGATCAATTGTTCGATGGCGTTTTGCGATGCGCGTAATCCGGTTTCGTCTTCACGTTTTTGCAAATCCTGATTGAAGAGGTCATACCAGGCTGGCATCACGTAGCCGCCATTGAGGCTGACTGGCATGCTGGGCGCGTGTGGAAAAACGAAGCGGATGGCGGGGCAGTGGCTGAGATCGAGCTGTTGCACGATAGGCGCAAAATCATAGCCATCCGCACCCAAACCATGCATCCAAATCACCGCAGCGCTTGGGTTGGGTGCGGATTCAATTTCAAGCGTGTCTAAGAGTGAATTTTCAGCATTAGATGTCATCTTCTACTCCCATGTCGTCGTCTTCCTCGCTATCATTTTTATCTTGTTTGCCGGATGTTTTGGCCTGCAATTGTTTGAGAATTTGGAAAATTTCACGATACGCTTTGGGCGGTTTATTTTCAGCTTGTTCTTTGCGCGCATTGCGAATCAAGGTGCGTAATTGTTGGGCATCCAGTTGTGGATGTTGGCTTAACAAGTCCGTCAGTGCGTTTTCATCGCTTAATAATTTTTCACGACGACGTTCCAATGCATGCATGGCAGCGGTGTCGGCTTTGGATAAACCTTTCCAGCTATCCATGGTTTTTTGGATAACGGCCAGTTCTTCCGGTTCCAGGCTGCGCATTTTTTTGCCGACATATTGAAGCTGACGACGGCGGCCCTCATGGTCTTTGATTTGCTGGCATTCTAGAATCGCATCGCGTACATCTTCTGGCATGGCAAGACGCTTGATGCGATCACGTGGTTCGGCGACGAGCTCAGCGCCTAGTTTTTGTAAATCCGCCATCTCCCGTTTGCGTTGAGATTTGGATGGTTTTTCATATTCTTGCTCGAATTCGTTGGATTGGAAGCCGCAAGCGCCTCTATTTGGATTTGGCATAGTGGGAATGAAAATGAAGAGCCACAAGGCTGATTTGTAAACGGCTGCTATCATAACTGTTTTTACACATATTTATATCCAAAGAAACCAAGCCCATGAGTGACTCTGTATTTATTTATAGCCAAGATCAGCTAAGACAACTGGCGCAGGATGTGTTGCGATATGCGCAAGAAAGAGGTGCATCCGATGCGGCTGTTGAGTTCAGTGAGGGCAATGGTTTATCCGTCAGTGTTCGTAAAGGAAAAATCGAAACCATCGAGCAAAACAAGGATAAAGGTATGGGTGTCACCGTATTGTTGGGCAAACGGCCTCATGTGCGACGTGGCAATGCCAGTACCTCGGATTTTTCAGCTCAAGCGTTAAAAGATACGGTCGATGCTGCTTACAACATCGCAATGTATACTGCCGAAGATGATTGCGCTGGCTTGCCTGAAGCAGATACGTTGGAAATGCAGCCCAAGGATTTGCAATTGTGTTATCCATGGTTGATTTCGGTTGAGCAAGCGATTGAGTTGGCCACGCGTGCGGAAGCGGCAGCATTTGCGGTCGATAAGCGCATCACCAATAGCGAAGGTGCTAGCGTATATGTGCAGCAATCGCATTTTGTTCACGCCAATTCGCGTGGATTTATTGGCGGCTATCCTTACTCGCGCCACACGATTTCTGTCGCACCGATTGCAGGTAAGGGGGCCAAAATGCAGCGTGATGATTGGTACTCTTCCGTCCGTGATCCTCAAAAATTGGCAGAACCCGAAGCCATAGGCCGCTATGCCGCAGAACGTGCTTTGGCGCGTTTGAATGCGCGAACTTTAGAGACACGCAAATGCCCAGTGTTATTCGAAGCACCATTGGCGGTGGGTTTGCTGGGTGCGTTTGTGCAAGCCGTGTCGGGGGGGGCGTTGTATCGCAAGTCGAGTTTCTTACTAGATAGCTTGGGTACGCCAGTCTTCCCTTCTCATATACAAATTGTGGAAGATCCGCATATTGTGGGCGGTGTGGGTTCTGCGCCGTTCGATGAGGAAGGCGTAAAAACCTATAAGCGCGATGTGGTCAAGGATGGCGTGGTGCAGGCTTATTTTCTCTCCACCTATTCAGCACGCAAGTTGGGGATGAAAACGACGGGAAATGCAGGTGGCTCGCATAATTTGTCCTTGACTTCATCATTAACCAAAGCTGGTGATGATTTCGAGGCGATGCTGAAAAAATTGGATACTGGTTTGCTGGTGACCGAATTGATGGGACAAGGCGTCAATTATGTGACCGGGGATTACTCACGCGGTGCGTCTGGCTATTGGGTGGAGAATGGCATCATTCAGTATCCAGTGGAAGAAATTACCATAGCGGGCAATATGAAAGATATGTTTCAACAAATCTTGGCCGTTGGTACGGATACCTTAACGCGCGGTACTAAACAAACAGGTTCCATCCTGATTGAAAGTATGACGGTTGCAGGTGGTTGAGTTTTTGGGGTTTGCCCCCACATGAAGTTCGCTAGTGTTTTGCGTTAATGTTTTACGTTGTAGTGAAGTTTGATGAATCAAAAATTAATTTGATTTGGTTTTTATTTTTAAAAGGAAAGAGTATGTTGACTGTAGGACAATCATTACCCGATTTTGCAGGTGAAGTTTTGTTGCCAAATGGCGAATTTGCTCCATTCAAATTGGCGGATCAAAAAGGAAAATGGGTCGTATTATTCTTTTACCCGTTGGATTTCACCTTTGTTTGCCCAACTGAAATCAAGGCTTTCAATCAATTGCAAAGCGAGTTTGCTAAATTGAACACCGTATTGGTTGGTGCATCAGTTGATTCCGTACATTGCCATAAAGCATGGACTGAAAATGGTTTGGGCAAGTTGAGTTTCCCATTGATCGGCGATTTGAACCGTGAATTGGCACAAGGCTGTGGCGTGTTGGCACCAGAAGGTTTTTCGCATCGAGCAACGTTTATTGCGAATCCAGAAGGCGTAATCGAATCTGTTTCCATCAATAGCAGCAATGTTGGTCGTTCTGCTGAAGAAACATTGCGTTTGTTGCAAGCATTGCAACAAGGTGGTTTGACAGCTTGTGGTTGGGAACCAGGTCAGCCTTTGCTCAAAGTAGCTTAATTGGCTTAACGATATTAGGTTTTATAGGTTTTAATTAATAAAAAACCCCGTCAAATTGTTTTGACGGGGTTTTTTATTGATGTACTTTAATTGTATGTATTTTGCTTTATTGTGGTACGGTTTCTTTAAAAGAGGGCCGTTCGGATAATTTATCGAATAGCTTTCCTAGATTGGGATAATCCGTCCGCCAGTTAATTTCTGGGAAACGGAATGACAGCCAACCTAGGGTGCAGCCAACCGCAACGTCTGACAAGCTGTAGTGATTGCCGACAAAAAATGGGGCATCAGCTAAGCCAAGCGACATGGCTTTTAACCCTGCATCCACTTTGCTCATCTGGCGTTTGATCCAGGCGTTACTTTGTAAGTTTTCCGGGCGCTGGGTTTTTTCCAGTCGTATCAATATCGCTGCGTCTAATACACCATCAGCCAGCGCTTCCCAACATTTCACTTTGGCGCGTTCACGTCCAGAGGACGGGAATAATTTGCATACAGGCGTTAATGTATCCAAATATTCCGCAATGACACGTGAATCAAACATGGCATCGCCATCTTCCATGATCAAGCAAGGGACCTTGCCTAAGGGGTTGGCATCTTGAATCGTCGTGTCTTCGGCCCAAACGTTTTCGAGGACAAAAGCGTAATCCAGTTTTTTTTCGGCCATGACGATGCGTACTTTGCGTACGTAGGGGCTTGCGAGCGAACCAATGAGTTTCATGAGTTGTATAGCGGGTTAAAAATAGTTGGGTGGCGATTGTAGCATTGATGTTTATTGGTGCTTATGGGTAGTGAGTTGTGAATGGTAAAATCACACTTTTTGCCACTACGTCACTTTTTTCATTATGTCTTCTACTTTATCCACTCTTACTGCTTTATCTCCATTAGACGGGCGTTACGCCACCAAAGTGGATGCATTGCGCTTGCTTTTGTCTGAAGCTGGCTTTATGCATCATCGTGTCAAAGTTGAAATTTCTTGGTTGCAGGCTTTGTCTCAGGCGGGTTTTGCGGAAATTAAACCGTTTTCAGCGTCAGCGAATGCATTACTGGATAAAATCAGCAGCGATTTTAATGAGGCGGATGCCAAGCGTATTAAAGAAATTGAAGCCGTCACCAACCACGATGTGAAAGCGGTGGAATATTGGCTTAAAGAACAAGTCAAAGACGTGCCTGAGCTAGTTGCGGCCTCTGAATTCATCCATTTCGCCTGCACTTCAGAAGACATCAATAACACCGCACACGGCTTGATGTTGAAAACAGCGCGCGTTAATGTTTTATTGCCAGCATTGCAAGCATTAACGGCAAAATTACGCAGTTTGGCGCATGCACATGCAGGCTTGCCCATGTTGTCGCGCACCCATGGTCAAGCGGCTAGCCCTACGACTTTAGGGAAAGAAATTGCCAACGTGTTAGCGCGTTTGCAAACAGCGGAAAAGCGCATCGCTTCTGTTGAAATTTTAGGAAAAATGAATGGTGCGGTGGGGAATTACAACGCGCATTTATCGGCCTATCCTGATTTTGATTGGGCTGCGTTTTCTAAAAATGTGATCGAAACGCGTTTGGGCTTGACCTACAATCCTTACACAATACAGATTGAACCGCATGATTACATGGCCGAATTGTTCGACGCCATTGCACGTGCTAATACCATTTTGCTAGATTTAAATCGGGATATCTGGAGTTATATTTCGCTTGGTTATTTCAAGCAAATCACCAAGGCCGGCGAAATTGGATCGAGTACCATGCCGCATAAAGTTAATCCGATTGATTTCGAGAATTCAGAAGGCAATCTCGGTTTGGCGAATGCGTTATTGCGTCATATGGCAGAAAAATTGCCTGTATCACGCATGCAGCGCGATTTGACTGATTCCACCGTGTTGCGCAATATCGGTGTGGCGTTTGGTTATACCGTGTTGGCGTATGACAGTTGCTTGCGTGGCTTGAATAAATTGGAAGTCAATCCAAGCCGCTTGGCACAAGATTTGGATGCGACATGGGAAGTCTTGGCTGAGCCAGTACAAACCGTCATGCGTCGTTATGGTATTGAAAATCCTTATGAACAACTCAAAGAATTGACCCGAGGCAAAGGGATTTCAAAAGACGCATTGCGTGAATTTGTGCTGACGTTAGCGATTCCACAGGCAGCGAAAGATCAATTGTTGGCAATGACGCCTGCTAATTATTTGGGCATCGCGCAGCAATTAGCTGAAAAAATTTAAGAATTTATCCATTTTTATGGGGAGTCACGCTATGCAGCGCTATACCAAATTTTCCATGCTGTTACATTGGCTAATCGCCGTCTTGATCGTAGCGGCATTCGCATTGGGCGTCACGATGACGGATATTCCTGGGTTGACGCCCACCAAGGTGCGTTATTTTTCCTGGCATAAATGGTTGGGCGTGACGGTTCTTGGATTGGCTTGCGTGCGTTTATTGTGGCGTTTGTGTCATGCTGCTCCTGCTTATCCGTCTGGAATGACAAAGTGGCAGCAAAGCGCTGCTAGTGCGCTGCATGCGGTGTTGTATGTGTTGATGTTTGCAGTGCCAGTTTCTGGTTATTTTTACAGCTTGGCTGCAGGCGTGCCGGTCGTGTATTTAGGTGTGATCCCTTTGCCGGTGCTGATTGAGCCGAATCCGGAATTGAAAGTGTTGCTAAAAGACGTGCATTATTGGCTCAACGTGACTTTGTTATTAAGTGTTTGTGGGCACGTGTTGGCGGCGTTGAAGCATCATTTCATCGACAAGGACGGCATTTTTAAACGTATTTTGCCGTTGTCATGATTGACTATCCGTCATGCTCATATCCATCGCACTCGTCGTTCCCGCGGGTGTAGGCGGGAATCCAGCGTCTTTGGTTGTTTACTGCTCAAAAGCAAAGTCACTGGGTCCCCGACTAAAGCATTCGGGGACGACGGTTTTGGAAGGAATGTTTAGCAGATGTTGCATTGGTTTTTAAGCAGCGCTGTTATTTCTTTCTCTGGCAATGGCTGACTAAAGTAATTACCTTGCACTTGATCACATCCTTGCTGGCGCAAGAAATCTAATTGCGCCACGGTTTCCACTCCCTCAGTAATCACTTTTAATTGCATGCTGTGCGCCAGCATGATAACGGCTTTGGTAATGGCGGCATCGTCTGAGTCAGTGGCGATGTCTTTGACAAACGATTGATCGATTTTGAGGTTATGAATTGGAAAACGCTTAAGGTAACTCAGGCTGGAGTAACCTGTGCCAAAATCATCAATCGAAAGTTGCACGCCCATGGTGTTGAGTTTTTGTAGCGTTTCTGCCGTTGCCTCTGGCGTTTCCATCAGTACGCTTTCTGTGATTTCAAGCTCTAATGAACGTGGATTGCAAGCGGTTTCTTCCAATATTTGATGAACAATTTCCTCAATATTTTGTTGCTGAAATTGACGTGCAGATAAATTAACGGCCACTTTGACAGGTGGCAATCCTTGCTCTTCCCAAGCTTTGCTTTGCATGCAAGCGGTACGTATCACCCACTCACCAATCGGCACAATCAGGCCGCTTTCTTCCGCAATCGAAATAAAATCGATTGGTGGCAACATGCGTTTCCCGGGTTGATTCCAACGCAACAAGGCTTCGACGCCAACAATTTGACCAGAAGCAAGATCCAACTGCGGTTGGTAATGCAAAACAAATTCTTGTCGCTCTAAAGCGCGGCGCAAGCCTCCTTCCAGCTGTAAGCGGTGCAGGGCACGGGCATTCATTTCCTGTGCATAAAACTGGAAATTGTTACGTCCGGCCGCTTTGGCACGATACATGGCAGTGTCGGCATTTTTTAGTAAGGTGGGGCAATCGGCACCATCTTTGGGATACAGGCTGATGCCGATGCTACCTGTAGGATAAAACTCGTGACCTTGTATCACCATGGGTTGTGATACCAGTTCCAGCACTTGTTGCGCCAAAATAGTGACATCTTCTTCATCTACATTGGCCAGCGCCATAACAAATTCATCGCCTCCCAGACGTGCAACGGTATCGCCATCGGGAATGCTGGCAGCAAGCCTACGCCCGATTTCTATGATGATTTGATCACCAATGTCATGGCCCAGGCTTTCATTGATATTTTTGAAGCGGTCAAGATCAATCAGCATGACGGCGACTGATTTTGTTGAGCGATTGGCTAATGCTGTTAATTGCGCTAGGCGATCTGATAAAAGGGAGCGATTGGGTAATCCAGTTAACGCATCTGTTTGCATATGTGCACTGATGTCTCTGGCAAAGGCAAGCAAAATTTGCTTGCCTTTAGATTGTAAAGCCCTGAGATGCACTTCAACCGGTAGACGCGAACCATCTTTGCGGTGATGCGTCGTCCTGATCATGCCTGTTTTACTATCGGATTGAATAATTTCATCAAAGTGTTGATGAATCAGGGCAGGATCAGTCGTATCCAGTCTTAAGTTTTGTGGGCCGAGTTGTAGTAATTCAGCGTGGCTGTAACCTAAAGTTCTGGTCGCGGTTTCATTAGCATCAATGAAACGCATATTTTCTCGGTCTATGAGGTAAATCGCATCAATTGAATTATTCAATACAACCTGATCAATACGACTAATCTGATGGGCATTTATTTCTATTGTTTCTGCTGCGTAGTTCATGTCCATCCGATAGGGCCTGCCATTTTATTGTTAGACAAAGAATCAAGTGATTAGTCAAAAATGGGAAAAACACTAACGAGTTTAACCATTGATTTATGGGCATTAATTGACATTAATCAATGATTTCAGTGTTGTTAGCATAAATAAAAATGATAATAATGTCAATTATATTTATTGCAACTTTGTTGTTTGAGCAGTTTGGCCTGGTAATTATCGTTTTTCATTAAAGTGCTACTATCTTTTTTTCGTAAATTCCATACCTAAAGAAAGGATAAATATGCAAGCTTTGCGTCGATTGTCACAACATTTTTACATTGCTATGTTGTTATGTTTTGTGGGCACGTTATTTGGTATGGCAAATGCAGCATCTGTACCCAAAATTTCTTCATCACCAGCTTCCATATCTCAATCTATTTCCACCGATGCAATCGATGTTAGTAAGAGCACGATTACCATAGTATTTAAGCAAATGCAGGTACCGGTCGAAGCTAAATTCAAAAAATTCAACGCACAAATTAGTTACGATGTTGCACGCCTTGAGGCTTCAAAGGCCAATATTGAAATCCAGATTAATAGTTTTGACCTGGGCGATCCTGAGTACAACAAAGAAGTTTTGCAAAAAGACTGGTTCAATGCAGCGCAATTCCCAAAGGCAACTTTCGTATTGGGAGCGATAAAATCAGCCGCCCCAGGGAAATTGAACGTTAATGGCAAATTGACTATCAAGGGAAAAACCCGAGATGTAGCATTTCCTATCAGTGTGAAAAAAGAGGTGAATCAGCAAGTATTTGAAGGAAATTTACCGATTAAACGGCTTGATTACAATATTGGCGAAGGTGATTGGAAAGATACCAGCATGGTCGCTGATGATGTTTGGATTAAGTTTCACCTTGTTGTGACACCGCATGCGCCTTTTAAAAAGGTAGTTACTCGCAGTTCCCGTTCGTCAATTTAATTTTTTAAGGAATCATATGAAATACATCACAAACATTAAACTTAAACATTTTGTTGTTGCATTATTTGCAACAACTGCGCAGTTTGCGTTAGCGCAAACTTATACGATTGACCCTAGCCATACACATCCTAGTTTTGAAGCTGATCATATGGGTATTTCATTTTGGCGCGGGTTGTTTACTAAAACAACGGGTAAGATTACTTTGGATCGTGTGGCAAAAACCGGTACTGTGGACATCACGATCGATACGAATTCGATAGATTTCGGACATGCCAAAATGACTGAGCATGCCAAAGGCAAGGATATGTTTAACGTTGCACAATTTCCAACGGTGACTTATACCAGCAAATCCATCAAGTTTGATGGTGATAAACCAGTTGCTGTTAATGGTGAAATGACAATGTTGGGTGTGACAAAACCATTGACCTTGACTATTAATCGGTTCAAATGTATTCAGCATCCAATGTTGAAAAGAGAGGTATGTGGTGCGGATGCATCAGCAGAATTCAAGCGTACTGATTTCGGTTTGAATTATGGCGTGCCTATGTTTGCAGCACCAGAAGTGAAATTAGCAATTCAGGTAGAAGCGGTTAAAGCAGACTGATTATGTAGTTTGATATGGGTAATTTGATAGTGTGATCGACATACTGTCGTAGTGAATAGAAAAAAGGCAGATTCATTTTTGGTTCTGCCTTTTTTATTTGCAACTCAAGCAATAATTATTTTGTCTCTACAACTGTATGTGGGCCGCTATCTTTTGGTGTGGATGCTGGTTTTTTCTTAAAAATGGGCTTAATACGTGGTGGCTTTTTGATGTGTGCTGAAGCAGAAGTAGATGCGGTAGTTGAAGCAGGAGTAGAGGCAGTTTCAGCGGCAAAAGCAGAGGCTGTGAACAACCCTGCGAGTAAAACAGCGATTAATTTTTTCATTTTTTTACCCTGTAAATTGTTATTTGAAAAGATAGATTCCAAGATTCCATTGAATCTGTTCATTTAACGAATTCAAAATTAAATGGTTGACAATAATATGACTTTATTATTTGTTATCGCGATAATTTAATTTGTTTTACTACCATCAAGCCTGCTCGTTGTCCGATGTGGACATTCGGATTAGGGAAAACAATATGCTCTTGCTCATGACGTACGGTATAGATTGTCGTGCTATCACGCGCAATGATGGTTCCTTGCGTCATGGCCGTGAAATTTTGTGTATTACCATCACACGTCATATGAAAATCATCACTAAGTTTGATGATTTCTTGTACTACCTTAAATATTTGTGGTGCCGGCCTTGTATTAAATGTTTC
Organism: Oxalobacteraceae bacterium; assembly: GCA_021151485.1. Classification (GTDB taxonomy): domain Bacteria; phylum Pseudomonadota; class Gammaproteobacteria; order Burkholderiales; family Burkholderiaceae_D; genus JAGKXB01. The sequence continues at coordinate 23,363 of JAGKXB010000001.1, read as the reverse complement.
TGATGATACGGGTATGGCGCATAGTAGCTTGTCGAGCATTACTTGCATATTTTTCAATGTATTCACATCATTTTGACCAAGTGGGGCTACTTGTCCTAGTTCAACAGTAGCGCTGATGGTACCAAAATGCTCAGCAGTAAAATAACTGTAAGTACCTGCTGATTTTGGATTAAAGACGATAGCGGCAATATCTGCCGTGCCTAGATAAGAAATTAAAGCCCGTTTTTTGTTGTCTGATTGCAAATCGGCAATGATGGCGAAATTGCGGTAATGCGAAGGTCGTATGGTGGCGTGTAAATCCAAGTGCCATTTTTCTCCATGAATGTTTTCTGCAAAGAAATCTTTCGTAGCACGGATGATATCTTTTGCGCGTTTGGCTTCCTTATTCTCATGGTGTGGTCGATTTGTATGGAAGAGGCGATTCAAATCTGTATCAATAAAGCGTTTGCCTTGTGCAATTGCATCAATATTTCCCACCACGATCATGAGATCGACTGCCAGTGTTTGTGGTTGTTTCATCAAACCATGTAGAGTGTGTGCCAATAACTCGATAGGTCCAGTTTCATCACCATGAATGCCAATCGAAACCAAAACTTGTCCTGGTGGAGGGAGATGAACCGGATAGGAAGAGGGTGTTTGATAAATCTGCAAAATGCCACGTGTTGGTAGCTTGACGATGAAACCTGCGTTAGAAAAGCATGATGCGATATAAGTAAGATCAGCTTGCGCCAAAGCTTTGGCTATCATCATCGCTGTGATGCTTGTATGCGAAGGTGAATTCATGTTCATACTTATATCCATATTCCTATCAAAGGTGTAAAAAAAAGGACACCCATGAGAGTGCCCTTTTGTAGGATTCCTATCCTAAGCGAAGTTTTATCCCACCGTGGATGCTGCATCACACAGCGCCCATACATCGCGCATGGCGTGTTCCAGGGATTGTTGTTGCACCAATGGTGTCAAAGGATTGAATTTACCGTTTTGTGTCAATTGCTTGATGACAGCGATCACAGCATCATGACGCTCAGATTGACTGCGACTACCATTGGACTGATTCAAAACTAGTGTTAACAAACGCTGTTGTGCACGTCGTAATGCTTGTTGCGCATAGTCGCGTAACTCTTCCTGAGACTTGTTTTGTGGTGCAAGTTTAAGGTTACGTTCCAATGTATCAATCCCTGCTTCGCGACGTAAAGACATGCCTACCAGTAAGAATTGCGCCAGATCCATGTCATTAGGACGCGTGACTGAGAGCGAGGCAAACAAGAATGCCGCTACGGCTTCAAGCGCATCAATTGCTTGGGATGCTTGGACAAATTCTGCTGCCAGAGAGGCTGCTTTATTGTCTTCAGACAATGACAATGACGATGCTGGTGTCAATTTGGCCAGGGTTTCAGCTTGGCTAAACAAGCGTGTCAATTCAGCGATATTTTCAGCAGCATTTTGTTCTGCAGGAATTGATAAAACGCCTTCAGTGACAGCTTTTTGCAAGACACGAGTGCGTGCATCAACGGTCATGGAAACAGTGCGTGGTACGGTCAATGCATGTGCATCCAATACGTCAAAGATCGGTGCCAAATTCAATGCTGCCCATGCTTGGGCCCATGCACTGACGACTTGCCATTCTTCTACACCGTAAGTCTGTGCCAAATCACCTACCAGCAACGGTCCACAGCGGTTGACGATTTCATTCGCACAGACGGTTGCCAAAATAGCGTTGGCCAGTGGATGCGCCAATGGATCACGCGTAGCGACCAATTCTGCTGGGAAATAAGGTTTGAGTAACGCTCTTGCCCAGTTGTTTTCAACCAGTGGTTGTGCGGAAAGAATACGTTTCAAACGATTCTTGACGTGCGCAATGACAACGGCCAATTCTGGTGTAGTCAACCCACGGCCTTCGCTTTGACGTTGGCTCAATTCTGCGGCGGTTGGCAATTCTTCGATTGCACGTGAAAGCGCACCTTCTTGCTCCAAACTGGCGATCAAAGCGGCATAACCGTCTTGAACCTGACGCTCAGATTGCGCTTGTGCTTCGCGTACTAGCAAATGTGTTTGTAGCGTATTGTCACGCAATACCAGCGCCTCAATATCGTGCGTCATGGCGTTTAAAAGCTGATTGCGTTTTTCTACGTTCAATATGCCAGCATTGACTTCTACATCCAGCCAGATTTTGGCGTTAACTTCATGATCAGAGCAATCTACGCCAGCAGAATTGTCAATTGCATCGGTGAAAATACGGCCACCTGCTTGTGCAAATTCAATCCGGCCGGCTTGTGTTGCGCCCAAATTGCCGCCTTCTGCCACCACTTTGCAGCGCAATTCTTTACCATTAACCCGGATGGCATCATTGGCTCTGTCTTTTACTTGCGCATGAGATTCGTTGGAGGATTTGATATAAGTACCAATCCCACCGTTGTAGAACAAGTCAACCGGTGCTAACAAGATGATGTGCAACAATTCTTCTGGCGTGACGGTGGTCGCGCTGGTTCCCAGTGCCGCACACGCTTGTGGTGATAAGGTGATGCTACGTGCAGAGCGTGGCCAGACGCCGCCGCCGGCAGAAATCAAGTCTTTGTTGTAATCGTCCCAGGATGAGCGTGGCAAAGCAAACATGCGTGTACGCTCTGCAAAGGATGTCGCCACATCCGGTGTAGGATCAATAAAGATGTGACGATGGTCAAATGCCGCCACCAACTTCAATTGACGTGATAACAAGACACCATTACCAAACACGTCGCCCGACATATCGCCAATTCCCACCATGGTGATGGGGGTGGTGTTCATATCGTGCTCCATTTCATAGAAGTGGCGTTTGACGGCTTCCCATGCACCTTTAGCAGTGATGCCTAGTTTCTTATGGTCGTAACCATTCGATCCACCGGAAGCAAAAGCGTCGCCCAGCCAGAAGCCACGTTCTACCGCGATGCCATTGGCGATATCGGAGAACGTTGCCGTACCTTTGTCCGCTGCGACTACCAGATAAGGATCGGCTGGGTCGTAGCAAACGGTGTTTTGTGGCGCAATGATTTCACCTTGAACCCGGTTGTCGGTAATGTCGAGCAAACCAGAGATGAAGCGTCGGTACATTGCTTCGCCTTCGGCAGCAATGGTTTCGCGGGTGGCGTTTTGCGGCATCATTTTGCAGACAAAACCACCTTTTGCACCTGCTGGTACGATCACGGCGTTTTTCACCATTTGTGCTTTGACCAGGCCCATTACCTCGGTGCGGTAATCTTCCATCCGGTCTGACCAGCGCAAACCACCACGTGCGACCGGGCCGCCGCGTAAATGCACACCTTCGAAGCGGCGAGAAAAGACAAAAATCTCGCGATAAGGACGGGGTTCTGGTAAGAGTGCCAGTTTGCTGCTGTCGAATTTGAATACGATGGTTGGGCTGGCTGCATTGTCTGCATTGTTTTGCCCTTGCTGGAAATATGTTGTGCGCAATGTTGCCAGCATTAAATCGGTCAAACTGCGCAAAATTTCTTCTGTGTCGGCATGATTGATATCACTCAGACGTTGCTTAAATGCATCCAATGCTGCGCCGCTTTGCTGACGTTGTGTCGCATCAAGAGCAGGATTAAAACGCAACAAGAAAGCCTGTACCAATTCCATGACATACGCAGGTTGTTTTCTTAAGCAGTCGGCGATATAACGCACGCTAAAACGACAACCCGCTTGACGCCAGTAGCTTAAATAAGCACGCACCAATTGCACTTCTCTGACGCGCAAACCACCTTCGATGACCAGGCCATTCAAGCGGCCATCTTCTGCTTCATCGTTAAACAATGCTTCAAACAATTCTTCTGCCACTTGGGCAGTTTGTTTGTTAGCGAATTTGGTAGCGCTGATACTATCAATGGTTAAACATGTGATGAAGAAGCGGTTCTCATTGTTTTTTGACGCCAGGGCATATGTTTGTTCACGGTCTATTGAGACGCCAGCATTGTGTAAGGCTGGCAAGATGCGTGATAGAGATGGTACGCTATTGACAGAATATAAACGAATGGTGGCTGGATTGTTGCTATCGTTGCCAGTTTCTATTCTTACCGTAACGCGTGTTGGATTAGAGTTGTGCAACAGGTTGCAGCAATCTAGATAAGCTACCGAGGCTGATGTGGCTGCAATGTAATCGGCCGGCAAGGTTGTCACTAGTTTGCGTACGCTTTTGCGCAAATCGGCATCAGTTGTGTTGTCCGCCAAATAATCGAACTCGGTATGCCAGCCATCCAATACTGTTAACAATGCTTGTTCAATTTCGTTTTCCAAATCCAATGGATAACGCGCAGCGTTGGCGATCAAGTACACACGGGCCAATGGACCATCGGCAACTAGGGTTTGGGCGCGCACATCACAGGCACCGGAGCGGGCACGTAATGCTTGGCTTAATGCTTCAACCAGGCTGGCGCTATAGCGTTCACGTGGTAAATACACCAAGACGTTCAAATGACGTTGATATACGTCGTGGCGAGCAAATATTTTGGTACGTGCTTGTTTGTAGAGGGAAACCACAGAGCTGCAGACAGCTGCCAGCCATTCTGGTTCTGCTTCTAACACTTCGGTACGTGGCAAGGATTCTAGGATTTCTAAAAATGTTTCAGCTCTAAATCCTTCTCTTCTGACGCCAGCGATGGTTAAGACTTTAGCAATTTTGCCGCGTGCAAATGGCAAGCGTGCCAACGGCGTAGCGGTTGCCGTGCGTGTGAACAAGCCGACAAAGCAATGCTCACCTAGGATTTCACCTTGCGCGTTTTTGTCACGTATGCCAATAAAATCCAATGGTTGATCACGATGCAGGGTAGATTGCACGCCAGCTTTGACGATGGAAAGTGTATATTCACGAGCTGACAAAGTATTGAAATCGCCGGGAATGCCTGTCAAACAAGCGCCATAAACTGGATGATTGACATCTTGCAACACGCCAAGACTGCTAGGCAAATCAGGTGTCAATGCGCTCATGCCGGAGGTGACGCGATAATAGGCATAGCCGAATGCTTCAAATGCCCCATTTTTTGCCCATTCTAAAAAGGCGGCGACTTCTTGTCCTTCATCTTCTTTGTTGCTATTGGTGTTGTTTGTAGCGGCAGTGGCAACGCTGGATAGTTTTTCTGACAACGATACTGTAGCGTTTTGTACGACAGCGGCGTCTTTTGCAACGCTTTGTATATCTGTGATCAGATCAGTTAAATCCTGTTTTGCTAACTCTTCGGAAAGCAGACACAAAATGGTGGATTCCAATGGATCGTTGCCTGTGGTAGCCCGATCGGCATGGGTGGCATAACCTTCATTATTACGGCGTACAGATAAAACGGTATTAAATACAGCGCGAATGGCGTGATGTTTTTTACGTAATGCCATAACGATAGAATCCACCAGAAATGGCATGTCTTGGTTCACGATTAACAGTGCGGTGGCAACGCTACCGTGTCCATCAGCAGCGGTCAAGGGTGCAATTTGGCAGCTAGGCTGTACGCGTTGTGCAACTTGGGAAAATCCATCCAATAAGACAGAAGCAAGGTGTTGGGGAGTAATGCTGGATAAATCCTCTTCTTCCAAAGAAGCTAACCATGCTTTGATCAAAGGCATAACCGCTGCACTTTGATTAACAGCAAGGTCATTTGCTTGTGCTGTAATGAGATCCAGAGTTTGTTGGCGAAGGTCCTGGTCTTGTTGCTTCATTCTGTTTTCCCTAATAATGTATTGGCAATAATGTATGTAAATTGTCTATAAACGAATAGGCAACTACACGATTGAGGATGGTTGAACTTGTTTGACTTGATTAGCTTGATTGACCTGAGTGTTTTGATCTTCTTAATGAGTGAGAAGGAGATAATCCTTGCTCTAAATCTCACCCCTAAGAATGGGCAAATAATTTGTGCGATATTAACATACAAGGCACGTAAGGTCAGGCCCTTTGCGGATGTAAAGCAGGGTGAGTGGCCCCTAAATTTTTTAAACGTATGCGTGTTCGTACAATCCTGGTAAATCCAGGATTTTTGCCAATTCTTCTAGTGCTGTTTGGATTTCTATCGCGAGTAGCGGATCAGCCAGATCTTCTTGTGATAAACGGTCACGGTAATGTTTTTCAACCCAGGCGATCAATGTTGCGTATAGCGTTTCGGTCATGACAACACCTTGGTGCATAGCAGCCGCTTCTTCATCGCTTAGTACTATACGTAAGCGTAGGCAAGCTGGTCCCCCACCATTGCGCATGCTTTGTCGTAAATCGACGCTGATCAATTCATCAATTGGCCCATCACTGGCAATCAAACCGGCTAAATATGCGGCGACTCGTGGATTTTCTTGGCATTCATGTGGCACTAATAGAGCCATTTTGCCATTTTCTTTGTGTTTGGGCAGTGATAGTAATTGGCTGTTAAATAGATAACTACCGACCGCATCGCGTACTGAAACTTGCGTATTGTTCACACGTAAAGCATGGAGTGGTGCGCCCATTTGATTCATCATTCGTTGTAAGTTGGTGATGGCGGTAGATTCATCCACAAAAGCGTCTTCATGATAAAACAGGACGTTTTGATGACCCACAGCAATCACGTCATTGTGGAACACACCCAGTTCGATCACAGCGGGATTTTGTTGGATGTAAAGCGTGCGCTTTTCATGCAGACCATGCAAACGTGCAATTGCTTGAGAGGCTTCTAAAGTTTGGCGTGCAGGGAACTGTGTTGGTGTTTTTGCCTGCGCATTAAATTCGCTACGTCCGTATACAAAGATTTCGACTCCAGCAGCGCCATGATTTGCGCATAAACGTGTGTGATTCGCTGCGCCTTCATCACTGAGAGCAGGTGTGGAGGGTAGAGCATCATGTACGGCGAAATAACGTTCATCCCGGAACAAGGCACGTAGAGTCTGTGTTGCCTGTACGTGTTCCTGTGCACGATGCAATTTATTGTTTAAATTTGCTGGTGTGAAATGTACGCGTCCATCCATGGTATCAGCTGATGGGCTGACGGTCGCCATATTGGCTGTCCACATGGAAGAAGCAGAATAAGCGCAGGACAAAAGAGCAGGGGAGCTGCGATGAGCGCAAGCCAGCACATGAGCATCGCTGCCGCTAAAACCCAATTGACGCAGCAAGCGGAAATTGGGCCTGGCTTGCGGCGGCAACACGGCTTGTTTCAAACCGCGTGTTGCCAGCATCCGCATTTTGTCCAAACCTTGCAGCGCCGCTTGTTTGGGATTGGCGACGCTACCGATATTTTGAGAGGAAGCTAAATTACCGTAAGACAGACCAGCATAATGATGAGAAGGGCCAACCAGGCCATCGAAGTTGAATTCAATAGCGGCTGGTTGGCCTGGTCGGATTGAAAGCATGCATTCTAATGGCAAAGTAGTTTTATTGAATATGAAGCCTGCTTTGCCAAGGCTATTTTTATGAAGGTCTAAATAGTAACGTTTTGCTTTGGTAAATAGGTGAGCATCTTATTTGAGTCACTGTCTTACTACTATTGGTATAAACGCCCGTCATCACATATCCGCTTGCACAATCTGTAGCGTTATTAGTATTTAAATTGATTCCCAGGTGCGTATTTGCGTCCAGTGTTACGGTACTGCTACGCCAGAGAGTAGTAGTGTCAGGTAATTTTTCGCAAGTTAATGTGCCAGTAGCATTTGTGCTGTCTCTCGCTATGGCACCTACGCCGGAACTAGAGCAATCGGTATTCAATGTGGCAGCAGGGCCTTTTAAATTGGTAGCATTGATTGTGCCAGTAATATTGCCACCGCTAATAGTGCCAGTTGTTTGAATAGTGCCACTGCCTGTGTTTAGAGACGTGCCGGTAATATTGCCACCGCTAATAGTCCCAGTTGTTTGGATGGTGCCACTGCCTGTGTTTAAAGATTTACCGGTAATATTGCCCAATTCATCAATACTGGCGTTGTTCGCACCCCTTTGCCCTACACTAATACGACCGCCGTTGATATCTCCTTCTGTCCAAATTCCCTTGCTATTCAACGATACCAGCCAATTACCATCGCTACTAAGAAACCAGCCGCCATTGCTACCACTGCCAACGGTGCCAGTATAACTCAACTGGCTGTTGCTACTTTTTGCTGTCAATTCTAAATTCCCATCAGCCTTGACATTGCCGCCAACACCACCACTAGCTTTTGCAATCAAATCACCACCAGTTGCCTGAATGGTACCAAGGACTGTCAGTATTGCATCAGTAACACTGCTTGCAAGATTCTTAATTGCGACCACTGCGGTTTGAACACCACTAGTAATTCTGTTAACGGTAAACATATTGGTACTGCTAGAGCCAGCAGCGCCAACACTCAGTGTGCCAGCGCTGCTTAAGCCTACACCAGTCGTTGTTGTGCCATTTGTCGTTGCTTGAGCGCCACTGCTTCCGACGTATAACGATGTACCCAGAATTTGGCCATTTGAGTTAATACTACTATTACTACCGGTGAATGCACTACCTTTAATTTCTCCACTAGCAACGATTGTTGTGGCACCGGTTATTGGGCCTGTGTTACTAATGCCTGCGTTATTCGCATCCAGACCAGTACCAGCTGTAATCTTTCCACTGGCAGTGATCGAGCCAGCACTACCTGCCGTGCTGGTCCCGACTGCAATTGCAGCCGTTGTTTTGAAATTTCCGGTTGCATCGATACTGGTTGCGCCACTGATAGCACCTGCATTGCTAATGCCTTGGCTGCTGGCATTCAAGCCGTTACCTTTGATGGTACCACTTGCATAGATGGATCCATCACTTCTGAGTGCGGCACCTGTACCACTTGGACTGGCCGCAATTGTGTTGGAAGAACCAGTATAAAGATTGCCGTTTGTTGCAACGATATTGCCGTTTGTTGTACTGAACGCATTAGTCCCACTAGTCCCTGTCGTGAAGAAAGATCCTCCCGTGATAGTGCTACTTGCATAAATGGAGCCATCACTTTTGAGAGATGCACCAGTACCACTTGGAGTAGCGGCAATGGTATTGATAGAACCAGTATAAAGCGATGCGCCAGTGATATAACTACTGGCAGTAATACTACCTACAGAACCAGGACTGGCATTAAGATCATCGCTCGCAACAATTGCGCCGGCCTTAAGAAAGTTGGCATTCGTTCTTGCGCCACTGGTGGGTTTTAAATCTAGAGATACTGTGGATGCGGTGTTGGCAAGCGTGCCATAAATGGTGCCGCTTGCATAAATATTACCATTACTGTCTATGCGTACTCCAGGTTCTATGACTCCGGTAGTAGCGTCGGCTGACCAAACACCTGTTGTCGTATTGACAGTGCCAGTACCAGCAGTTAATGAACCCACATTGGTCAAGTTCTTGGTGTTCCAATTTTGATCGCCAGTTGGTGTGGCAGTACCATCTATGCGCATGAAATTAGATAAACCACTTGTCGAGTAAGCATTACTTGCTGCAAGTATTCCGGCGGGGGTACCACTGACAGGATTATCTCTTTGCGTGCTGCCGTCTCGACCATACAATTTTGTAGATGTTGTTCCTGCATCTGTATTAGTTTCCACAGAATACAACCCATTGGCACCGATGGCTGCTATTGATGTACCTAAATTTTTAATTTCATCTGTTTTTACTGCTTTATTAAGATATACCAAACCACGTAAATCACAGTTAGGGCAATTGGCCGCAGTGGATGGTGTGATTTTTATGGCATATTCGGGTTTTGTGTTGTCACTGGCATAAACTAATGCGGTTGAGCTAAATCCGCTAGATAAAAATCCGGCTGTGATTAATTCGGCGATGGTTGGTGAGTAAATATTTGCGACGGGGTACGTGGTGGTGGTGTTGTTACCGTTAGGGCCATATACGCTACCGCTAATCGCAGTACCTGCCGCATTTGTTGTGGCATTTGTGTTGTTGGTTAGTGCTATGTAATTTGAAGCGATATACGAGTCTATACTTGCCGACAAAGTTTTTAATAATTCTCCTTGTGCTTGATAACGCTCAGCTTGCAACGTATTTTTTTGCTGAATGAGAGCAGTCGCAACAGCCATTGAGGCAACGATGGAAACAGCGCTCATCTCGAGCAGTAAAAAGGCTCCTTTTTGTTTGGCAAATTGACGTATTTTTTGCATACCGCTTATTTTTTTCATGAGCATTCTCCCTGCTTCATTTTGATGTTTTTGTGCTAGTTCGATGGTGTAAACGTTTTGTCGTTCATAGCCCATATAAGTCATATCTTAATATAAATCATGCATTATTGCATTGATAAGTGATCTACATTAGTAATAATTAAGCAACTATTTATTGTTGATGGGTAACAATAACTGGCAATAAATGATATCTGGTAACGATGATGATGGATATGAAAAACCCCAGGCAAAGACTGCTTGCCTGGGGTTTTCGGTTCGTATTTACCTACGATGCTATCAGATTTATTAGAGAAGCATATTTCTGGTAGTAAGGTTGTACGCGTATTTTGATGTTTTTGTTACTTAAGGAACGACGGTGAAACTTAAGTTGCCGTTATTACTTGGACTTGCCAATTTGTTGGCTTGGCCACCACTAAGCTTGCTGACAGAGTCGCCGCTTACTAGCCACTCTCCAGTTGGGTCTTCTTTAGTTATTGTATATTGTATGGTACAAGTAAACTCACCTACATCTCCACCTGTAGCATTCTTACCATCTTTTTGCAAAGTGCAATTTCCCAAAGGCAAAGGTTTGGTATTGACCATGAAACTTGTTACGATGGTCCCGCCTGCTGAATTGCAAAGTGGAACTGTCACAGTGACTGTGGATCTGAGGGTAACGGTAGTTCCTACTTTGTAGTAGGTGCCGCCATCGATAGCCAATACTGTAGATGTTGTGGGATTGCTGTTGCAAAGTTGGCAGTAGTAGTAAAAGCCAGCTGGTTGTGTTTCTTTCAGTGTGTATCCAGCAGGGCAGTTTCTTGCATAATGTATGTCGTTGGTACGGGTATAGCTACCTTTTTGGTACACATGTGCCCAGCATACGCCTGCTACTTTGTCATATCCGTCCCGGCAATCATCTTGTCTTGTTCTGCATTTAAATGGATTGTTTTTTGGGCAACTTGTACGTAATGCGGGTGTGTAGGAAAGACTGCCGTCACGTGTGCAGTTGAGTGCACCTGTTGGGTGGTAGTCAGAACGGCAATTTTCCATACAAACCAAATCGGCTGATGATGTGGTTGAATAACCGCTTCTGCAAGCAGGAATGCATTTCCGATAGTCAAGGCCATAGACGCTTTCACCAGCATTGCAAGTTGGATCTACGCAATTAGCCATTGGCTTTCCATTGACTGTGGGACAATTGGCTGTGCTGGCCCAAGACATTTGACTGACTGCCAGCGCAAAAATAAACAAACAGTATTTAAAAAATCTTTTCATGATATTTCCCCAATATAAAGACAATTAATAAAATAATTTTTCTTACTAATCATATTTAACACAATTAAAAAACTCTTATTTGAAGCAACAACGCTCTTACTATAAACACAAAAAAAGTAAAATACAAGCATCATGTTCTTGGTCTGCATGGTTGACTTTAATCAAAAAATGTCCATAAAAAACATTTTTTGTGTTGCGGATAATTAATCAAAATGCATGTTAAATAATTAACGTAAGTGTGGCGAAGATTTGTCTCTATCCAACCAAAGTGAATGTGTAATAAAAAACCCGCCATGTGGGCGGGTTTTTTAATCAAGATCGACAAAAATTATTTTTTTGTCGTTGGTTCTGCTGCTTCTGCACTTGCTTCTGCTACATGACCGGCAGGAACAGACGCAGTGGCGATGACTTGATTGTCACCATGTGCGATCGCTGTCACGCCTTTTGGTAAAGCGAGGTCGGAGACGTGAATTGAATGTCCTACGGTGATTTGTGCCAAATCAACAGTCACAAATTCAGGCAAATCAGCTGGTAAGCAGCTGACATCCAACTCAGATGCAACGTGGCTAACGATCGCGCCAGACAATTTCACAGCAGGTGAAATTTCTGCATTGATGAAGTGTAGAGGCACTTTCACGTGAATCTTCTTATTTGTGTCAACGCGTTGGAAATCAACGTGCAGTACGATTTGTTTAAATGCATGCATTTGGAAGTCACGTAACAGTACTTTTTCTGCTTTGCCATCAATTTCCAAATCCAGAATGGAGGAATGAAACGCCTCTTTTTTCAAGGCATGGTAGAGAGTGTTGTGATCAACAGCGATGCTGACTGGCTCGCTGCCGCCGCCGTATAAGATGCCAGGTGTTTGGCCGGAAGTACGCAGGCGGCGGCTCGCTCCAGTCCCCTGCAATGTGCGTTTAAATGCGACAACTTTCATTTTTGATGCTCCAAATAAATGCAAGTCAAATTGTTAATTAATGATGACTTGCGTGGTGAAATCCTCCGCGACCAGAGGATGAATTTAAGAAATATAGAGAATGAAACATTAGTCCAGAAAAAGTGACATTACTGAATCGCCTTTAGTGATGCGTCGGAATGTTTCTGCTAACAATTCTGCACACGATAATTGGCGAATTTTCTGGCATTCCTTGGCGGCTGGCGATAAAGGAATCGTATTAACTACGACTAATTCATCTAGGGTGGAATCTTGTATGCGTTGAATCGCGGGGCCTGACAATACTGGATGTGTACAATAAGCGACGACTTTTTTCGCGCCATTTTGCTTTAATACTTCCGCGGCTTTAGTTAAGGTGCCTGCGGTGTCAACCATGTCATCCATGATGACACAATTGCGGCCTTCAACTTCGCCGATGATATTCATCACTTCCGATACATTGGCTTTTGGGCGGCGTTTATCGATGATGGCTAAATCACAATTTAAACGTTTTGCAAGCGCACGTGCCCTTACTACGCCACCGACATCAGGTGATACTACTAGCAAATCATCGTAATTTTTCTTTTGTAAATCGTTTAATAAAACAGGTGATGCATAAATATTATCAACCGGAATATCAAAAAATCCTTGAATTTGATCAGCATGTAAATCCATGATTAACACACGCTCTACACCAGCTTTTTCCAACATGTTGGCGACTACTTTGGCAGAAATAGCAACGCGTGCTGAGCGTGGGCGTCTGTCTTGACGAGCATAGCCAAAATAAGGGATGGCGGCAGTAATGCGGCCGGCAGAGGCACGTTTAAGCGCATCGACCATCAAAATCAATTCCATTAAGTTGTCGTTGGTTGGCGCACAGGTGGATTGAAGGACAAAAACGTCTTTGCCGCGAACGTTTTCGTTGATTTCAATCATCACTTCGCCGTCTGAGAATTGGGAAACTTCGGCTTTTCCAAGTGGGATGCCAAGTTGCTTTGCTACTTCTTCGGCTAATGTGGGATTGGAGTTGCCAGTAAAAACCATCAGGTTTTCGTATGCCATGGACATCCTTGAATGTAAGTGTTAAAAAATTAAAGGATTGGGTAGAAATTCAAAAGCCGCCAAATACGCTGTGATTTTTTATCGGCGTTGGCGGCTTAGCGATTGAATAGAATTGGTGGCAGGGGAAGAAGGATTCGAACCTTCGCATGCTGGAATCAAAATCCAGTGCCTTAACCAGCTTGGCGACTCCCCTCCGTTTACGTCTGAGGGAACATTATAGTGTCAACTTATACCAAAATCAATCCTTTTTGAAAAATTGTTCAAATTTATTTGGGAGTTAAGGCAATAAGTGGGAGAGCGGGTGATTTTGGAGGGCTGGTGCTTTCCATGCTTTCCATTTGGTTGGTGTGTGGGTGAGTACAGCATCAGCTGCTTTTTCTGTTTCAAAAAAACAAAAAACACAGGCACCAGAACCTGTCATTCTTGCATTACCGAATGTATTAAGCCATTCAATAGCATGTGCAATTTCTGGAAATAATTGCGTTGCGATGGGTTGTAAATCATTTTTTCCATAGGATGGAGTGTAAATTTCAGATTTGTTGAGAGAGTCAGCAACGGTGATAGGTGCGGTATTACGGCTTAATGTGTGTGATTGAAAGATGTCAGCTGTAGGGACGGTCACACCGGGTTCAATAATGACAAACCAGCCATTTGGTGTGGTGATTGGTTTGAATATTTCGCCAATGCCTTCAGCAAAAGCGTTTTGGCCAAATATAAAAAAGGGCACATCCGCACCTAGTTGTAGGCCTAATTGCATTAATTGTTCGCGATTTAAGCCGGTTTGCCATAAATGATTTAATGCCATCAGGGTGGTGGCCGCATCGGATGAACCTCCGCCTAAGCCGCCACCCAAGGGTAAGCGTTTTTCTATTTTGATATTGGCGCCAGGAAGAAAATTGCTTGCATGAGACGTGTTAGAAAATTTTTGTTGATGGCGTGTTTGCAATAACTTGGCTGCGCGTACGATTAAATCGGATGCTTCTGGGATGTTGGTTAATTTGGTGGTGCGTTGGATGATGCCATCATCACGCAGGTCAAAATGTAGGTAGTCACCATAATTGAGTAATTGAAAAACGGTTTGCAGTAAGTGGTAACCATCGGCCCGCCGCCCCGTTACATGCAAAAACAGATTCAACTTGGCAGGTGCCAGGCAGTTGTATAAAGATAAGCTGCGTGTCGTCATTGTCGGCTATCGATCATGATGCGAATTGTGATTTCGCCTAAAGCGGGAATCATTCGTGTTAGGTCAATTCGTTTAGGTTGATAAGGTTTTTTATTGTTGGTATGTTCATCTTCCTCCCAACTAATATAGTGAATTTGCCAGCCATCTTGAGTGGTGACTAGATTGTTTTCCGGATTTGCGTAAAAAGTGCTTCCGTCAACTTTGACTGCATTGCCTTGTAACCAGTAGCGTAAACCGGATATGGGCAGCGGCCAACCTAGTATGTTTGTTACCAAGGTGTCGGCATCTGGTGCGCTTTTTGGTATTTTCCCCACCTGCGTGAGCGTAGCGATTTGAGGTGTTAGATCAATGACGGCTAGTGTTTGTTTGAAGGGAGAAAGTAACGTTACTTTGGTGTTTTCGGGAATATGGATAGGGGCACTATGATTGGTTTGTACCCATTCAAAATTGCCATGCAACGAATGATTTTGATTTTGCTCATCATTATGTGCATCTTTAGGATATATGCGGATGGAAAATCGCCCTGTCATGTGGAGTGGCTCAGGAGAAGCAGCAGCACGTTGTTCTTTTTTCAAGGTGGTCTGATTGAGTGCTTTGTTCGATGGATTGCTTGCGCAAGCACTAAGCAGCGCAACGATGCTGATTAATATGGGCTTTAAAACGTGCATATCAGGATGAGCGGCGTTATAACCATGCTTGAAGGCGTGTCAGTGTATTTTTTAACATAGTGTTTTGCGGTGTTTGGGGATCAACGTTGCGCCACACTTTTTGTGCTTCGCTTTTTTGCCCTTGTACCCACAGTACTTCACCCAAGTGGATGGCGATTTCTGCATCAGGACGTAGCGTATACGCTTGTCGTAGTAATTTCTCCGCTGCATTCAAGTTACCCATACGAAATTGCAACCAGCCCATGCTGTCCATAATGTAGGGATCTTCGGGTGAGAGTTTGAGCGCCTGCTTGAGCAAGGATTGTGCTTCGTCTAAACGAATATTGCGTTCTGTTAAGGAATAACCAAGTGCATTGTAGGCGTGTGCGTTATTGGGTGCGAGTTTGATGATTTTGTATAGTGCGGTTTCCATGCTCTCCAGCTTGGCTAGTTTTTCGTTGGCCAAGGCATATTCGTACAGTAAATCAACATTGTCTGGAAATTGTTGCAGGCTTGCCTCTAGTACGTTGTAGGAATCTTGCCATCTTTGCGCATTACGCAGTATTTGGCTTTCTACTAACATGGTTTGTGATTGCTCCAATGGATTTTTTGGATTGATTCGGTGTAAAAATTCTTGCGCTTGTTGAATGTTGCCGCTTTTGGCGATGAGTTGGGCGCGTTTTAATTGAATGTTGAAATAAGAAGTGTTTGGGTCACTGACCGTGTTGCTTATTGGATTAATTTGGCTTAACCATTCCAGTGCCGTTTGAATGTCTCCACGTTCTTCCGCAATTTGCGACAGGATGAGCAATGCTTGTGTGTCATCAAGCGCATTGTTGGGTGTGATTTTTGATTGATTTAAGTAACGTATGAAATATTTTTCTGTGTTCTTTGTGTCTTGATTTTGCAAAGCTAGCGCACCCAACATGTACAGTGCAGTCAAATCTTGTGGTTGTGCCTTGAGCAATAGACTGAATTCGTTTTCTGCTTTGCTGTATTGTTTTTGAGTGAATAACAAACGGCCATAGGTTGTACGCACAGTATTGGCTTTTGGATAAGCCTGTAAAAAATCGGATAAGGCTTGTAATGCCATTGGAATATCGGTCGTTACTTGTACCAACGTTAATATAGCGAGCTCGGAATTTGGTTTTTTGAGTAAGGCTGTGCGTGCTTCTGTTTGTGCTCGTTTGTTGTCACCTTGTGCGTGTGCTGCTAATGCCAGAGCACAATGTGTTTCAACTGGGAAGGTGGATTGATAGGGAGCGAGCAAATTTTCTAGCATGAAAATGGCAGCATTTTTGTCTTTGGCTCGCGCTAATAGGGCCTGTATCTGGTATATGGCTGCAATACGATCTTCTGGCTTAGTAGCATTCGCGAGACGTTGCGCTAGGATTGTTTTGGCTTTTTCCAGTTGATCGCTTAATACAATCATACTGAGATAATATTGGGTTGCTTCTTCTGAGTTGGGCGCTAATTCATACCAAAGTTGGACAGCTACTAGTGCATCTGCACCTTGTTTTTCTGCTAGGGCAATTTCCGCTGCACGGCGTGCAATGCGTGGATCACGTGTTTCTTGTGCCACTTCCATTAGCACAAGATAAGCAACCTGCCATTGTCTGCGTTGGAGTGCAATTTCTGCACTTAAAATTTTGAATGTTAAATTGCTACTGAGTTTTAGCGAGGGTAAAGAAGGTGTATTGGTGTCAGGATTGTCATTGGTATCATTGGTTGATGATGAGTTTAACTGGAACTCAGTGGAGGGCGTTTCAGCGATAGAGGCGCTTTTGGTCGTTGCGGTGATTGATGGAGAGTTTGCTGATGATGGTAATCCACTACAGGCTGATAACAGGGATGTGCCTAAAAGTATTGCAATCAATATCGCATTCAATCTCATATTCTTAATAAGAAGCGTGTTTTTCAAGAAAGTATCCTGGCTAGTCAAATGATGTCCGGACGTACGGACGTATGTGTATTGTTTTACTTAAGCTCTTTACATTACCTTTAATTTTACGCGCAAGTGATAAGTTGGGTTTGTTATAAAAAGTAACAAGGCTTTCATTTTATTTTGATTAAAGTTGTTTTTAATTTTTTATGCCTGAATTACCTGAAGTTGAGGTCACACGACTCGGCCTGGCGCCTTCTTTGAACGATGCTACTGTGAAGGCGGTGATCATGCGCCGCCAGGGTTTACGTTGGCCATTTCCAAATAATTTGCCCAATATTTTGTTGGGCCGCACGATACGAACGTTAGGGCGGCGGGGTAAATATTTATTGATTAATTTTGATCATGGCACTTTGTTGATACATCTGGGTATGTCGGGACATTTGCGCATTGTCCCGTTTGCGACGCCTGTGCAAACACATGACCATTTTGATTTGGTGGTTGCTCGCTCGTCTAATGCTGACCAGCTCATCATGCGTATGACGGATCCGCGCCGTTTTGGCGCGGTGTTGTGGCATGGGCAAGAAGCGGGTGAGTTGGAGCAACATCCTTTATTACGAAATTTGGGGGTGGAACCGTTGGAGGCAGGATTTTCTGCCCAGCTTTTATATCATGAAAGTCGCAAGCGTCGAGCGGCTATCAAACAAGTCTTGCTGGCTGGCGATATCGTGGTGGGCGTGGGCAATATTTATGCCTCCGAAAGTTTATTCAGGGCCGGTATTGATCCAGAAACGCCAGCGCATCGTATTAGGCTTGAACAATATGAAAAATTGGTGGTGGCGATTCGTGAAATTTTATCGGCGGCTATTCAACAAGGCGGTAGCAGCTTGCGGGATTTTTTAAATGTCAACGGCCAGTCTGGTTATTTTCAGCAATCGTATTTTGTCTACGCCAGAGAAGGCCAACCATGCCGTGTTTGTGGTACGGCGATACGGCATATCAAGCAGGGACAGCGTGCAACGTTTTATTGTGTGCAGTGTCAAACATGAATATGATAAAAAATAATTATTGGGATAATTTCGATCATCCTCAGCGCTTCTCAACAATCCTCATCGCTTGGCAAAAGCAGCATGGTCGCCATACGCTGCCTTGGCAAAATACGCGCGATGCGTATCGTATTTGGTTGTCTGAAATTATGTTGCAGCAAACGCAGGTTTCTGCCGTGATTCCCTACTATCAACGTTTTCTACAGACTTTTCCGACCGTGCAATCGCTTGCTGCTGCGGATTCCGAAACCGTGATGGCGCATTGGAGTGGTCTGGGATATTACTCACGTGCACGGAACTTGCACCGCTGCGCGCAGCAGATTGTGGCGGAGTATGACGGTGTATTTCCTAGTGATCCTGCATTGTTGGCAAATTTGCCAGGCATAGGTCGTTCTACTGCGGCAGCGATTGCGGCGTTTGCGTATGGAACGAGAGCCGCTATTTTGGATGGCAACGTCAAGCGCGTGTTTGCTCGGCTGTTTGCGATTCAATCCTATCCTGGGGAAAAGAAGGTTGAAAATGATTTATGGCAACGCGCAGAAGCAATGTTGCCCATGCAGGATATTGAATCTTATACGCAAGGTTTGATGGATTTTGGTGCCACGTTGTGTACACGTAGCAAACCAGCTTGTGGGCGTTGTCCGATGCAAAGTCATTGCGGTGCTTTGGCAATGAATAAAGTCAACGAATTGCCAATACGCAAACCGAAGAAAACATTGGTTGAAAAACATACTCATTTATTGCTGATTATCGATACTGAACGCAATCAAGTTTTACTGGAGCGCCGCCCTGCGCTTGGGATTTGGGGTGGATTGCTGTCATTGCCAGAATTGGATGGGCAACAAATTGGTAGTAGCGATTCAGCACCAGAACAAGATTTATTTGTACAAGCTGTTGCACGATTCGGCACACTAGCTTCTTGCCAGCGTTTGTCTACAGTTGTCCATACTTTCACGCATTTTAAGTTACATATCGTTCCTTATCGCATCACGTTAGAAAAGCGGTTGGATATCGTGGGGCAACTTCGGCATGTTTGGATGGATAACGAACAATTGGCACAAGCTGCTTTGCCTGCACCGGTTAAGAAATTGTTAGTTTCGATTTTGTAAAGAACTACAATTCCCGATGACGTAAAACAACATGTTCTGTCGTCTGGAAATGTCGTGTCAGTTGTTCGGCCATGTATACCGAACGATGTTGTCCACCAGTGCAGCCTAGCGCGATTGTGAGATAACTGCGGTTATCGTTTTTGAACGAAGGTAACCATTTTTCAATGAATGAGCGAATATCTCTGAGTAAATCCGTCACGCTTTCTTGTTCATTGAGAAAAGCAATGACGGGCGCATCTTTGCCTGTTAGTGGGCGTAAATTGATGTCGTAGTAGGGATTAGGCAAGGCGCGTACATCGAAGACAAAATCGGCATCTAGCGGTACGCCTAGTTTGAAAGCAAACGATTCAAAAAATAGTGTCAGTGGTACGTTGGCAATATTGCTTAATTCTTTAATCCGGTCACGTAGTTTGTTGGCACTTAAATCGGATGTATCGATGACATGGCCGAGTTTTTCGACGGACGATAAGATTTCTCGCTCTGCCAGGATGCATTCGATTAGTGTGCGTCGTGCTTCTGGGCTTTGATTGACTGTGATTCGGTGCGATAAAGGATGGCTGCGGCGTGTTTCTGAAAAGCGGGCAATCAATGCATGTGTACTGGCCGTTAGAAAAAGAACTTTGACGGCATGTCCCTGATTTCTTAACTGGGTAATATCGTTTTCTAATCCTGCCAAGGAGTCCGCACTACGCGCATCCATAGTAACGGCTAGTTTGTTGTTGCCTTCATGTATCAAGGTGGCGACTAGCTCACACAATAATCTGGGAGGAAGGTTGTCGACGCAGTAATAGCCTGCATCTTCCATGACGTTTAACGCGACTGATTTTCCGGAGCCAGAAATACCGGTGATAAGAACGATGTGCATGATGGATATTGTTAATCGCTAGTCATGGCTTGTCGTTGACGCTCTATAAATTCTTGTAGCGTATCAATTCCCCGTAATTGCAAGATCGTATTTCTGACGGCAGCTTCCAGCAGTACCGCAATATTACGGCCAGCTGCAACGGGAATAATCACTTTTCGGATGGCAAGTCCGAGTACGTCCTGAGTGGGGCTACTAAACGGTAAACGTTCAGTTTCTTCATCCATCGCATTGCGACGTACTAGATGCACAATCAGTTTTAAACGCATTTTGCGGCGCACTGCGGTTTCGCCAAAAATGGCCTTGATGTCTAGTAAGCCCAGGCCGCGTACTTCTAGTAAATTTTGTAATAATTTGGGGCTGCGGCCTTCTATCATATTCGGGGCGATGCGCGAGAACTCGACGGCATCGTCGGCAACTAGCCCATGGCTGCGGGAAATTAACTCCAGTCCTAATTCGCTTTTACCCAAACCAGAGGCACCGGTAATCAATACACCGACTCCCAACACGTCCATGAAAACGCCATGCATCATGACGCGTTGCGCTAATTTTTTAGATAAATACACACGCAAGTAATCAATTACTTCTGCTGCGGGCAGGGGTGTGGAAAACAAAGGGATGTTTTTTTCTTCGCAGATAGCAAAGATGTCTGAGGGTGTTTCCAGCCCTTGGGCAATGATGAATGCTGGCGGTTCGCCTGCGACTAACTCATTGATGTGATCGTTTCGGGTTTCTGGGCTTAGGCGTTGATGGTATTCAACCTCCTGATGACCAAAGACTTGCATTCGTCCTGGATGAATCAAATTTAAGTGCCCGATTTGATCTGCTGCTGATGCGGTGTCGCCCGAAATCAAACGCTCACCCCCTGGAAAGCCAGCAAACCAGCCTAGTTGTAAGGCATCGCGATTGTCATCATAAAGGCGTTGAATGGTGAGTTCGGTGGTTAATGGGCACATAAAAAACTGGTAACAAGGGGGATGTGATGTTGTTTTACGAGATGTTGCGCAAACTGGGTTGCCATGTAACTAGGCGCGCATGTACCGATGCGGCGTCAGGATCATGATTCAGTGCTTGACGGAAAGCGTCGTTTGAAAACATTTCAGCGATTTCTGACAGAATTTCCAGATGTTGTTTAGTCACATGATCTGGAATTAGTAAAAAAATCAACAAATTGACGGCTTGTCCATCAGGTGATTCAAATGGAATGGGTTCGGCTAAACGAACAAAAGCGGCCAGTGGTGCTTTTAAACCTTTGATTCTGCCATGCGGCACTGCCACACCATGTCCTAATCCTGTTGAACCTAATCGTTCCCGTGCAAATAAATTATCGGAAACTGTGGAACGCGCAATGCCGCAGTTATTTTCAAAAATCAAACCAGCTTGTTCAAATGCCCGTTTTTTACTGGAAACTTCAAGGTTGAGTAGAACATTGTTTGCGGGCAGTATTTTGGCCAGATTTGTCATAGTACAAATTACAAATAAGAAATGGTGCGGCGCACAAAAAGAATTTTCAGCGGGATTATAAGCCTCTTTCTGATGTACTGTTTGTTTTAATCTTGCTATGCATAAATGCGTACCGCAAATGTGGCGAGTGTTCCTTTGATGATGCCTGGGTAAGTTGGCGCGGTTGGAGCAGCAACAGGATCGGTGTTGGGAATTGCAAAAGCATTTTTATAGTTATCTTTGAATCCACGTTCTGTCGCCAAGTTATAGATGAAGTTCTTCACTGTCCCCCAATTTTCTTTTTGCATGTCAGGTTGTGTGGATTCAAATAATTGATTCAAACTTGCAACACGATCATTGTAAAAAAACTTGTCTGCTTCTTGGCTTCCTTCCAATCCCCAGCTAATGAGCATTGCACCTAAATAAGCAGGGCCAGACATGAATGCTAATCGGAATCCTGCACTGGCAGGATTATTGGCGCAAATCGCGACAGCCGCTAATCCCATCAAGCAGGCAAGTCCACCAACTGCTTTGGTCAGGTAATAGCGAGTGTTTGCTTTTTCATAGCCTAAACCGGTTCTGGCAAGATTAATTCCAGCCGATATTGTTTTATCCAAGGCATAAACGGGCAATACGCCGACAGCGCCAATTGCCTGTGCTGTGATATAGCCAGCTGAGATGATTCCATTGAAGATGATGGGGGCTGTGTACAGAGAGCCGCCAGCGATCACCGCAGCTAAAGCAAGCGGATTATTCAATAATCTATGTACATAATGACCCAAATTACGTTGACGGGCAGCGTTAATATTTTCCTCTACATCGTGTGTTTCCGTTGCAGAGCCAACAATTGATGGCACTTCTGTATTTGTGTTTGTTAAGGCTGCGGCTAAATTTTGAAGTTTGGCAAGCCTGGACTGTGTATCCGATAGTTCGAACTCTGTGGCAAATTGTTTTTTTGTGTCTTCAGAGCAGCGGGTGGCATTTTTTTCCATTAAAAAAAGCGCCACGCTTTTATCATCAATTTCAGCCGCAAAATCAAGCAATGTGTATTCTTTACCGCCTTGTTTGCGAATGACGGCATTCAGATCGAGTTTGCCGAGAAGTGCGGTAGTGCCATCTGTTTCTGTATTGCTTACATTTGCAAGATTTTGCAGAATTTGTATTCTTCCATCCGAAGTATCTGCCTCACGGATGGCACGGACAGCGTCTTGTATTTCTTGTGCTGTTATGTCACCGACAGTTTGAAAACCAACATCGGCTGCCAATTCTTTCAGGTTATCGTGGGTTGTTGGACTGCAAAGATCAAGGTTGGCACCTGATTCTAGTAAAAAGCGTGTGAATTCTTCATCATGGGTCCGGGCTGCAACATCTAGCCATCGGACATCCGCTCCGTCTTTTACGCGAATAACTGTATTGAAAAATGTCGCAAATGTTTTTGCATCATCTTTCGCACTCCCTGCGAATTCTTGCAAAAGGTTTATTTTTCCTTTTGAATCAAGTGGAGGATTCCTACTAAATCGTGGAGGCAGTATTTTGTCTTTTACCGTTCTTGTCTCCCCCGGTGTTTTGCCATTGATACCTTTAAATCCCAAATTGAATGCGCATGTTTCTGAATTTGCAACATGGCTCTTAAAGTTTGTGAATGCACCGATGAATGACATGGTTGTTTCTCCTTGAGGAAAAGCGGTATAAGTAGGCAGATTTTTTGCGTATTTTCCTAATTAAAAGTGTCAATTAGATAATTGACTTAAATATAACACAAATGATTTTATATTGTTTAATAAATAATTAAAAAAATATTATTTGCCAACTTTTTACTTATTTGAAAAGCAACCTTTATGG